>NZ_JBEXGR010000005.1:0-388146 GCF_040607415.1 Micromonospora sp. NPDC005291
GCCTCACCATGCTGGTCGTCGGCCCCACCGTGGCCGCCGCCGGCCCACCCACGTCCCCCGGCGCGGCGCCGGTGGTCACCGACGTCGGTGGGCCCGCGCGGCCGGGACCGGCTGGTTGTACGTTCTGCCCGCCCTGGTGATGTACGCGGTGTTCGTCCTACGCCCCCTCGCGCTGACCGTCCAGTACTCGCTCTACGACTGGAACGGCATCGGTGTGGCCCGCTGGGCGGGACTGGACAACTACGTCACCGTGTTCACCGACAGCGACCTGCTGAAAATCATCGGCAACGCGGTCATCCTGATCGTCTTCTTCAGCTTCATCCCGGTCGCCCTCGGGCTGCTGGTGGCGAGCATGGTTCGCCGGATCACCACCGGCGCGTTCGGGACCGTCGTCCGGACGATCCTGTTCCTGCCACAGGTCATTCCTCTGGTGGCGGCCGGTATCGCGTGGAGCTGGCTACTCTCGTCGAACGGGCTGATCAACCAGGTGCTGCGCGCCGTTGGCCTGGGCGGCCTTGCCCGCGCCTGGCTGGGCGACTTCGACACGGCGCTGCCCGCCGTGGGCGTGATCGGCGCCTGGGTCCTGCTCGGCCTCTGCACGATCCTGCTCGTCACCGGCATGAGCAAGATCGATCCGGCGCTCTACGAGGCCGCCCGCCTGGACGGCGCCGGGCCGGTCCGCGAGTTCCTCGCCGTGACCCTGCCCAGCCTGCGTCAGGAGATCGGGGTCTGCCTCACCGTGACGATCATCGCCGCGCTGGCCAGCTTTGACATCGTCTACATCTCCACCAGCGGCGGTCCTGGTCTCCAGACCACCGTTCCTGGTTTGGAGATCTATCGGCTGGCCTTCTCGCAGCGTCAGGTCGGGCTCGCCTCCGCGCTTGCTGTCGTCCTGATGCTGTTGGTGCTGGCCTGCGTGCTGCCGATCCAGCGACTGACCCGCGGGGAGAAGCCGTGAACCTGAGCCGACGTGAACAGGTGACCGGCCGGGTCTTCCTGATCGCACTGATCCTCGTCACCCTGCTGCCGTTCGTGAGCATGCTCTCGGCGGCGTTGCAGCCCCGCGGCACCGTGCCCAGCGGCCTGGCCTGGCCGTCGGATCCACAGTGGGGAAACTTCGCCGACGCCTTCACGGCCGCCAACATGGGTGCTCTGCTGCGCTCCAGCCTGCTCATCGTGGCCGGTGTCGTGCCGGTGTCCGTGCTCATCGCCACCATGGCCGGGTTCGGGCTCGGCCAGCTGCGGGTGCCCGGCGGCCGACTCGTCTTCGGCCTCCTCCTCCTCGGTCTGACACTGCCCTTCGAGGCCGTGGTCACCCCGCTCTATTACCAGATGCAGGATTTCGGCCTGCTCAACACCCGCTGGGCCATCATCCTGCCGCTGATCGGCCTGTACATGCCGTTCGCGGTGTTCTGGATGCGGGCGCACTTCACCAACGTGCCGGTCGAGCTGTCCGAGGCGGCCCGGGTGGACGGCAGCAGCACCTGGCAGCTGTTCTGGCGGGTCCAGGTGCCTCTCGCCCGCCCGGCCATCGCCTCGCTGACGATTCTGATGTTCCTCTGGACGTGGAACCAGTTCCTCCTCGCCATCGTCCTCGTCGATGACGCCACCAAACGCACCATGGCGGGGGCGCTCGGCGCATTCCAGGGCCAGTGGGGCACCGATCTGGTGCTGCTGTGCGCCGGATCGCTGCTGATCCTCACCCCCACCCTGATCGTGTTCCTGATCTTCCAGCGACAGTTCATCAAGGCTCTGATCCAGGGATCAGTGAAGGGGTAGGCAGTGGTTACGCAGCCGCAGATCCACGGCGACGTCGACGAACGCTACGGGCGCGTCGCCGACGTCTTCCGCGACAACTTCACCTCTCAGGGAGAGGTCGGTGCCGCGGTCACCGTCTACGCACGGGGCCGCAAGGTCGTCGACCTGTACGGCGGGGTGGCCGACACCCGTACCGGGCGGCCCTGGGACGCGCACACGCCGGTCGTCGTCTTCTCCTGTACCAAGGGAATCCTGGCGATCTGCGCCTACCTGCTGGTCCAGCAGGGCAGGCTCGACCTCGACGCTCCCGTGACGCGCTACTGGCCCGAGTTCGGGCAGCACGGCAAGGCGCACATCCCCGTGCGCTGGCTGCTCACGCACCAGGCCGGCCTGCCCGCGTTGGACCGCCCCCTGACCCTCGACGAGGTCCTGGCGTGGGACCCGGTCATCACATCGATCGAGGCGCAGGCGCCGTTGTGGCAGCCGGGTACCGCGCACGGGTACCACCCCATGACCTACGGCTGGCTGGTCGGTGAAGTGATTCGCCGTATCACTGGCCAACTACCCGGCGCGTTCTTCCGCGACACCGTCGCGGACCCGCTCGGCCTGCACACCTGGCTCGGGCTTCCGGTTGCCGAGAGCGACACTGTCGCATGGGGCCTCGCGCCACCTCCGGACGCCGACCCGTTCGTGGACCCGGTCGCCGAACGAGGAATCACCATGGGCGGGGCCTTCGCCTTTCCCGCCGACAGCGACGGTCTGGTCAGCTTCAACGACCCCGCCATCCGGGCCGCTGGTGTCCCCGGGGCGGGCGCGGTGAGCACTGCGGACGGCCTGGCGCGCCTCTACGCGGCCTGCGTGTCCACCATTCAGGGTGGGCCCCTGCTCACGGCCGGGTCGGTGGACGACGCGGTCGCCGTCCGTTCGCGGGGCCAGCAGCGACACGGCCCGCCGGACACCGGGCAGCGCTGGGGCACCGGCTTTCTGCTGCACTCGCCCCCGGCCCGGCCGCTGCTGGGTGAGCGCAGCTTCGGCCACGACGGCGCCGGCGGGAACCTGGCCTTCGCTGACGCCCAACATGAGGTGGGGTTCGGCTACGTGGTCAACCAGATGCGCGGAATGGGCGACGAGCGCGCCAACCGGCTCACTGCCGCCGTCGGCGCCTGCCTCGACGCCTGAGGCGGCCGGCGGACGAGGTCGGCGGCCTGCTCCGGGGTCTTACCCCGAGCCTCGTACGCCTGCCGCAACATCGCCGAGGAGTTGCGCGCGCCTGAGACGTTCAGCAGGTGGTCGTGCTCGCCGTGCGTGATCCAGACCGGCACCTCGGCCGCTGCGATGGCGGTTGCCTGCGCGGCGTTGACCGGGAAGCCGCCGGTCACCAGCCACCGGCGAACAGGTCTGGCGGCAGGGCTTCCGCTCGACCGCCGGCGCTCCGGCGCGTCAGCCAGCCCTGACGGTGTGCCGCTGCCGAATCAGCAGGCACGCCGGTGGGCTGGCTCTCCAGGGGGCACTGCAACAAACCTGCAAGCGCTAGCCCTTGCCTTCGGGGAAACCGCTTTCCTACCATTGCGTTACATCGATGTTTCATTCTTGGGCCGGGCGATCGTTTATCGAGCTACGCCACCAGGGGGACGCGTCTGCGCGGCGACTCCCTGCCGTGACCAGGTCGATGGGCATGTCGATGAAGCTTCATCGATTTACTGTCGCCAATTTCTCAGCGGTCGAGAGCGTTCCTACCGGCAGGTGGGCGGTCACGACCGCCGCAGGCACCGGCACAAACCAAACGAATGC
Source organism: Micromonospora sp. NPDC005291 (assembly GCF_040607415.1). Lineage (NCBI taxonomy): Bacteria > Bacillati > Actinomycetota > Actinomycetes > Micromonosporales > Micromonosporaceae > Micromonospora > Micromonospora sp. NPDC005291. Next base: position 3,550 of record NZ_JBEXGR010000005.1, read on the forward strand.
GAAGGTGACGCGAGATGAGACGACCAGTCGCGCTGCGACTTCAGGCAGCGCTGGCCACGGCAGCCGTTGGGATCGCGATCGGGGTGACCCTGCCAACCCCACAGGCGTCGGCGGCGGCCGGCAACGCCACCGGCTACGCCACCCAGAACGGCGGGACCACCGGCGGTGCGGGCGGGCAGACGGTACGGGCCACCACGGGCACGGCGATCCATGCGGCGCTGTGCGGTCGGGCCAGTAGCAGCACCCCGATCACCATTGAGGTCACGGGGACCATCAACCACGGCAACACCAGCAAGGTGTCGGGTTCGAGCTGCAACACCGCGGCGGGCGTGATCGAGCTCAAGCAGATCAGCAACGTCACCATCATCGGGGTCGGCAGCGGAGCCGTCTTCGACCAGATCGGCATCCACATCCGCGACTCCAGCAACATCATCATCCAGAACGTGACCGTCCGGAACGTCAAGAAGTCGGGCTCGCCCACCTCCAACGGTGGAGACGCCATCGGCATGGAGAGCACGGTCCGTAACGTCTGGGTCGATCACGTCACCCTGGAGGCCTCGGGCGGGGAGTCGGAGGGGTACGACGGCCTCTTCGACATGAAGGACAACACCCAGTACGTGACCCTGTCGTACAGCGTCCTGCGCAACTCCGGTCGCGGCGGCCTCGTCGGGTCCAGCGAGAGCGACCTCTCGAACGGCTTCATCACGTACCACCACAACCTGTACGAGAACATCGACTCCCGGACGCCGCTGTTGCGCGGTGGCACGGCGCACATCTACAACAACCACTACGTCAGCCTCCACGAGTCGGGCATCAACTCGCGGGCGGGGGCCAAGGCCAAGGTGGAGAACAACTACTTCCGGAACTCCAAGGACGTCCTGGGCACCTTCTACACCAACGAGCGTGGCTACTGGCAGGTCAGCGGCAACGTCTTCGACAACGTGACCTGGTCCAGCGCCGGCAGCGAGAACTACCCCGCCGGCCCCAACCCGACGTCCAACACCACCGTCAGCATCCCGTATTCGTACAGCCTCGACGGGGCGAGCTGCGTGCCCGACATCGTTCGTCAGACGGTGGGCGCCAACACGGGTCTGAAGGTGTCGAACGGCAGCTGCTCGCCGCAGACCCCGTCGCCGACCACACCTCCGCCCACCACCCCGCCGCCCACGACGCCTCCGCCGACCACGCCTCCGCCGACCACCACCCCGCCCCCGCCCAGCGGGACCAACCTCAGCCTCGGTGCCGGTGCCGATGGCTCCAGCAAGGCCAGCGGGACAAGCTACGGCAACGTGCGCGACGGCAACATCAGCACCTACTGGTCGCCGGCCGGATCGACCGGCTCCATCTCGATCAAGTGGGGTTCCGCCACCCGGGTGTCCCGAGTGATCATCCGCGAGCCGTCGGGAACCCAGGGCTCCATCGGGTCCTGGCAGCTCATCAACCACGACACGGGGGGTGTCCTGGCCTCCGGCAGCGGGGCGGGTTCCATCACCTTCTCCGCGACCTCACTGAGCAAGATCACCTTCATGATCAACAGCTCGGGCGGTGCGCCGCGGGTCGGTGAGTTCGAGACGTACGCCAGCTAGCAGCCGGCGCGGGGCGGGAGCGGTGACACTGTCGCTCCCGCCCCGCGTGCGCGTACCCGTCACGAATGTGCCGCCGGCAGGGTGTCCATGAAGGAGCTGACCGAGAACACGGCCCGGCCGGGCCCGGCCGGGCCGTATCCGGGTGGGCTGGACAGGCCGTGGGCGTCCATCGTTGCCCGGTAGACCTCAAGCAGCCGGACATGGTATTCGAGCGGTGCTCCCTCGGGGTTGGCCCGGCCGAGCGGCGTGGTGGGCTCCGGGCACCAGGTGGTGAACCGTGGCGTGATCCCTTTCGACATGAAGTATTGAAGCCCTTCGGCGGTGGAGTCGATCGCCTCGCTCACGGTCGTGAAGCCGTGCGGGGCGGCCATCTCGATGCCCGCCACGAAGTTCGGGATCACGTTGCGCGGGCCGAACACCTCGGCAGAATCGAGGATGCGGCGGTGCCATTCCTCCCGGCCGACGTACCGCTCCTTACCCGGGCAGTACAACTCGAACAGCCGCTTGTCCCACACCTCGTAGTTGGGGTGGTAGATACGGATTCCGTAGTCGTGGAATCGTTGCACGTCAGCTCGGGGCAGCGCCTGGGCGACGACCTTGCCGATCCACCGCCCCGGAAACCGCTCCTCGATCGCCTGGGCGTACTGACCGTAGAAGTCCGCCTCGGCCAGCCCTCCGACCTGCGAGGTGATGCTGCCACCGGTGAGGGTGTATGCCTGTGAAGCCCGGTCGGTGTCGTGCCGGTCGATGATCTCCAGAGCCTCCAGCACCTCGTCAACGGGCTTCACACCGGTGTAGGGGCGGCCAGCCTGTTTGTGTTGCCGCCAGTTGTGGTTGATGTCGCAGTACTGGCACTCCTCTTTGGCGCCGAAGTATTGGCAGACCCGAAACGCGGTCAGGTAGATGAGATAGCCCCACTGAATCGTCGGAGCGACCTCCATCACCGACTTACCGTTGGCCAGCGTCTCGCGGTAGTACGCCGGCATCGGAGGTAGTCCGACATCGGCGACCGGCCGTCCGTCCAGGAACAGGCGCAGTCGTCCGTCGCTGTCGGTTCGGACCCGGTACGGCGAGCTGGGGTTGGTGCGGACCGAGACGACGGTGCGGCGCAGCTCGTACGGCCCCCCGCTGAGCACGATCTCCTCCGGCGGCCGGCGCAGAGCGGCCGTCCCCAACTCCGGCAGCGTCCGGTGATCGAAGGAGAAGATGAAGTACGACTTCGGCTTGATGTTGCCGTTCTCGTTGTCCGTCAGCGCCGCGTCGTCGAAGGCGAGTCCGCCGCGCAGCAGATCCTCCTTGAGGACCGCCTCTCGCGGCACCTGCGGGAAACGGCTCATCAGTTCTTCGATGAGGTGGGTGCGCGACGCCATACGGGCCTCCTGAACGCGGTGAACCGAACCGGGTGGCAGCACCACCCGGCTCCGGCGGATCAGCTCTGCTTGGTCTCCCAGAAGATCTTCGAGATCTCCTCGATCTTCGCGAGGAGTTGCTCCGCGACGGCCGGGTCCGCGACTCCCTTCGCGCCGCCGGCACCGGCCAGCTTGGTGGCCTCGTTGAAGAGTCCGTGTAGCTGCGGGTACTTCTCGAAGTGCGGTGCCTTGAAGTAGTCGGTCCACAGGACCCAGAGGTGGTGCTTGACCAGCTCGGCCCGCTGCTCCTTGATGATCAGCGATCGCGTCCGGAACTCCGGATCGTCGCTGGCCTGGTACTTCTCGGAGATTGCCTTGATCGACTCCGCCTCGATGCGGGCCTGCGCCGGGTCGTAGACGCCGCAGGGGAGATCGCAGTGCGCGCTCACGACGGTGCGCGGGCGGAGAAGGCGTGGCAGGTGCATCAAAATTCCTCCGACAACAGTGATGAGGTGACGAACTCCTGAGCGTGCCAGGCCAGCCGTTCGTCATTCGGTCCATGGAGAGTCTCGCGGCGAGGGCGCGACTTGATCCACCCGATGACGCTAGAACCTCAACCGTGCTTCAAGTCAAACTGCGCGGGCGGAGCCAGTCTGGCCAGGAGTGCGTCCAGGGACAGGTCCGCGGCACTGGGCAGCAGGAGGTCCGCGGCCGTGAACCGGCCGTGGTCCGCGTGCGGGTTCGGTACCGCGACGCAGCGGAGCCCAGCGGCGTGTGCCGCCGCTACGCCGTGCGCGGTGTCCTCGAACGCGACCGCCTGCTCCGCAGGCAGCCCGAGTCGCTCCAGCGCCAGCAGGTAGACGGCTGGATCTGGCTTGTGCGCGGGCACTTCCTCGCCGGTTGCCAGCACCTCGAACCGTGCCCGTAGCCCTGCCCGATCCAGCAGGGCGCCGACGTGTGTGATCGGGGAGCTGCTCGCCACGGCGAGCCGCAGCCCCAGCTCCGCGGCCCGGTCCAGCCACCCGAGGATGCCGGGTGCGGGCTTCAGCGCCGAGTTCAGTTCTGCTCGGTACGCCATCCGCAGCGCGTGGCTGGACGCGCGCTCGTAGGCCGGCCCGACCACCGCTTCGAGCGCGGCGTAACGCGCCTCGTTCGCATCGCCGCCGTGGTCGGCGAAGAAACCTGTGGGATCGAGCAGCAGGCCATGCCGCCGCCACTCCCAGCGCCAGCTCTCCAGCAGCGTCGTCTCGGTGTCCATCAGCAGACCGTCGAAGTCGAGGATCAGCGCCTTGGTCGTCACAACGGCCAGTATCCCGGTCCCGGCCGCGGTACACCGGAAGCAGGCTCACTGCCTCCTGACGTGCTGATTCCGGATGAGGGTCAGCAGGGCGGCATGCGTCCGCTCGTCGGCTGCCACGACAAGGCCGTCCCCGCCAGCGTCAAGCGGCTGGCCGTCGATCCCGGTGACCACACAACCGGCCGACTGACAGAGGGTGATGCCGGCCGCGAAGTGGACGCTGTCCTGGAGACGGTGGCCGTCCGTGACGTAGGCGGCGCGGCGGCCGGCAGCGACCCAGGCCACGGCCAGGGTGGTGGAGACCACCCGTGGGCGGAACTGCTCGATGAAGCCGTCGTCGGCGAGCATCCGGGCGGCCAGGAAGACGTTCCTGTTGGGGAATGGCGGGTCGAGATTGACATCGACCAGTCTCGACTCGGCCGACGGGGCAAGTCGTTCGTCCGTATCACCACGCCGGACATACGCGGCGGTGCCGTCGGTCCAGAACACCTCACTGGTGAACGGGTCCGCCGAGGCGGCCACGTCGACGTGTGTCCCGCTTCGCAGAGCGACGTTGACCGAGGTCAGCATGTTCCGCACGGCATAGTTCAACGTTCCGCACAACGGATCGACCAGCCACATACGTCCGTTCCCGCCGGAGCCCGTACGGCCGCTCTCCTCACCCAACACGACGTCGTCCGGACGCGCCGCGCGCAAGATGTCGAGGATGGCCTTCTCCGCCTCGACGTCGGCGGTGGTGGCGAAGTCGTCCCCGATCTTCATGAAGCGTGTCAGCGATGAGCCGTAATGAGAGCGGACGACTGCGGCTCCGGCTTCCGCCGCCTCGATGGCCAGCGCATAGTCTCTGATCGACATACACAAACCTTAGGAGCCACGCCAGACCGGCGCCATCTCGTGCGCCGCCGCCGGCCCCTGGTCGCGGGCTGCCGGGCAGACGAGAGTGCAGGCGACATCGGTGTACGCCTGACCTGTCGCAGGTCACGCCACGGTGAGGGTCAGTCCGGCAGCTCGATGATCGGCAGGTGGCTGACGACCGCCGTCATGATCATTGGAGCGTCGCCGTCGCACTGGTTGACCGAGACCGCGATCCACCGGCCTTCGGCCGTCGTCGGCCCCCAGACCGTCAGGTCGCCGTAGCAGTCCATATCGCACAGCGATTGAAACAGCGTCGGCATGGGTTGGCCGGCCTGGTCCCGAAACAGCGGTACGCGCATGGAGACCTGCCGGTGCGGGCCCCACCGGTGGTCGAGCTCCCGTACGACGAGGGCCAGGTTCGCCTCAGCGGCTTCCTCCGCCCGGTTCCATTCGGCCCCGTACACGCCCGTGAGGTCTTCGCTCTCCCAGAGTGGCGAGATCCGAAAGCCCTCGCCCCGGGTGCCGGTCCACTCGCCGGTGGCCGGATCCCCCTCGGTGACCGGGGCGCCCTGTGTGGGCAGATCCGCGGCGAGCATCGACTCGATGTCGAACACCGCCCGACGGGTCTCGAACGCCTCACCCGCCCGACCAGTCATCGCACGCCTCGTTCCGCCGCTCGCGGTCTGCACCACATCAGTCGCACGCCTGCCCCCTCAGCCACCGGCCCTCGATCATCGCCCACGTCAACGTTGGTGAGCCAGGGTTTGAGGTGCACGCGCCGTCTCCTGGCCTATGCCGCTTCGTCTGATGTCGAGGCTCGGGCAGAGGCAATGGTCCGTCCACGCTCCGACTCGGGAAAGCGGTCGAGCATGGCACGCACCTCGTCAGCGCTCACGTCGGCGCCGAACAACTCGCTGCCCGGTTCGAGCCGTACCCCCTCGGCGAGAGGGCCGGCGACGACCGGATCGAAGCCGAGCGCGTCAACAAGGGCCGCGACCGCGGTGAGATCAGCGGGATCGTCGCCAGCGATCGCGATGGCCTTGCGGCCGGCCGCTCCAGCTGGCCGCGCCTCGTCCTCGAGATCGTGGTAGCCCATGTGGTTGAACGCCTTGACGACGTGGGAGCCGGACAGAAACGCCTGGACGATCTCGCTCGACGAGGTACGGGGGTCGGTGAGGTCGTCACGGATGCCGTCGATCTCCCACCAGTAGTTCATGGCGTCGACGACGAGCTTGCCGTGCAACGCCTCAGCGGGAAGGCTGCGGTACTTGCCCAACGGAAGGGCGAGGACGACGATGTCGGCGCCAGCGGCAGCGTCAACCGCGGTGGTTGCTGCCGCTCCCGGTGCGAGCACCTCGACGGTGAGGGCGATCTTCGCCGGGTCGCCGGAGCCGGCGACCAGCACCCGATAGCCGGCGGCGACGGCGAGCCGAGCGAGCACCGTTCCCACCTTGCCGGCCCCGAGGACACCGAGGGTCTGGGGCCGGCTCCGGTCGTTGTCGTTCATGACTTCCTTCCAGGACCAAGGGCGTCCGTTGGCGTTGTTCAGCTGGCGAGGATGTCACGGACCATGGGGATCACCTTGGAGCCGTACAGTTCCACCGCCCGCATCCGGGCGCTCACCGGCTGCGCTCCGGCCGAGTAGATGAGGTCGAACCTGCCGACGCCGAGACTGCGGATCGCCCGCGCCATCCGGCGGGCCACGGTCTCCGGTGAGCCGATGTAGAGGGAACCGTTCTCCACCTCGGAGTCGAACTCCTGGCGGCGGATCGGCGGCCAACCCCGCAGTGCGCCGATCCGGTTTCGCATGACCCGGTAGTGCGGCCAGAACACCTCTTTGGCCTCCTCGTCGGTGTCGGCGATGAAGCCTGGCGAGTGCATCCCAACCGGGTGCGCGGTCGTGCCGAGCTGCTCCGCGGCCCTCCGATAGAGGTCCATGTAGGGCGTGAACCGTTCGGGAGCACCGCCGATGATGGCGAGCATGAGCGGGAGCCCGTACTGGGCGGTACGCACGACCGACTGCGGCGAGCCTCCCACGCCGACCCAGGTGCTGAGGTGTCCCGATTCTGTCTTCGGGAAGACGTCGGCGTTGTCCAGCGGGGCACGCAGGGTGCCGCTCCAGGTGACCGGCTTCTCGTCCAGCAACTTCACGAACAGCTCGATCTTCTCCTCGAACAGCGTGTCGTAGTCGCGCAGGTCGTAGCCGAAGAGGGGGAACGACTCGGTGAACGAGCCGCGACCGAGGATGACCTCGGCCCGGCCGTGCGACAGCGCGTCCACCGTGGCGAAGCGCTGGAACACCCGGACCGGGTCGTCCGAACTCAGCACGGTCACGCCGGAGGCCAGCCGGATCCGTGAGGTACGGGTGGCGATTCCGGCCAGCACGGTCTCCGGGGTCGACACCGAGTACTCGGGCCGGTGGTGCTCGCCCAGGGCGATGACGTCGACGCCGAGCTCGTCGGCGAGCACCGCCTCGTCGACGACCTGCCGGATCGCCGCAGCGTGGGAAACGAGCTTGCCGGCATCGTCCTCTGGTACGTCGCCGAAGGTGTCGAGGCCGAACAAGAGATCAGACATGGGTGGGCTCCTTCGCCAACAGCTCCCGGACCCGCGGCGCGACCTCACTGCCCAGCAGTTCGATGGTGCGCGCGCGTGCCTCGCGGGGCAGGTGCATGATGTCGTACTTCAGATCGAAGCGGCTCAACCGCAGGTCGCGGGCGACCGTGGCGATCTTCCGCGCCACCGTCTCGGGTGACCCGACGAAGAGTGCTCCGCGGGCGATTTCGACTTCGTAACGTGCACGGTCCGGTTGGTAGAAGCCGCGTTCCTCGGCGAGCCGCGCCACGACCGGCTCCCAGTAGCGCCACCACGTCTCCACCGCCTCCTCGTCGGTGTCTGCGACAAGGCCGAGTGAGTGCTGCCCGATTGGCTGCAGGGTATGCCCGAATTGTTCGAGGGCCTTGGTGTAGAGGTCGACGTGACCGGCGAACCGCTGGGGGCGCCCGCCGATGATCGCGAGCATGAGCGGAAGTCCGTGACGGGCGGCGCGGATCACCGAATTCGGGCTACCCCCGACGCCGATCCACGTCGGGATGCCGCCGGCCCCCATCCGAGGGTGCAGGCGCTGTTCGGCCAGAGGGCTCCGCACGGTGCCGGACCAGGTGACTGGTTCGTCCCGCTGAAGCCGCATGAAGAGGTCCAGCTTCTCCTCGAACAACCGTTCATAGTCGGTCAGGTCATAGCCGAACAGCGGAAACGACTCGGTCGCCGATGCGCGTCCAAGCACCATCTGGGCGCGGCCGTTCGACACCGCGTCGAGGGTGGCGAACTCGTGGTACAGCCGTACCGGATCGTTCGTGCTGAGCACCGTGACGGAGGTGCCGAGCCGAATCCGCTCGGTCGCCGTCGCGACTGCCGCGAGCAACACGGGTGCCGCCGAGTCGTTGTGGCCCTCTCGGTAGTGCTCACCGAGGCTGAACACGTTGAGCCCGACCGACTCGGCGAGCCGCGCCTCGTCCACGAGTAGCCGCACGGTCTCGGCGTCGGTCAGGACCCGGCCGCCGTCGGTGGCCACCTCCCCGAACGAGTTGAGCCCCAGCTCGAAGCCTGCAACTGCCATCGTTCTCTCCTCGTGCTCCCCGGCGGTGCCCCGCTGAAGCGGACGTACCGGTTGACGTGTCAATGATGCTAACTTGGCGATTGACACGTCAATTCCAGGAGACTGACATGACGGAGGCCACACCCGGCCGGCGGGGACGCCAACTCCCGACCGCCGAGGAGCTACGGATCTGGCGGGACTTCATCGAGACCACAGGGGCGCTCGGTTCACGGCTGGAGTCCCGCCTGCAAAGCGACTCCTCGCTGTCGACGGGGGACTACGCCGTACTGCTTGCTCTCACTGAGGCGCACGGCCAGGCGATGCGTTCCTCCGAACTGGCGTCACACATCGGTTGGGAGCGAAGCCGGCTCTCCCACCACCTGGGGCGAATGGAGCGGCGCGGCCTCATCCGCCGGCAGGAGTGCGCAACTGTTCCCCGAGGGGCGGAGGTGCTGCTCACAACGACCGGAGCCGAAGCGTTCCAGGGAGCCACTTTTCCGCATCTGCGCGCTATTCGTGAGCTCTTCGTCGACGCCCTCACACCGGAGCAGATCCTCGCGGCAGGCGAGATCGCAGCGGCACTCAGAGCGCACCTCGACGTCCTGCGCAAGGAGTGATCACCAGGCGCCTCTTCGATCATCTGACCCCGCCGGTCGTTGAGCCAGGTGCCAACCCTGCGCTCGAAGCAGCGTGGGCACGTGGACCTGGCGGCGTAGGCGATGACTCAACGGGCCTTGGCCAGCAGGAACGCCTGATCGTCGCGCTCCGTGCCCCGAGCACGTCGCACCAGGCGGCACTGCTCCCGCAGGCCGGCGGCCTCGATCTCGGCAGCGACCTGGTCCGCCGTGTAACGGTGGCGTTCAAGGCGGATCTCGTGGCCGAACCGGCGGTACGCCGCACCCACGTCGCGCGAACCCTCACCGGCCTGAAATCCGACGAGCAGATGGCCCGATGGGCGAAGGACCCGGGCCGCCTCCGCGAAGATGCGCGCCTGCCCGGTGGGAGGTGTGTGGATGGTGGAGTACCACAGCAGCACACCGGCGAACTGGTCGTTGCGGTAGGGGAGGGCGGCCAACGAGCCGACGGTGAACGTCAGGTCGGAGTGGTCGCGTCGGGCCATGGCGACCATGCCCGGAGACAGATCGACTCCCTGCACCAGACACCCGCGCTCGGTGAGGTACCGGCTCATCCGGCCGGGGCCGCACCCGGCGTCGAGGACGTGTGCGTCGCCTCCCGACGTCACCGCCTCGGCGAACGCGTCGATCATGGCGAGGTCGAGTGGAGCCTCGGCGCGCGTGTCCGGCAGATAGGCGGCGTAGTCCCCGGCCACCGTGTCGTAGGCACGTCGCACGCCGCGGAAGTCGAGCGGATCTGAGGGCGAGAAAGTCACGGGCCGCATCATTGCACCGGCGAGGCACCACCCGGTCTGGGCTCCAGCACCACCACTGCGGTTTCCGACGGCCTCCGTGTCGCGTGGAGCGCGATGTTCGCGTCGACCTCGCACCAGCGTGCCCACAGTCGCGGTCGCTCGCCGTCGGTGGCGGCGCGACCGTGTACCAGTCGCCGCCCGTCGACCAGTTCGATGGACGCGCCCGGATGCGCCTGCAGGTTGAGCCACCAGGCCGGCTCGCCCGCACCCCACCCGTTCATCGCCAGCGTGACGAGGTTCGGGCCATCCTCGAGGTATCCGACGATGACGCTGCGCTGTTGACCGCTGCGACGGCCCGTGGTGGTCAGCCGCAGCGTGCCCCACCCGCTCGGGCGCGGACGCCACAGCCCGAACCGGCCGCCCGAGACCCGGTACAGGCCGCGATGCACTGACCAGGCCAGGCGGATGAACCAACGCGGCGGAAGCTTCGGCATCTTCGCCCCTGGACCGTCCGACATGATGGCCTCCTACACCTACGTGTTGCGGTCGTGGTGAGTCGCGGCTGCGGGCTGATGGATCGGGATCACAGTCTCCGCGTGCGAGTGCAGAGCGCATCCTGTTGTCCATGATCCGACCCAGGACCGGACCGTTCGACTGAGTCCGCGAATCACCGCCGATGGCGCGAGGGTCGTCCTGCAGCGAGATCGACGGGGGCTACCGCTGCCAGGCGTCGATCGTTCGTACGCCGTCGCGGAGGGCACGGTCCATGATGGCGGGGTTGCCGCTGGTGCCCTCCCACCCCTGATCGTGGAAGACCGTCACCGTGGTGTCGACGCGTGCCACGGCGATCTGGCTGGACGCATTACCGCCGGTGCGTTCTCCGTTCAGGCTCGTCTCGGCCCACGTTCGGGTCAGCAGCAGGGCCTCGTCGCCGACGCCGGGCAGGGCCTGGCCCTTCACGGTGACCGGGTTCCCGGACTGGTCGTAGGAGGGGCATGCCTCCACGGCGGTGCGGAGACGTCCCATGTACCCCGCGGCGCCGGCGCCGTCGAAGGTGAAGATGGTTTGGTGGATCATCCCCTGCGGCACGTTGGTCGGTGGCTCGTCAGCCTTCTTGTAGGTGACGGTCATTGCCGCGCTCGCGGTGACCTGTCGGCCTCCGGTGCTGAACTCGTTGCCACACAGCTTCGGCAGGGCATCCGCGACGGGTGTGGCCCGTCGCGGAGACTTTCGCAGCTCGGGCGGCAACTCGACGAAGGCCGACGTCGGGATGGTCGCCTGGGTGCTCGCGCTCGGTGATGGTTGGCCGGTCGGGTTCGTTGATGCCGGTGCGGTCGTCGGCACCGTGGTCGACGGGGCTGGGTCGGGCGAGTCCTCAGCGGCGGTGCAGGCAGTGCCGAGTGCGATGGTGCCGAGCAGCGGGATCAGCGCAAGCAGCCTTCGCGTACGCATGGGCGGTGGCGGCGTGTGTCGACTCATGATCACCCCTCGTCTATCCCCGGGCAGTTCCCTACGACGAGCCGCCCGAAACGACCCGGGGCAGCCGCCGGTCGCCGAACGGTGCTGTGGGAATCGGGGTGTGCCCACCTCAACCGGGCCGCTAGGCTGCCCGCATGATCAGCGTGACCGCTCAGTGCACCGGACCGTCGTGTGACGTCCAGGTTGGTGCACGGCGACGCCGGCGATCCGTCGCCCGCCCGCGCTGACCTGTTTCCTGCGACCGGCGGATCGAGCCGCCGGTCATTCGCTGGTCGTCCTCGGTCCGCCCGCATCTCCCCCCTTTCAACGGCTCGCGTGACAGCGCGGGTCCGAGTGAGATCGGCGTACCCATGGATCTTGAAAAGGTGTTGTCCGACCGGCTGGCGCCGGCGTTCGCGGCGGTGGCCGGCGGCCCGGTCGACCCGCTCGTGCGGCGGTCGCCGCGCGCGGACTTCCAGTCTGACGCGGCGCTGGCGCTGGCCCGTCGGCTCGGCCGCTCGCCGCGCGACATCGCCGCGGCGGTGCTGGAGCACGCGGTGCTCGACGACGTCTGCGCGTCGGCGGAGGTCTCCGGGCCGGGTTTCATCAATCTGACCGTTGCCGACCGGGCACTGGCCGACCTGGTCTCCGGGCTGGCCGACGACGCCCGGCTGGGCGTGCCGCCGACGGCGGCCCCGCAGACCGTGGTGGTCGACTACTCGGCGCCCAACGTGGCGAAGGAGATGCACGTCGGGCATCTCCGCTCCACCGTCATCGGTGACGCGGCGGTTCGGCTGCTCGAATGGCTCGGGCACCGGGTGGTGCGGGTGAATCACCTGGGTGACTGGGGGACGCCGTTCGGCATGCTGATCGAGCACCTGGCCGACCTCGGCGAGGCCGGGGCCGCGCACGAGTTGTCGATGGGCGACCTGGACACCTTCTATCGGGCGGCCCGGGTGAAGTTCGACGCCGACGAGGCGTTCCGGGAACGGTCGCGGTTGCGGGTGGTCGCGTTGCAGGGCGGCGACGAGCGGACACTGCGGTTGTGGCGGCTGCTGGTGGCGCAGTCCGAGCGGTACTTCCTGACCGTGTACGACCTGCTCGACGTGACGTTGTCCGGGGACGACTTTCGGGGCGAGAGCGCCTACAACGACCTGCTCGCGGGCGTCGTCGACGACCTGGACCGGTTGGGGATGCTGGTGCCCAGCGGTGGAGCCGACTGTGTCTTCCCGGCCGGCTTCAGCGGCCGGGAGGGCGAGCCGTTGCCGCTGATCGTGCGCAAGAGCGACGGTGGTTACGGCTATCCGGCCACCGATCTCGCCGCGCTGCGGCAGCGCGCCGGCGAGCTGGGCGCGACCCGGCTGTTGTACGTCGTCGGGCTGCCGCAGCGGCAGCACTTCGCGATGGTGTTCGCTGTTGCCCAGGCGGCCGGTTGGCTGTGCCCGCCGGCCCAGGCCGAGCACCTGGGCTTCGGTTCGATCCTCGGCGCCGACGGGCGGATGCTGCGCAGCCGGGCCGGCGAGTCGGTGAAGCTGGTCGGGCTCCTGGAGGAGGCGGTCGCCCGCGCCACCGAGCTGGCCCGGGCCAGAAACCCTGAACTGGACGCCGAGGCCGCCGCCGAGATCGGTCGCGCCGTCGGCATCGGCGCCATCAAGTACGCCGACCTGTCCACCGACCGGACGAAGGACTACGTCCTGGACTGGGAGCGGATGCTCTCCCTGGACGGCAACACCGCGCCCTACCTCCAGTACGCGTACGCCCGTGTCCGGTCGGTGTTCCGGCGCGCAGGAACGGCCGCGCGGCTGGACACGCCCATCGTGCTCGCGCAGCCGGTGGAGCGGGCGCTGGCGGTCGAGCTGCTCGGCTTCGGCGGGGTGGTCGGCGAGGTGGAGCGGAGCCTCGAATTCCATCACCTTGCCGGTTACCTGCACCGGCTCGCGACCGCGTTCAACGCGTTCTACGAGCGTTGCCCGGTGTTGCGTGCCCGGGACGAGCTGCGGGAGAGCCGGCTGCTGCTGGCCGAGCTGACAGCCCGGACCCTGCGGCAAGGGCTGCACCTGCTCGGCATCCGCACCCTTGAGCGGATGTGACGGGTCAGCCACCTGCTCGATCAGCGGGCCTTCTTCGTCGCCCGCTTTCGGGGCGGCGTCAACAGGTCGGCGATCTGCGCGATCGCCGAGGGCACCAGGCGGTAGTACGCCCAGACCCCGCGCTTGTCGCGCTCGAGTAGGCCGGCCTCGGTGAGAATCCGAAGGTGATGACTCACGGTCGGCTGGGAGAGATTGAGCGCCGCGGTGAGGTCACTCACGGACGCCTCACCTTCCGGCGCGGACTGGATCAGGCTGAGCAGCCGGAGACGAGCCGGATCGGCGAATGCCTTCAGCACCCCCGCGAGCCGCTCGGCATCGGCCCGCTTGATTGGATCGCCGGTGAGCGGCGAGATCGCAGGCATGGCAGTTTTCGCAGTTCCCACGCCTGCCATAGTTACACCAACACCATCAATAAGCCGGTAGAACCGGCACCAGTAATCCGATGGCGTCCGTACGGCTGGGTAAGACGGCTGAACGTGAGTCGATCCTCGACGTCCGTGGTGGCGTACGGGCCGTGTGGGGCTGCACTGAGCCCCACACGGCCCTACTGCGGTGTACGCACCGTCGGACCAGCCGAGCCTTCGGGTCAGCGGTGCGGTCGGGGTGCGATGCGCGGGAGCACGTACGGCGGTCCAGCGAAGATCAGGTCAGACTTCAGCTCGTGGTACGCCCGCTTGGGCTGGTAGTTCTCGTCGTAGATGGTGGCCAGGCCCTCCGGCGGGTCGTCGAACCAGCCCGGCACCCAGGAGTGATTGTCGCTGAAACCCCAGACCGTGTACGACAGGCAACTGCGTACGGCGAGGCACGCCTTCATCAGCACGCTGAAGTTGGCTGCCGACGCCTGCAGTCGGGGGTTGATCTCCTCCGAGTCGCCGGCCTGGACGGCCTCGGTCATTCGGCTGCGGACGTCGACCTCGGTGAACGCGGTGGCGACGCCGAGCCCGCTGAACTTCTTCAGCGCGGCGGTCACCTGGAGGGTGTCGTAGTTGCCGTACTGGGTGCCCAGGTGGCCCTGGGACCCGACGCCGTCGATCGGCACGCCCTGGGCGCGCAGGCCCTTGGTCATGTCGTAGACGAACTGGGTCTTGTCGTCCACCGGGTTGCCGGAGCCGAACGCCTCGATGTTGTAGTCGTTGTAGAACAGCAGGGCCTTGGGGTCGGCGGCCCGCGCCCAGCGGAACGAGTCGGCGATGTAGCCGGGCCCGAGGTTCTGCGCCCAGAAGCCCTTGTAGTGCAGGGTCGACGGGGTGTCCCACGGGTCGCTGACCGCCTCGTTGACCACGTCCCACTGCCAGATCTTGCCCTTGTAGCGGCTGACAACGGTGCTGATGTGCTTGCGCAGCAGCTCGCGCAGCTCCTGCTTGCTGATGGAGCCGTCGGCGACGCCACTGGTCAGCCAGGCGGGCAGCTGGTTGTGCCAGACCAGCACGTGCCCGCGCACGCTCTGCCGGTTGCGCTTGGCGAACTCGACGAGCTGGTCGGCCGCTGCCCAGTCGTAGGTGCCGCGGGTGGGCTCCAGGCTCTCCCACTTCATCGCATTCTCGGCCGTGACCGAGGAGAACTCGGAGGAGGCCAGCTTGCGGTACTGCGGGTCGCTGGCGTCGTTGAGCGCCTCACCGCTCACGGCGGTGCCGATCTGGAGGCCGTGGCGCTGGCCGAGGGTCGCGAGGCTCTGGGCCGTGGGGTCGTACGGCCGGCTCGCGGTGGCCGGCACCGTGTTCAGGGCGGCAACGGTCGCGACCGCGACCGCGCTGACGGTCATCCACTGTCTCAGCTTCATGTGCCTTCCTTTCCACACCATCGATAGACATACGTCGATCAAGAAGTTGAGGGTCCGGTGTTGGCGGGTGCTGAACGGGGGTCGGGGCGGGGCGCCCGGGGTTCGGGCCGGCCCTGGGGTGGGGCCGGTAGTTCCGGCCGGAAACCGGAAACTTGCTCGAAACGTTAAGGCGGTCGATGCGTGGGCGTCAACGCTGAAAACTTCCGGAAAGTGGTCACATGAGCTGCGGAACCCCTCGCATCGCGTCAGCGAAACTTCCGAAGGCCCGCGGCATGGCGCCGCCCTCAGGTCGACCCGGTACTGTCCCCCGCATCATCGGGGCAGCCCATGCTGGCCTACCTCGCGGCGGTCGGTCGGGGGCTGCCCGGCTACGTGAAGGGCCTCTTCGTGGCGGGCTCGGCGGCACTGACCTTCAGAAGTCAGCGCAGGCCGGCGAAGAGGTCGTCCTCGGGTGTCGGCGCGCCGGTCCGGTCGCGGACCCGGAGGAAGGTCTCCACGCCCATCAGCTCAGTGAACCGCTCCTGGCCCAGTTGCAGGAAGAAGATGTTCTCGGTCTGACTGGCATGGGTGGCCAGCGCGTCGAACTTCTGCGCGCCGTAGCTGCTCGTGTCCACCCAGGTGGTGATCTCATCGTCGGGCAGGCCGAGTTGTGGCCCCGGCTCCGCCGCCGCATCCGGCTCGGCCCATTCCACGCCGAGCTCCTGCATGATCCGGCCGAGCTGCTCGAACGCCGTGCGCGGCACGGTGGTCCAGTACACCTTCGCCGGGATGTCCGTCATCTCGACAGCGGCCATGGTGATCCGATGAGCCTGGATGTGGTCCGGGTGGCCGTAGAAGCCGTTCTCGTCGTACGTGACGATGACGTCTGGTTGGTACTGCCGGATCAGCTCGGCGAGCCGGCCCGCCGCCTCCGCCACCGGCGTTATCCAGAACGCGCCGGGCAGATCGTTGGTCGGCCAGCCCATCATCCCGGAGTCGCCGTACCCGAGGGTCTCCAGGTGGGTGACCTTCAACGCCGCGCAGCTGGCCTCCAGCTCGGCCTGGCGCATCGCCACGACAGCGGCCGGGTCGTGCCCCGGGTCGCCGGGCTTGACCCCACCCGGGCCGTCACCGCACCGCCCGTCGGTGCAGGTCACGAGCACCGTCGTGATCCCCTCCGCCGCGTACCGGGCAAGGACGCCACCGGTGCTCGTCGCCTCGTCGTCGGGGTGGGCGTGCACCGCCATCAGGGTCAGAGGTCGCTCAGCCATGCCATCACCCTACGAGCCGCCGGGCGACCTTGGCTCCTCGCGGGTCAGGAACGCCGTCCGGGCGTTCCACCCGGACGGGGTCGCCGCGGACGAGCTCATCGTGGATGCGCCACCGGGCGGTGGTGACGGCACGCCGCGCCACCTCGTCGCCGTGCTCGATACGTTGCCGCAGCAGTTGCAGGGCGATACGACGGTTGAGGCTGAACTGCCGCTCCTCGTCCACCACGACGACGATGCCCGACGGACGGTGCGTCGCCCGTACCGCCGTGCTGGCCTTGTTCCGATGCTGGCCGCCCGGCCCACCGGTGCGGCAGGCGACGATGTCGACATCCGACTCCGCGAACGTCGTCGGAGGGGCGTCGAGTTGGGGCTGCCGAGCGGTGACGTACCAGTTCTTTCGACCGGTGCTCGCCCGGTACGGACTGGGGGCCTGCCAGCACAGCGTTCCGGTCCAGGAGCCGGCGAAAGCCTCGGCGCCGGCACCGGAGATCTGGATGAGCACCGAGCGGTACGTGCCGGGTCGGTCACCGGGTACGGCCTGGATCTGCTCGACCGTCAGACCGTGCCGGGTGCCGTCGCCGGTCAGGCGGCGCAGTAGCTGGGCCAGCGCCCAGGCGCACTCCTGCGGGCCACGCCCGGCGGACAGCATCAGGTGCACGCTCATGACCGGCCTCGCCGGCCGCGGTGGTCCCGCCGGTCCCGTCGCGGCGTGGACCCGAGGTCGGGCGTCTTGTAGGTGACCAGGGGAGTCGTACTCACCACTGGCGTGGCCAGTCGGTGCTCGACGAGGTCGGCGATCACCTGCTCGATGCGCTTGTACGCCGTGGGCGCCTCCTCGAAGAGCAGTTGGCGGTCCCCGCACACCACCAGCGAGCCCACCGGCGTGCGGCGTAGCTCCTCGACCGTGTGCTTGGCCCGACCCCGCCGCAGGGCGTCGGCGCGCGACATCTTGCGGCCGGCGCCGTGCGCCACCGAGTGGTTGGCGTCCGGCCCGGCGTGCGCGGCCACCAGGTAGGACCTGGTGCCCCGCGTACCGGCGATGAGGACGTCGCGGCCGTCACCCGGCGCCGCGCCCTTGCGGTGCAGGTAGACCCCGTCGCGGACCTCGACCAGGTTGTGGCACTGATCGACGATCGGCTCGGTGGGCTCGGCACCCAGCGCGTACGCGACCCGGGCGGCCAGCACCCGGCGGTTGAGCGAACCCCAGCGCACGGCATCGTCGTGCATCGTCAGGTAGGCGGCGGGATCGGGGGCGGCGCCCGCGCCGTGGACCTCGGTGTGCGCCCGCAGGATCCGCTCGCCCAGACCACGGGAACCGCTGTGCACGATGAGCACGAGATCGCCGGCGTCGAGCCCGAGACGCCCGGCGTGGGTCGAGTCGAAGACGGTGCCGACACTCGCCAGCTCGACGAAGTGGTTGCCCCGGCCGACCGTCCCGAGGCCGTCCAGGTGGTCGGCCGGAACGTCGCCCTTCAGAACGGCCCAGGCCGGGTCGTCGGCGTCCTGCTCGGGGTCCAGCGCGCGGTCGAGGTCGGGGAACCGGGAAGCGAGCCGCTCGGGTACGGCACGCTTGAGCTTGATGGGGAACACGGCGATGCCGCAGCCGATGTCGGAGCCCACCAGGAACGGGTACAGCACGGTCGACGCCATGGCCGCACCGATGGGCGCGCCCTTGCCGGGGTGCAGGTCCGGCATCGCGGCAACGTGGATCATGCCGTCGAGGGCGGCCACCTGCTGGCACTGCGCGAGCGCATCGGACTCGATCCAGCTCGCGGGGGAGGCGAACACCGTGACAGTGGCAGGGGTGGACGGGGGCAGGGACTCCCGAGGGGAGTGGTGCTGGGACAAGGACGCTCACTTCTCGCTGAGAACGTAGGAACGGACGGCGTCACGGCCACCGGGAGGCGTCACCGGTGGCGCGGAGCAAGGGGGTGGAGTCCGTCAGTACGTCATGGACGTCACTCTCGCGGAGCCCGCCGCACCCCACAAGCGATTTTTCCTCGCGACGTACGCTGCCGCGATGAGCGCACCGCGTCGCATCCTGGTCTACGGGGTGTACGGCTCCGGCAAGTCCACCCTCGCGGCGCGGCTGGCCGAACATCTCGCACTGCCCTGGTATCCGGTGGACGAACTGCTCTGGCGGCCGGGCTGGGTCGAGGTGCCGGTCGCACAGCAGCGCAGCCGGATCGAGGAAATCTGCCGGCGGGACCGTTGGATCATCGACGGGGCGTACCACGGCTGGCGGGACGTACCGTTGGCTCGTGCCGACCTGGTGGTCGGCCTGGACTATCCACGGTGGCGTTCCTTCGGGCAACTGCTACGGCGTACGGCTCGCCGGCTGGTGACGGGCGAGGAGATCTGCAACGGCAACCGCGAATCGCTGAGCAGTGTGCTGT
Source organism: Micromonospora sp. NPDC005291 (assembly GCF_040607415.1). Lineage (NCBI taxonomy): Bacteria > Bacillati > Actinomycetota > Actinomycetes > Micromonosporales > Micromonosporaceae > Micromonospora > Micromonospora sp. NPDC005291. The sequence goes on from NZ_JBEXGR010000005.1 coordinate 22,578, forward strand.
CCCCGGACTCGATCCTGGTGTGGCACGTCACCGCGTTCGGCCGGGCCCGGCGGCGGATGCGGGCCTGGCAGACCGGCCCGTCCTTGCCGCCTGTGGTGTTGCTGCGCTCGCCGGCCGAGCTGGATGCCTGGCTGGCCGGACTGCCCCGCCGGTGAAGCCGCGCGAACAGCCGTCGAGGGAGTCGGTGAGCCATTGGGCTGAGGTGGACAGAATGGTGAGTCCCGGAAGGGGCCCGGCCGGCAGGTCACCGGCCGGGCCACCGCTCAGGACTCCTGGTTGCGACGCCGCGTGAGGAAGAACACGAGCGCGCCCAGCACGACCATGACACTTCCCATGCCCGTCATGGCCGGAACCACGTCGCCGCCGGTCACCGGCAGGATGGGTGTCTTGCCGCCAGGGCTGCCGGGTGCGCCAGGGCTACCAGGTGCGCCGGGTGCGCCGGGGCTACCTGGTGCTCCGGGGCTGCCGGGTGCTCCGGGGCTTCCGGGTATGCCGGGTGCTCCGGGGCTTCCGGGTGCTCCGGGGCTTCCGGGTGCTCCGGGGCTTCCGGGTGCGCCAGGGCTGCCCGGTGCGCCAGGGCTTCCGGGTGCGCCAGGGCTGCCCGGTGCGCCGGGGCTACCGGGTGCTCCAGGGCTACCGGGCGGGCCGGACGGTCCCGGCGGGCCGGTTGGCCCGGGCGGGCCGGTCGGCCCGGCGCACACCGGTGCGGTGATGACGTTGGTGTCGAGGGTGACGGCGGCGGTTCGCGCCAGCGCGCGGCCCTGGAGGGTCGCGCCCGTGGCCAGCGTGATTGCCGCCTGGGCCATGATGGTGCCCACGAAGGTGGTCCCCGTGCCGATCGTCGCCGAGCTGCCGATCTTCCAGAACACGTTGCAGGCTGAAGCGCCGTTGATCAGGACGACGCTGCTGTTCGACGCCGTCGTCAGCGAGGAGTCGACCTGGAAGATGAACACGGCCGACGGGTCGCCCTGGCCGTTCAGCGTCAACGGCCCGGTGAGCTGGGCGGCCCCGATCCGATAGACCCCGGCGTTGAGCGTGTTGCCGCCGAGTTCCGCAGGCAGGTTGGTGAACGGGGTCCGGCCGGCGGCGTCGTTGAAGGCGATGGTCAGGTCGCTCTGGGCCTGGAGAGCGACCGCGTCGCCGAGGTGAACCTCGCCGCCGATGGTTGCCGTTCCGAAGCCGGACGCGGTGTTTCCCGGGAACCGCCCGAGACTCTGGGCCAGGAAACTGGGGCCGGTGTTGGTGGGCTCGGCCCCGGCCAGGACGGAGAAGTCAGCCGCCGTTCCCAGGTTTACCGGTGCCTCCTGCGCATTGGCCGCAGTCGAGCTGAAGAGCAGCAAGCTGGCCGCCACGGTGGCGGCTGCGGCAGCCGCGAGCGCCGGCATGACCGCCCGCCGCCGTAGGCGAAGAATGGATTTAGCTGTCACAGAACACCCTCCGTGGGTACTACTCGCAGGAGACGTCTCGCGAGCCGTGTCCTGCGCAACGGCCGAAATGGCGCCGACAAGCGCGATGACCACCACATCACGTTCACCGCGCATTTGAGGGCAAATCGGACAATAGCTAACGCCTGTCAATGCAAATTCGACTGGCCTTCGCGTTCCCGTTTGTTGGTTTCGCGTGGCTGGCGTCCTTACTGCAGGGCCGTTGGTGCCGGTCTGATCGCCCGTCCGTGGACGCAGGGCGAGGACGGGCTGTTGCTGGTGGCCGGGAAACGGAACCGGCGCAGCTCCTCGATCACGAATCCTTGCGCCCGGATGGCGGCGATGGTGTCGCGGTTGGTGTGGCAGCCGGCGAACAGCTTCGGCCACAGCGTCGCGTCGAGCAGCCGTTGGGTTCGGTGCAGGCGGCTGGGCTCCTCGGCGGCGACGTGCTCGAAGAAGCGCAACTGGCCGCCGGGGCGCAGCACCCGGCTGACCTCGGCGAGCGCGCTCGCCTGATCGGGCACGGTGCACAACACCAACGCGACCACGGCAGCGTCGAACTCGCCGCCCCCGGCGGGCAGCGCGTCGGCCAGACCGTCGACGACCGTGACCGGTACCGGAGCGGACGACGCCGCGCGCTCGGCGGCGGCGCGCAGACGTCGTTCGGGTTCGACCGCGACGACCTCGGTCACGCCCGGCGGATAGTGGGAGAACATCCGCCCGTTGCCGGCGCCGATCTCGATCACCCGGCCGGACAGACCGGCCACCAGGTCCCGTCGGAACTGCGCCGTGCCGGCGCGGTCCATGGCCACGCTGAGCCGCTCGTAGACCCGGGCGAACACCGGGTGGGACACCGCTGCCACGTCGACCTCCGGGGGTCAGGTGATCTCCGTCGGACTGTTCTCCGGCGATTGTCCTGCATCTGCGCAAGGTATCCGTCCTACTGGTGGGGCGGGCAGCACGACTCAACTGAGTGCAGACAGGACGTGGTTCGATCATGAAGATCGTCGTCATCGGGGGCAGTGGCCTCATCGGCTCCAAGCTCGTGGAGCGCCTCGGTGCCCAGGGCCACGAGGCGGTGCCGGCCTCGCCGAAGACCGGCGTGAACACATTGACCGGCGAAGGACTGGCCGAGGCGCTCGCCGGTGCTGACGTCGTCGTCGACGTGTCGAACTCGCCCTCGTTCGAGGACACCGCCGTGCTGGAGTTCTTCGAGACGTCGACCCGGAATCTCCTCGCCGCCGCGACGGACGCCGGGGTGGGCCACTACGTGGCGCTCTCCGTCGTGGGTTCCGACCGGCTCCCGGACAGCGGTTACCTGCGGGCGAAGGTCGCCCAGGAGAAGCTCATCACCGCGTCCGGGATCCCGTATTCCCTGGTGCACGCCACGCAGTTCTTCGAGTTCGTCCAGGGCATCATCGACGCCGCCACGGACGGTGACACCGTGCATCTCGCGCCGGTGCTCATTCAGCCGATGGCGGCGGACGACGTCGCGGCCGCGGTGGCTGAGGCCGTGGTGGGCGCGCCGACGAACGCTGTGGTCGAGGTTGGCGGCCCGGAGCAGTTCCGCCTCGACGAACTGGGCCGATCCGTCCTCGCGGCCCAGCAGGACCCTCGCTCGGTGGTGGCCGACCCCGGCGCCCGGTACTTCGGTGCCACGCTGGGCGAACGCTCGCTCGTTCCCGCCGACGGCGCCCGCATCGCCGGTACGCGCCTCGACGACTGGCGTACGCGGGCGAGCCGAGGAGAGTGACCCGGCCCGCTACGTCGGTGTGACGGGCGGGTCGGACCGCCGACCGAGGCGCTGCACCAACTCCCGTACCGCCTCGGTGAACGGCTCGTCGGATTCGTCCGGCCAGTGCCCGTGGATGGGTGGGGGGACGCTGTCGCCGGGTGGCGTCACCACGTCCCGGGGATCGCGCTGTCGGCGATCCACCGCCGCTGCCGGGTCGGACGTGGTGGCCGACTCGGGTGGCCGGTGTGCGGAGAAGATCCAGCCGCCGATGGGGTCGGTGTCGCGCCACAGGTTCACCCAGCGCCAACCGACCCGGCGGCCGATCTCGTGCAGCGTCGCGTCGTCGACGTAGGCGGGGAAGAGCCGCGCGTAGAGCCGGCGCAGCGGCGACCCGTGGGTGAGCAGGGCAACGCGGCTGGTGATCTGCGGCGGCAACTGGAGCACCGTGGCGGCGAGCAGGACCGAGCCGTGGCTGTGCCCGGTGAGCAGCACCGCGTTGCCGCGCTCGACGAGGTACGTGATTCGGCGGGTCAGCTCCGGCACCGCCCGTTCGGCGTAGCAGGGCGGGGCGAACGGGTGGGCGGCCCGGGGCCAGAAGGTGCCAAGATCCCAGAGGACGCCGATGTGCCGCCGGAACGGGACGGTCCGGTAGGCGAAGATGCCCCCGATGATCAGGCTGAGGATCATGGCCGCGATCACCCAACTGCCGAACGCGATGCCGAAGGTGACCGCGTCCGCCGGCAACCCGGCGTTCCGCTCGATGAGGTCGGCGGGCAACAGTCCCAGCAGGCCGACGGTGGTGGTGGCCGTGCCGAGGCCGGTGAGGCAGCCGTAGAGCACGGCCAGCGGCACCAGTTTCTCGGTGAACCGGGCCCGGGCTATCGCGTCTCGGACCTGCCGCAGTCGTGGCCTGGCCTCCGCCGACGGGTTGGGGTAGTCGCGCGCGACGATCGCCGCCGCGGCCCGGCGCCGACTGCGGCGGGAGACCACGATGACGAGGCCGGCGACGATCAGCGTGACCAGCACCGCGCGGAAGAAGCCGTAGATCGCCCAGGTGTATCCGGGTGGTGGACCGGTGGCGATGCCCTCCCCGGTCGGCACGTCGCGATCCAGGAAGTCCGCCACCCGGTAGACGAGCTCGGCGGAGTACGCCACCGCCAGGCTGATTCCGGTGGCCGCGATCACGAGCGCGCCCAGCCCGAACAGCGGGGTGGCGCCTCGCCCCCGGTTTCGGCGGCAGAGCAGCACCACGCCCAGTGCGACCAACAGCGTGGTCTGTGCGACGAACAACCCGGCCAGGGTCGTGTCGTAGCCGGGAAGCCCATGCCCGTCGTGCCACGACTGCGGGCTCATCAGCACGTAGGCCAGGACGACAAGGGTCAGGACGATGGCAGCGGTCCGAAGCGTGCGGGTGATTCCATCGAGCCGCTGATCGTCGGCGGCCCGGTCGATCAGCGGGGGTGTGCAGAGCAGGCCCACGCAGACCGCCAGGACCACCCCGGTGGTCGCCGTCAGAGCGATGGTGGCGGCCGTGGCGCCGCCTGCGGCTCGGGCCAGGAGCAGCGTGAGGTCCAGCGTCGCGAACGCGGCGGCGACGTGGATGGCGCGCAACCGACCCACCAGCGGCTCGGCGTCCCACCGACCGACCGTGCCGAGCCGCGACCCGCCGACCTCCTGATCGGGTGCGCGAAACGCCTCGAACGTCCGCCCCTGGCGGGTGCTGATCCGCCAGACCAGGGCGATCGCGGCGGCCGGGACCAGCGCGAGCACCGCCAGTCGCGGTCCGACCGGCCGCTCGCCCAACCAGGACAACCAGCTGCGCCCGGACAGGCAGCCTGGCGAGGACAGGCACTTCCAGCCGACCATATCCAGGGCGACACCGGCGATGGCGAGCACGTACAGCACGGTGAGCGTGAGCGCCAGCACCCGGCACAGGGACTTGACCATCGCCGCGGAAGCGGGATTCGCCGGGCGCATCCAGATCGCTACGTTGACCAGCATGAACGGCAGCAGGAAGACCACCGCCACAGTGCGGGCCACGGTCCCGGAGGGCAGGTCACCCCAGTGGTACGCCTCCAGCGTCACACCGTGCGCGCCGGTAGGGTCCGAACGTTGGGGCCGGGGCCGGTAGAAGCCCCCGCTGCGGTCACCCGCGACCTGCGCTGTCTGCTGTAGGTCCAGCACCTCCCCGGCGCTCGCGCCGGAGACTCCGTGCACCCGCAGCTCCACGACGTCGCCGGGGATGTCCGGCCCGCTCAACCGCGCTGATCCATACCGCGGCCTACCCGAACCGGACGGCCTCAATCGCGGCAGGGAGGGACGCGTCGCTGGCCGCCGACCGGCTCTCGCGAGGATTCAGTGCGCCCTGGTGGGTGTCAGGTCGGTCCTCGCCTGCCCGGTGTCCGGGTCGAAGGGGAACGAGACGTGCTGGTGGATCATCTCCCAGCCCAGCTCGGCCCGCTGGAACACCCGGGTGCCCCGGGACCAGCTCACGATCGTGGCGCCGTCCGGCTGTTGCGCGGTCATCCGGTTCAGGCCCCACGACACGGCCAGGTCGTCGCGGACGATGACCGCCAGCTCAGGAACGGTCCAGGTGACTGTCCCGGTGCTGACGTCGAGGCCGTTCGCGCAGACCTCGCGAACCTGGTCCCTGCCGACGTACTCCAGCGGTTGCTCGTGCTCGTACGAGACGACGGGCTCGGCGATCGGTTCCATGATCCCGTCGAGGTCCTTCGCCTCGGTCGCCTCGAACCAGCGCTGGTGCAGCGCCCGTACCTCGTGCTCGGAGGTCTCGCGGTCGTCGGCGCCGCCGTCGTCGGCGAAGGAGTGGTGTTCGTGCGCCACGACCCACGAGCCGTTCTCCTTGCGCAGGCCGAGGGTCAGGCGCAGGAGAAGCTCCGGCCGCCTGGCGAGGTCGTCGGAGGTGCCGCAGCGCAGCAGCGCGTTGGCGTAGGCCACGGTGTCGCCCGCGGTGACGTCGAGGCTGGTCAGCTCGAAGGTGGCCCCCGATGCCTGCCACCGGAAGAAGTCCGGCCAGGTCCGCTCGTACGCCTCGATGCCCCGGACCCCCTGGTGCGGCGGGGGGACGTCGTACATGACGATGTCCGCGGAGTGCTGGGCGAGGACGCCCGGCAGGTCACCGGCGTGGACCGCCTGCGTCCACCGGTGGATCAGCTCGCGGATCTGGGTCTCGTCGTCGGCCATGGTGCTCCCTCGTGGGTCGGGTTGCGCTCACCTCTACAACCCGCGCGGACCGACAGACTCATCGCCGCGTGCCGACCGACTTTCCTCGTCCTGGTCGAGATCCTGGTCGAGCTGCATCCGCAGACCGCACATCCGCAGGGTTTCCGGAGTCAGGAACGACACCACCTCGGCGATCCGATCACCGCGTAACGCGACGACGTCCAGGGCCGCCGCCGTGAAGACCGACGCCTCCGGGCTCCAGAGGTACGTCCCGAACGCGAGCTGCCCGTTCGCGTACGTCGGGACGAGGCGCCACCGCACCGACAACGGGCCGTCCAGCAGGAACCGCCGGATCGCGTCGTGGCCCTCGTACCACTGCGGCAGCGGCGGCATCGAGTACCGGGCGTCGTCGGTGAGCATCGCCAGAATCGCGTCGACGTCGCCCCGCTCCCACGCGGTCACGTATCGCCGCGCCAGCTCGCGTACCTTCTCGTCGCCCAGGCCGCTCAGCTCCACCTGCTGGCTGCCGGTCGGGCGCAGCGCGTCCACCACCCGGCGGGCCCGTTGCAGGGCGCTGTTGACCGCTGCGGTGGAGGTGCCGAGCAGGTCGGCGACCTCGGCGGCGGGGTAGCCGAGCACCTCCCGTAACAGCAGCACGGCCCGCTGCCGGCCGGGTAGGCGCTGCAGCGACGCGACGAACGCGAGCTCCAGGTGCTCACTCTCGACCAGCCGCTGCGCCGGGTCCCGTTGTTCGACGGTTACCGACCGCCGGTCCGGGTACGGCCCGAGCCAGGCCGTCTCGGCCACGGGCGCGGCCCCCGGTGTGAGGTCGGTTGGCAGCTCCCGCCGACGACCCCGGCCCTCGATCATCGTCAGGCACCGGTTCGTGGCGATCCTGTAGAGCCAGGCGCGCAGGGTGCCGCGATCCTCGTACCGGTCCCGGCTCTGCCAGGCCCGCGCGAACGTCTCCTGCACCGCGTCCTCGGCGTCGTGGAAGGAGCCGAGCATCCGGTAGCAGTGGGCCGTCAGCTCGTCGCGGTGCTCCTCGACCAGCCGTACGAACGTCACGGTGGTGCAGCCTACATTCAGCGCGGCCGACGTCTCGGTCGTCGCACAGTGGGGTGGGCATCGATCCACCGGCTGCGGGGAGGGTTGATCCGGCCACGGCGGGGAAGGTGCCGCCATGGTCGCTGCCGGTCGGCGCGGAGCGGACGGGGGCACTCCGGCGAGTGCCGGCGACACCGTTCAGGGCGGCCAGGCGGCGACCTTCGTCCGGCTTCGGGACCGCGCCGCGGCCACGCTGCGTGACCGGTTCCGTCGGGTACGGGCCATCGGCGGCCTCGCCGTGCAGGCCGGCCTGGCAGCGGCGCTGTCCTGGCTGGTGGCGCACGAGCTGCTGCACCTCTCGCAGCCCGTGTTCGCGCCGATCTCCGCCGTCGCGACCCTCGCCGCGTCGGTCGGCCAACGGCTGCGCCGCACGGTCGAGCTGATCATCGGGGTAACCGTCGGGGTGCTGGTCGGCGACCTCCTGCTCACGGTGATCGGCACCGGGTGGTGGCAACTCGGCCTGATCGTCGTGCTGGCGATCGTGGTCGCGTTGTTCCTCGCCGGCAGCGCGGCGGTGGTGATCCAGGCCGGGGCGACGGCAGTGCTCATCACCACGCTCAGCCCGTCCGTCCATGACCTGGAGATCCCTCGGTTCGTGGGTGCTCTCGTCGGGGGAGGGACGGCGCTCCTGGTCACCGCCGTGTTGCTGCCGTTGAACCCGCTGCGGGTGCTCAACCGGGCCGCACGACCGGCGTTGGATCTCCTCGTCGCCCAGCTCGACGCCACCGCCGACGCTCTGGCCGAGCGTGATGCCACCTGTGCGCGTACGGCACTGGGCAAGTTGCGGCAGAACAAGGATGAGCTGAAGGCGCTCGTCGAGGCGACCCAGGGTGCCCGAGAGGCCAGCACCCTGTCGCCGCTGCACTGGCATGAACGGCACGGGCCGGTCGGCCGGTACGCGCGGGCGGCAGAGCCCGTCGACCGGGCGATGCGCAACAGCGGGACGTTGATCCGTCGGGCGGTGACGCTGATCGAGGACGGTGAACCGGTTCCGGAGCCGCTGCCGAGGGCGGTGGCCGAACTCGCCGAGGCCGTCCGGTTGCTGAAGCGGCAGTTCGCCGCCGGTGATGAGCCGAAGCGGGCGCGTCAGCAGGCGCTACGGGCGGTTGAGGTGGCCGGCCAGGCGTACCGGGAGGGGGTTGGTTTCTCCGGTGCCGTCGTGGTGGCGCAGGTTCGGACGACCGTCAGCGACCTGTTGGTGGCCGCCGGGTCGACCCAGGAGGAGGCGAATCGCCTGGTCCGGCGCACGTTCGGCGTCCTGCGAGCGCCCCGCCACCAATAGCCGGCCTGATCGGATGGCACCGCCCTGAGCCATGAGTGTTGCGTACTGAGCCAGATTGGTGCCATGATGGCGCCATGGAGCTGAGGTCTTACGTCGAGAACCTGCGTGACGAGTTCGCCGTGGCTGCTGAGGGCGTCGACCCGGAGGCCCGGGTGCTGGCCGAGCGGCTCTTCACGCAACTGGAGGCGGCTACCCGTCTCACGTTGCTCGAGGCGCTGTCCGACGCGGCCGACGAGATCACCCGTGAGCTCGCGCCGGGGTCGGTGCACGTCCGATTGCGCGGTCGGGAGCCTGATTTCGTGGTGACGCCGGCCAGCCCGCCCGTCCCGGAGGCGGGCGAGGTCAGCGGCCCACCGACGCTGTCGGCACCACTGCTCGCGCCCGACGGTGACGACGGCGGCACCTCACGGATCAACCTTCGGCTCCCCGACCATCTGAAGGCCAGCGTCGAGGAGGCTGCTGGCCGCGCCGGGCTCTCGGTCAACGCCTGGCTGGTGCGAGCTGTGGCCGGCGCCATCGGGGCGGGCGAAACGGAGCGTCGCGCGCCCCGGCGGGCGGAGCCGCGCTCCGGCCAGCACTTCACCGGCTGGGCCCGCTAACTCCCCGTACCCCCTCTTCCTTCGCGCCGCTGACCAGCGGCGACATCCGTCGACCACCTTTCGGGAGACCACCATGCCTGTTTTCGACACACCAGAACCGATCTCCGTCCAGCTCGACCTGCCCGTCGGGGACGCGTGGATCGCCGCGACCGACCGCACCGACACGGTGGTGACGGTGCGGCCGCGTGATCCGTCGAGCAAGGCCGACGTGAGCGCGGCGGAACAGACGACCGTCGAGTACGCCGCCGGGCAACTGCTGATCAGGGTGCAGAAGAGTTGGCGCCGGTACGGCTTCGGCTCCGGACCGTCGGTCGATGTCCTGATCGAGTTGCCGACCGGGTCGGGGGTGCACGCCGAGGCGTCGTGGGCGGCATTCCGGTGCGAGGGCCGGCTGGGTGAGTGCCGCATCAAGACCGGCAGTGGGATCCGGCTCGACGAGACCGGGCCGCTGGACATCGACAGCAGCCACGGCGAGATCGCGGTGGAGCGCGTCGCGGGCTCCGCCCGGGTGAAGGCATCGTCCGGCAAGGTGCGCATCGGTGCGGTCGACGGCACCGCCGAGATCAAGAACTCCTCCGGAGACTGCTGGATCGGCCGGAGCGGCGGCGATGTCCGGGTCAACACCGCGTACGGCGACATCACCGTCGACGCGCCGATGGCCTCGGTGACGGCACGCACCGCGTACGGCAACGTCCGGCTGGGCGAGGTCGTACGGGGGTCGATCGAGCTGGACACGTCGTACGGGGCCATCGAGGTCGGCGTCCGTCGCGGGACCGCCGCCTGGCTCGACGTCAGCTCCAAGCACGGCCGCGTGCACAACGCGCTCGAGACGACCGACAGCCCTGCACAGACCGACGAGACGGTCGAGGTCCGAGCGAACACCTCCTACGGCGACATCATGATCCGCCGCGCCTGATCCGCCGTCCGGCACCGCCCACGAATTGAGGAGACCATGGCCAGCCCTTCCCGACCCGCCATCATCGCCACCGGCCTACGCAAGTCCTACGGAGACAAGGTCGTGCTCAACGGCATCGATCTGGAGATCGCCGAGGGAACCGTATTCGCGCTGCTCGGCCCCAACGGCGCCGGCAAGACCACCATCGTGCGGATCCTGTCCACCCTGATCGACGCCGACGCCGGCGACGCCCGTATCGCCGGCCACGACCTGGCCCGGCAACCCAACGCGGTACGCGAACTGATCGGCGTCACCGGCCAGTTCTCCGCCGTCGACAACCTGCTCACCGGGCGGGAGAACCTGAACCTGATGGCCGACCTGTGTCACCTCGACAGGACGGCCGGCCGACGACGTGTCGGCGAGCTGCTCGACCAGTTCGACCTGACGGAGGCGGCGGGCAAGCCGGCGTCGACGTACTCCGGCGGTATGCGCCGGCGGCTCGACCTCGCGATGACCCTGGTCGGTGAGCCTCGCATCATCTTCCTCGACGAGCCGACGACCGGGCTCGACCCGCGCAGTCGCCGCGCGATGTGGCAGATCATCCGTGAACTCGTCTCCGGCGGCGTCACCATCCTGCTCACCACCCAGTACCTGGAGGAGGCCGACCAGCTCGCGGATCGGGTCGCGTTCCTCGACCACGGCCGACTGATCGCCGAGGGCACCCCGCGCGAGCTCAAACAGCTCATCCCCGGCGGTCACGTCGTGCTCCAGTTCGCCGACCAGGCCGGGCTCGACGCGGCGGCGCGCACCCTCACGGCGGCCACCCGCGACGACGCGGCGCTCACCCTGCAGGTGCCGAGCGACGGTGGGGTCGGATCGCTGCGATCGGTGCTCGACCAGCTCGACCGGGCCTCCGTGAGCGTGGCCGGTCTCGCCGTGCACACCCCCGACCTCGACGACGTCTTCCTCACCCTGACCGGCCAACCCGACAACGAAAGGGCCATGGCGCGATGAGCACCCTCACCCTCGCCGTCCGCGACTCGAGCACGATGCTGCGGCGCAACCTCCTGCACATGCGGCGCTACCCGTCGCTGACGCTCCTGCTCATCGGCGTCCCGGTCATCATTCTGCTGCTGTTCGTGTACGTCTTCGGCGGCACGCTCGGCGCCGGCCTCGGCCCTTCCGGCGACCGCAGCGACTACGCCAACTACGTCACCCCAGGCATCCTGCTCATCACGGTGGCCAGCGCGGCGCAGGGCACCGCCATCTCGGTCGCCATGGACATGACCGAGGGCATCATCGCCCGGTTCCGTACGATGGCGATCTTCCGACCGTCGGTCCTCACCGCGCACGTGCTGGGCAGCCTGATCCAGACGATGGTCAGCATCGCGGCCGTCACCGGCGTGGCACTGCTGGTCGGATTCCGGCCCACGGCCAACCCGGTCGAATGGCTCGCCGCGATCGGCGTCCTGGCCATGATCACCTTTGCGGTCACCTGGCTGTCGGTTGCCCTCGGCCTGGTGAGCGAGAGTGTCGAGACGGCGAGCAACCTGCCCATGCCGCTGGTGCTGCTGCCGTTCCTCGGCAGTGGGTTCGTCCCCACCGACTCCATGCCGGCCCCGGTGCGGTGGTTCGCCGACTACCAGCCCTTCACGCCCGTCATGGAGACTCTTCGGGGCCTGCTCCTCGGCACCGGAATCGGCGCCAACGGGATCATCGCGGTGGTCTGGTGCGTCGTCATCAGCGTGCTCTGCTTCCTCTGGGCCAAGGCCCTGTACAACCGCAATCGGGCCGCCTGATCCGACAGGCGCTCGACGTCCAGCCAACGAGACGGACGGCCCGGCCCCGGTGGGCCGGGCCGTCGGCTGTCCGTGTCGCGGGCGCGCCTGCCGATCATGCTGTCGCATGGGTCGACCGAGGTGGTTTCAGGGTCGTCGAATGTTATCGATAACAAGGTCCGGTCATTCGGCTGCGTGATGCGCCTGCCGATCTGCGGAGCGCGCAGTGATGAGCCCAGTGGCATCCGGCGGCCGGTCCATAGATCCGATCATGAAGACTGAGCGGCCCTGTTGATGTTATCGCTGACATCGTCGCCGGCCGGTTGACGGTCGCGATCGGACGGTAGCCCCGCGGGCCGCGCAGGACGCTGCACCTGTCGCCCTGCCTGCCGAGGAGGTTCCCGGTCAGCGGCGGGGCCGGGGTGCCGTGCTTCCGTCGCCGTACCCTGCGGTCGGCCGGAATTAGGCGTTTTGCACCGGTCCGATATCGACGCGCCCGAGTCGATCCGGCTTCCCCGTTCCGTTACGGAGCTGTTGCGGTCAGATGTCTTGACGAGCCTGGATGTGAGCGTTAACACTATCCCCGTTAACGGTGGAGGTGAACATGAACCGTGTGGACGGAGCTGACGACCGCTACGTCGTCGGTGTCGATTTCGGCACCCTGTCCGGACGAGCTCTGGTGGTCCGGGTCGGCGATGGTGCCGAGCTGGGGACCGCGGTGCACGAGTACGGCGACGGAGTCATCAGCGCGGCACTCCCAGGGGGTCGACTGCTGCCCCCGGACTGGGCCCTACAAAACCCGGAGGACTACCGCGACGTGCTGCGGTACGCCGTCCCGGCGGCAATGTCGGCGGCAGGAGTGGACCCCGCCGCGGTCGTCGGCATCGGCATCGACTTCACCGCCTGCACGGTGCTGCCGACGAACGCCGACGGCACTCCGCTCTGTGAGGATCCCGAGCTGCGCGACCGGCCGCACTCCTGGGTCAAGCTGTGGAAGCACCATGCCGCTCAGCCGCACGCCGACCGCATCAACGCGCTGGCCCACGAGCGGGCAGAGCCGTGGATCGGCCGGTACGGCGGCAAGATCTCCGCCGAGTGGCAGTTCGCCAAGGGACTGCAGATCCTGGAGGAGGACCCCGAGGTCTACCACCGGGCCGAGCGCTTCATCGAGGCTGCCGACTGGATCGTCTGGCAGCTCAGCGGCACCGAGACCCGCAACGTCTGCACGGCCGGGTACAAGGGCATCCTGCAGGACGGCCAGTACCCTTCCGAGGGTTTCCTGACCGCCCTCAACCCGGGCTTCGGCGACTTCGTGGCCAAGCTGGACGGCCCGTTGCTGCCCCTCGGTGCCCGGGCCGGCACGCTCACCGCGCGGGCCGCCGCGTGGACCGGCCTGCCGAAGGGGATCGCGGTGGCCGCCGGCAACGTCGACGCGCACGTCACGGCGGCGTCCGCCCAGGCCGTGGAGCCCGGCCGGCTCGTCGCGATCATGGGGACCTCGACCTGCCACGTGGTCAACGGCGCGCAGGTCGCCGAAGTGGCCGGGATGTGCGGTGTCGTGGACGGCGGCATCAGCCCCGGCGCATGGGGTTACGAGGCCGGGCAGAGCGGCGTCGGCGACATCTTCGGCTGGTTCGTCGCGCACGCCGCCCCGGCTGGCGTCGCCTCGCACGAACGCCTCACCGAGCTGGCCGCGAGCCAACCGGTCGGCGCGCACGGCCTTATCGCGCTGGACTGGTGGAACGGCAACCGCTCGCTGCTGGTCAACCACGATCTGAGCGGGATGATCGTCGGAATGACCCTGGCCACCCGGCCACAGGACATCTACCGGGCGCTGCTGGAGTCCACCGCCTACGGCACACGGATGATCATCGAGGCGTTCGTCGAGGCCGGCGTCGCCGTGAACGACCTGGTGATCGCCGGTGGTCTCACCTCCAACGAGCTGCTGATGCAGATCTACGCCGATGTGACCGGGCGACCGCTGAACATCATCGGCTCCGCGCAGGGGCCGGCGCTGGGGTCGGCGATCCATGCCGCCGTCGCCGCCGGTGAGTACCCCTCGGTCCACGAAGCGTCGCAGGCGATGGGTCGGGTGCACGAGGCCGTCTACCGACCGGATCCCGATCGGGCGCGCGCCTACGACGCCCTGTACGCCGAGTACCGGACGCTGCACGACCACTTCGGTCGCGGTGGCAACGACGTCATGCTCCGCCTACGGGCGATCCGGAACGCCGCGGCCGAGACCGCCGCGGCCACGCACGAGACCGCGCTGGAGGTCGTCGCATGAACGCCGAGGTGACCCGACAGATCGACGAGCTGCGCGCGACGGTCGCCCGCCTGCACGCCGAACTCACCCGGTACCACCTGGTCGCCTGGACGTCGGGCAACGTCTCCGCGCGGGTTCCTGGCCAGGATCTCATGGTGATCAAGCCCAGCGGCGTGGGCTACGACGATCTCTCGGCGGACACCATGGTGGTGTGTGACCTCAATGGCGTCCTCGTCGAGGGAGACCTCGCCCCGTCCAGCGACACCGCCGCCCACGCCTACGTCTACCGGGCGATGCCCGAGGTCGGTGGGGTCGTGCACACGCACAGCTCGTACGCCACAGCCTGGGCCGCGCGAGGGGAGGCGATCCCCTGCTACCTCACCGCCCAGGCCGACGAATTCGGTGGGGAGATCCCGATCGGCCCGTTCGCCCTGATCGGCGGCGACGACATCGGCAAGGGCATCGTCGGCACGCTCGCCGGGCACCGCTCACCCGCGGTGCTGATGCGCAACCACGGCGTCTTCACCATCGGTCGTGACGCCCGCGCGGCGGTCAAGGCCGCGGTCATGTGCGAGGACGTGGCCCGTACGGCCCACCTGGCTCGCGCACTCGGGCAGCCGGTGCCGATCGAGCAGGACGACATCGATGCTCTTCACCATCGCTACCAGAACGCCTACGGTCAACAACTAGTCCCACCGGCGGGTTCCTGACCGTCTACCGGCCATGCCGGAACCCGTCGGTCTGCACCACGGAGGTACCAGCACGCACCACCCGCGTACGCCGCTTTCCGCACCTCGGCGGTTGGCGCGGTCACCCACCACACCCAGCCAAGGAGATCCGATGAGAAAGATGCGAACGCACTCCGCCTCGTGGCGCACAGCCGCGGTCGTCGCCAGTGTGCTGCTCGTCGGCAGCATCGCGGCCTGTGGCAACAGCGACACCGGCGGCGGCGGCGGCACCAAGGACGACGGCAAGATCACGATGGGCTTCTCCCAGGTCGGTGCGGAGAGCGGCTGGCGTACCGCGAACACCACCTCGATCAAGGATGCCGCCTCGGCCGCGGGGATCGAGCTGAAGTTCGACGACGCTCAGCAGAAGCAGGAAAACCAGATCAAGGCGATCCGCAACTACATCCAGCAGAAGGTCGACGTGATCGCCTTCTCGCCGGTCGTGGAGTCCGGCTGGGACACCGTGCTCAAGGAGGCCAAGGACGCCAAGATCCCGGTCATCCTGACCGACCGTTCGGTGGACTCGGCCGACAAGACCCTGTACAAGACCTTCCTCGGCTCGGACTTCGTCAAGGAGGGCAAGCTCGCGGGTGAGTGGCTGGTCGAGCAGAAGAAGACCGCCTCGGGTCCGGTGAACATCGTCGAGTTGCAGGGCACCACCGGCGCGGCGCCGGCGAACGACCGCAAGAAGGGCTTCGCCGAGGCGATCGCCGCCAACCCGAACCTGAAGGTCATCGCCTCCCAGACGGGTGACTTCACCCGGGCCGGCGGCAAGCAGGTCATGGAGCAGTTCCTCAAGGCCAACCCGAAGATCGACGTGCTGTTCGCGCACAACGACGACATGGGCCTGGGCGCGCTCGAGGCGATCACCGCCGCCGGCAAGGTGCCGGGCAAGGACATCACCATCATCACGGTGGACGCTGTCAAGGACGGCATGCAGGCTCTCGCCGACGGGAAGTTCAACTTCATCGCGGAGTGCAGCCCGCTGCTCGGCCCACAGCTGATGGACCTGGCCAAGAAGGTCCACGCCGGCGAGACGGTGCCTGCTCGGATCGAGACCGAGGAGACCACCTTCACGACCGCGCAGGCCAAGGAAGCTCTGCCCAACCGTAAGTACTGATCGACGACGGGGTCGCCGCGCTCGCGTGGCGGCCCCGCCACGTCGCTTCCCTACTCGCAACGGACCGGGCTTGGCCCGCGACCACCCCTGTACCACGCCCGCCCGAGCGACCCGCAGGGGCGACCGGGCGGGCGTCGCGGGAGTGTAGCGGCCCTTCCGTGTCGACAACCCAGAAGAGGTCTGATGGGATGACGGATAGCCGTCCGGTCCTGACGATGACCGGGATCAGTAAGTCCTTCCCCGGGGTGCGCGCACTCCATGACGTCAACTTCCGGCTCTTTCCCGGCGAGGTGCACGCCCTGATGGGCGAGAACGGCGCCGGCAAGTCGACCCTCATCAAGGTGCTGACCGGCGTCTACGACACCGACGAGGGCACGATCACCCTCGATGGCGAGCCCGTGTCGTTCACCGGGCCGATGCAGGCGAACGCCGCCGGGGTGAGCACCGTCTACCAGGAAGTCAACCTCTGCACCAACCTCTCGGTGGCGGAGAACATCTTCATCGGGCGCGAGCCCCGGATGTTCGGTGCCGTCCGCTGGGGTGAGGTCCGCCGCCGCGCCCGTACGCTGCTGGCCCGCCTCGACCTCGACCTCGACGTGAGCGCGCCGCTCGGCTCGTACTCCCTGGCGATCCAGCAGATGGTCGCCATCGCCCGCGCGATCGACATCCAGGCCCGGGTGCTGATCCTGGACGAGCCGACGTCCAGTCTCGACGCCAGCGAGGTGGCGCAGTTGTTCCGCATCATGCGGCAACTGCGCGACGAGGGCATCGCCATCCTGTTCGTGACCCACTTCCTCGACCAGGTCTACGAGATCGCCGACCGCATCACCGTGCTGCGCAACGGCGGGCTCGTCGGCGAGTACCAGACCGCCGAGCTGCCCCAGCTCTCCCTGGTCGAGAAGATGATCGGCAAGGAACTCGACGTCCTGGAGGGCATTGAGGAGCACTCCCGCCGGGACCTGGCCGCGGTGGAGGAGGGCACCCCCCTGGTGGCGGTGTCGGACCTCGGCCGGGCGGGCGCGGTCGAGCCGTTCAGCCTCACCATCCACGCCGGCGAGGTGGTGGGCCTGGCCGGTCTGCTGGGCTCCGGGCGTACCGAGGTGGCGCGGTTGTTGTTCGGGGCCGACCGGACCGACAGCGGTCAGGTCGCGCTCGACGGCACGGCGGGCAGCCTGCGTACCCCCGCGCAGGCCATCGACCAGGGCTTCGGTTTCTGTTCGGAGAACCGCCGCGCGGAGGGCATCGTTCCCGACCTGTCGGTCCGCGAGAACATGATCCTCGCCATGCAGGCCGCCCGCGGCTGGCTACGGCCCATCCCGCGTCGTCGCCAGGACGAGCTGGTCGACAAGTACGTCAAGGCACTCAACATCCGGCCAGCGGACCCGGAGGTGCCGGTCCGCAACCTCTCGGGTGGCAACCAGCAGAAGGTGCTCCTGGCCCGTTGGCTGATCACCGAGCCACGACTGTTGATCCTCGACGAACCGACCCGGGGCATCGACATCGGCGCGAAGACCGAGATCCAGAAGCTCGTGACGCAGTTGTCCGACGGCGGCATGGCGGTGCTGTTCATCTCCGCCGAGCTGGAGGAGGTGTTGCGCCTCAGCCACAAGGTGGCCGTGATGCGGGACCGACAGATGGTCGCGCAGCTCGCCAATGACGACAGCCTCAACGCCGACCGCATCATGCAGGCCATCGCCAGTGGATCTCACCGGGAGGAGGCAGACCGATGAACGACACCATGGGCCGCTACCGGACGATGATCGGTCACCGGCTGTTCTGGCCCGCCGCCGTGCTGGTCGTCATGCTCGCCGCGAACACGATCTACCGGCCCGGGTTCCTGTCCATCGAGCTCAAGGACGGGCACCTGTACGGCTCGCCGATCGACATCCTGCGGCTGAGCGCGCCGCTGATCCTCGTCGCACTGGGCATGACCCTGGTCATCTCGACCGGTGGCATCGACCTGTCGGTCGGCTCGGTGTGCGCGATCAGCGGCGCGATCGCCTGCATGTACATCAGCAAGCAGCCCGACCAGAACAGCCTCGTCGTGGTGCTGACCGCACTGGCGATGGCGTTGGGGGTCGCGCTCGTGCTCGGCGCCTGGAACGGGGTGCTGGTGGCCGTGATCGGGATCCAACCGATCATCGCCACCCTGATCCTGATGGTTGCCGGCCGGGGCCTCGCCCAGCTGATCACCCAGGGCCAGATCATCACCATCAACTCCGAGCCGTTCCGGGCGATCGGGCTGGGCCACCTGCTGACCCTGCCGCTGGCCATCTTCATCGCCCTCGCCGCGGCCCTGCTCGTCGCCGCCTTCACCCGCCGTACCGCACTCGGCATGATCATCGAATCGGTGGGTGGCAACTCCGAGGCGAGCCGACTCGCCGGCATCCGCTCCGGCCGGGTCATCTTCCTCGCGTACGTCCTCAGTGCCGTCTGCGCCGCCGTCGCGGGCTTCATGATGACGGCCAACGTCTCCAGCGCCGACGGCAACGCCGTGGGCCTCTGGGTGGAGTTGGACGCCATCCTGGCCGTCGTCATCGGCGGTACGTCCCTCGCCGGCGGCCGGTTCTTCCTCAGCGGCACCATCCTCGGCGCGCTGATCATCCAGACCCTGACCACGTCGGTGTACGCCATGAACATCTCACCGCAGACCTCGCTGCTGTTCAAAGCGGTCGTCGTGATCGCCGTCTGCCTCATCCAGGCGCCAGCCTTCCGGGCCCGGTTCACCCGCCGTCGGCGTAACACCCCGCCGCCCGCCGCCATCGCGGACAAGCCGAAGGAGCAGGTGCCGGCATGACCACTGGATCGCTTACCGCTGGGCGTACCCGGTTCCGGCTGCCGAGGCGGCAGATTCCGGTGCTGGCCACGCTCGTCCTCCTGCTGGTCATGTACGGCATCGGGGTGTCCCAGTACCAGGCGTTCTCCAACGTGCAGGTCATCTTCAACGTCTTCATCGACAACGGCTTCCTGCTCGTCGTCGCGGTGGGGATGACCTTCGTGATCCTCACCGGCGGCATCGACCTGTCGGTCGGGTCCGTCGTCGCCATGACGGCGATGGTGTCGGCCTGGCTGCTCCAGGAGGGCCTGCCGGCGGCGCTGGTGCTCGTCATCGCCCTGCTCATCGGGCCGACGCTTGGCCTGCTGATGGGCTGCGCCATCCACTTCTTCGAGATCCAGCCGTTCATCGTGACGCTCGCCGGGATGTTCTTCGCCCGCGGCATGTGCACGTTCATCTCCGGCGCGTCCGTCCCGATCACCGACGGGTTCTGGACCAGGATGTCGCAGGAGCGGATCGGTAACCCCGGGGGCAACTTCGTGTCGATCAGCGTGCTGATCGCCTTCGTCGTGGTCGCCGTCGCCGCGTACACGCTGGCCTACACCCGACTGGGGCGCAACGTGTACGCCATCGGCGGTAACCCCCAGTCGGCGCTGCTGATGGGCCTGCCGGTGGGGCGTACCCGGATCGCCGTCTACACGATCAGTGGCCTGTGCTCCGCGATCGGCGGGATCCTGCTGTCCTTCTACACCCTCTCGGGCGCGCCTCTGATCGCCGTCGGCATGGAGTTGGACGTCATCGCCGCCGTCGTCATCGGGGGCACCGTGCTCACCGGCGGCGCGGGTTACGTCTTCGGAACCGTGCTGGGCGTACTGGTCCTGGGCGTGATCCAGACCCTCATCACGTTCGACGGGAGCCTCAGCTCCTGGTGGACCAAAATCGTGATCGGCGGTCTGCTCTTCGCGTTCATCCTCCTGCAGCGCCTCATCGGAATCCGTTACAAGTGACCGCCCCTCTCGTGGAAGGCAACCCCATGGCACCACACAACGCACCCGAGATCTGGTTCCTCACCGGCAGCCAAGGCATGTACGGCGAGGAGACGCTCCGGCAGGTGGCCGAGCAGTCCCGTCAGATCGCGGCCGCGCTCAACGACTCGCCGCAGATTCCCGCCCGAGTGGTCTGGAAGCCCGTCCTGACCAACAGTGGTGAGATCCTGCAGGTCTGCCGGGAGGCTGCGGCCCAGGGCGCCATCGGGGTCATCGCCTGGATGCACACCTTCTCTCCGGCGAAGATGTGGATCGCCGGTCTGGATGCGCTGAAGACGCCGCTGCTGCACCTGCACACCCAGGCCAACGTCCTGCTGCCGTGGAACGACATCGACATGGACTTCATGAACCTGAACCAGGCCGCTCACGGCGACCGCGAGTTCGGGTACATCCAGACTCGTCTCGGTGTGGCCCGCAAGACGGTGGCCGGGCACGTCAGCGACCCGCGGGTGAGCGCCGGGATCGGGGCGTGGGCCCGCGCGGCGCTCGGGTGGTCGGCGATGCGGTCCCTGCGGCTGGCCCGCTTCGGCGACAACATGCGCGACGTCGCGGTGACCGAGGGCGACAAGGTCGAGGCGGAGCTGCGTTTCGGCGTGTCGGTCAACACGTACGGCGTCAACGACCTGGTCGAGGTGGTCGGTGAGGTCACCGACGCGCAGGTGGACGACCTGGTCAAGGAGTACGAGGACACCTACCGCATCGTCGGCGAGCTGCTGCCCGGGGGTGACCGGCACGACTCGTTGCGGTACGCCGCGCGCCTGGAGCTCGGCATGCGTGCCTTCCTGGACGCTGGCGGGTTCCGGGCCTTCACCACGAACTTCGAGGATCTCGGCGGGTTGCGTCAGCTGCCTGGCATCGCCGTGCAGCGACTGATGGCGGACGGTTACGGCTTCGGTGGCGAGGGCGACTGGAAGACCTCCGTCCTGGTCCACACTCTCAAGGCGATGTCGGTGGGCGTGGACGGCGGTACGTCGTTCATGGAGGACTACACCTACGACCTCACCCCGGGCGAGGAGCTGGTGCTCGGTGCCCACATGCTCGAGGTGTGCCCGACCATCGCGTCCGACGTACCCAACGTGGAGATCCATCCGCTGAGCATCGGCGGACGGGAGGATCCGGTCCGGCTCGTGTTCGACGCCGCGCCCGGTCCGGCGGTGGTGCTCGGTCTGGCCGACATGGGGGAGCGGTTCCGGCTCGTGGCCAACGAGATCGACGTGGTGTCTCCGCCGCAACCGCTGCGCCGGCTGCCGGTGGCCCGGGCCGTCTGGCGTCCGCGACCCGACCTGCCCGGTTCGGCCGAAGCGTGGATCACCGCTGGTGCACCGCACCACACGGTGCTGTCGCAGGCGGTGGGGGTGGAGGAGTTGCACGACCTGGCGGAGATGAGCCGGACCGAACTCGTCGTCATCGACGCCGACACAGAGCGCCGCCGCTTCGCCAATGAGATCCGCTGGAACCAGGCCTACTACCGGCTGGCCCGCGGCTTCTGATCGCGCGGCCCGGCCGCTTCCAGGACGGGTGGTCCGTCCCTGCCCGCATCCCTCGGGCAGGGACGGACCACCCGTCTGCGCGCCTGCCTAGCATGACCACGAGCCGATCGGGTTACGTCTTGACTAAGGGCGTGTTATCGCTCACAGTCTATACCTAAGAAGGTCGATGCCTGTGGCTGGCCCGGCCGCGATCATATTTCTCCCCGTTCGTGGTAGATCAATGCTCGACCCACGGTGAGGGATGTTAGCGATCACATTCGGCGATTCGGCCAGCTCGGCACACCGCCCGGTGCCGCGGATGTCGACCCAGACCATTCGGTTCGCGTCGTCGAAGGAGGATCATGGTTGCCATCGGTCGGGTTCCCTGGGTAGCGCCATCAGCGCGGGGGCGTGGGTGGTTGTCGCGGGTCGCCGCAGCCGCGGTCGCGGTGGTGGTCGGCGGCGCTCTGGCGGCGGTCGCGCCGACGGCTGCCTCGGCGGCGACGGTGGACACCAATGCGTGGTACGTGTTGGTGAACCGCAACAGCGGCAAGGCGCTGGACGTGTACAACCAGGCGACGAATGACGGTGCGCGGATCACGCAGTGGGCGCGTAACGACGGTGCGTGGCAGCAGTGGCAGTTCGTGGACTCCGGTGGTGGTTACTACCGGTTGAAGTCGCGGCATTCCGGCAAGGTGCTCGACATCTACAACTTCTCCACCGCGAATGGTGCCTCGGTGGTGCAGTGGGCTGACGGCAACGGGACCAACCAACAGTTCCGGTTGGCGGATTCGGCCGGCGGTTACGTGCGGCTGATCAACCGGAACAGCAACAAGGCGGTGGAGGTCCAGAGCGCCTCGACCGCCGACGGTGGGAACGTCGTGCAGTACGACGACTGGGGTGGCAACAACCAGCAGTGGCAGCTCGTCCCCGTCAGCGGCGGTAATCCCGGAAACCCCGGCACGTCCTACTCGAATCCGGTGGTGTGGCAGGACTTCGCCGACGTCGACATCATCCGCGTGGACAACGCCTACTACATGTCGGCGTCCACCATGCACTACTCGCCAGGTGCACCGGTGTTGCGCTCGTACGACCTCGTCAACTGGGAGTTCGCCGGTCACTCCGTGCCCCGGCTGGACTTCGGGTCGAAATACGACATGAACGGCGGTCGGGCCTACGTCGACGGGATCTGGGCCTCGACGTTGAACTACCGGCCCAGCAACCGGACGTTCTACTGGGCCGGGTGCATCGACTTCGCGCAGACGCACATCTACACCGCGACCGCCGTCGACGGCGCGTGGAGCAAGCACACCACCATCCCCAACTGCTACTACGACGCCGGCATGCTGATCGACGACAACGACACCATGTACGTGGCGTACGGCAACGGCAGCATCAGCGTGGCGCAGCTTTCCGCCGACGGGCGCACCCAGGTCCGCAACCAGCAGGTGTACACGACGCCGTCGAGCATCGGGACCCTGGAGGGCGCCCGGTTCTACAAGCGCAACGGCGCCTACTACATCTGGCTCACCCGCCCGGCCAACGGCCAGTACGTGCTGAAGTCGACCAACGGGCCCTTCGGACCGTACGAGCAGCGTCAGGTGCTGCTCAACCTGCCTGGCCCGATCTCCGGCGGTGGCGTGCCGCACCAGGGTGGGCTGGTGCAGACCCAGACCGGCGACTGGTACTACATGGCCTTCGTCGACGCGTACCCCGGTGGTCGGATGCCGGCCATGGCGCCGATCACCTGGACCAGCGACGGCTGGCCCGTGCTGCAGACGGTCAACGGCGCCTGGGGCAGCTCCTACCCGAAGCCGAACCTGCCCGCGGCACCGCGAGCGGTGAAGCCGCTCACCGGCACCGACACCTTCGCCGGCACCACACTCGGCCCGCAGTGGGAGTGGAACCACAACCCCGACAACAGCAAATGGTCGGTCAACAACGGGCTGAGCCTGCAGACCGCCACCGTCACCGGCGATCTGTACGGCGCGCGCAACACGTTGACCCACCGCATCCAGGGCCCCAGTTCGACCGCCACCATCGAGCTGGACTACTCCACCATGCGCGATGGTGACCGCACCGGCCTGGCGGTGCTGCGCAACTCGTCCGCCTGGATCGGGATCCGTCGGGACAGCGGCACCACCCGACTGGTCATGCAGAACGGCCTCGCGATGGACGGCAGCTGGAACACGACCAGCACCGGCACCGAGGTGGCCAGTACCGCCGTCTCCGGTGGCCGAATCTGGTTGCGCGCCAACGCCGACATCAGACCCGGCGCCGGTCGGCAGGCCCGCTTCTCCTACAGCACCGACGGGGTCACCTTCACCTCATTTGGAAATGCCCTGACCCTGGCCAACAACTGGCAGTTCTTCATGGGCTACCGATTCGCCATCTTCAACCACGCGACACAGGCGCTCGGTGGCGCGGTCACGGTGCGGCGGTTCGACCTGACGACACCGTGACACCAGTCACACAGCGAACGGTCTGACCGGTGGCGCCGGTGAGCGATGTCGGCCCGGCAGATGAGGTCGCCGCCACCGCGTCAGGTTCTCTCCGGCCTGCTCCACGCTCTGTCCAGGAGCGTGGAGCAGGCCGGCGCACTGCCGGACCCCGGGCCGCGCGCCGGTTGGCGGCGTGCCAGCGCGGGGATGCGTCATGCGGCCTCGGCACGTCCCGCAGCACCCCCAAAGCCGTGCCGTGTCCGGGTCGTTGGCTGGCGTAGACTGTCGACGATCCAGCGCTGGTCACCTGGGATTCAGCACCGGCGTGGTGGCTGAGCGAGGGGATCGGGCCGGGCCGCTCCAGTCGACGTCGACGGGCTGCGGGCCGGCGATGTAGCGGGGGGAGTGAAATGGCCGTCCACGGTCCCGCGATGACGGACGTCGCTCGTCTGGCCGGTGTCTCCCACCAGACGGTGTCGCGGGTGCTCAACGGGCACCCCAACGTCCGGGAGCAGACCCGGCTGCGGGTTCGGGCGGCGATCGCCGAACTCGGCTACCGCCCGAACGGCGCGGCTCGCGCCCTGGTGACCGGCCGATCGCAGGTCATCGGCGTGGTCGCGCAGAACACGACTCTCTACGGGCCGGCGTCGCTGCTGGCCGCGTTGGAGCAGACCGCCGCGGCAGAGGGTTTCGCGGTCAGTGTCGGCAGCGTACGAAACCTGGACCACCGTTCCATCTCGGCCGCCGTTGAGCGGCACCTGTCGCACCGGGTCGCCGGCATAGTGGTCATCGCACCGGTGGAGTCGGCGGGTGAGGCGCTCGAACGGCTGCCCAAGGATGTCCCGCTGGTCACGGTCGACGGTGACCCGAGTGGGCCGGTGCCGTTGGTGACGGTCGATCAGGCGGCGGGTGCCCGGGCGGCGACCGAGCACCTGCTCGACGCGGGGCATCGCACCGTCTGGCACGTCTCGGGGCCGTCCGACTGGTTCGACAGCGTTGGCCGGATCGACGGCTGGCGGAAGGCACTGCTGGCCGCTGGTGTGGATCCGCCGCCGCTGATGCCGGGGGACTGGTCCGCCGCCTCAGGTTACCGGTGTGGGCAGATGTTGGCGCGGATGCCAGAGGTCACGGCGGTCTTCACCGCCAACGACCATCTCGCGCTGGGTGTGCTGCGCGCGTTGCACGAGTTCGGCCGGCGAGTGCCGGACGACATCAGCGTGGTCGGCTTCGACGATGTGCCAGAGGCGGCGTACTTCATCCCGCCGCTGACCACCGTCCGTCCGGACTTCGACGCGGTGGCGCGGGCGAGCCTGCAGATGCTGCTGACCCAGATCGAGTCGGGCACCGGCGGGGCGCTGCGACAGACCATCGCACCAGCTCTGGTCGCCCGCGAGAGCGTCGCTCCACCGCGTCGCTGACGGCCGGGCCGACCAAGGGTCGCCTGGCGCAGCGCTGGGCAGGATAAGACGCGGCTCAATCGATCGATACCGCTGGAGATCGATGCCGTCCGATGCGGCGACGGAAAAGTATTGAACCTCATGAAATGTCGCCGTAACATGATGGACGTCTTTGTTAGCGCTAACAGTAATTGGCGCCCAACTATCGCCCCATCGACCAGAGATCGTAGTCACGGGCAGGCGCCACCGACAAGGAGGCTCGATGAACCGCATCACTCGAGGTCGTCGCTGGGGGAGCGTGCTGGCGGCCGGACTGTTACTCGCCGGCGCTCTGGTCGGCCTTCGCGCCCCAACGGCGCAGGCACTGGACAACGGGGTGGCACGCACGCCTCCCATGGGTTGGAATTCGTGGAACTCGTTCGGGTGCAACATCAACGAAGCGCTGATCCGGCAGACAGCGGACGCGATTGTCAGCAACGGCATGCGGGACCTGGGCTACCAGTACGTCGTGGTCGACGACTGCTGGTTCAACCCCAACCGGGACTCGTCCGGCAACATCCAGGGTGACCCGGGCCGGTTCCCCAGCGGGATGAAGGCGCTCGGCGACTACCTGCACGCCCGGGGCCTGAAGTTCGGCCTCTACCAGGTGCCGGTCGACAAGACCTGCGCACAGTACTTCGGCTCCTACCCCGGGGCGACCGGCAGCCGAGGCCATGAGGCGCAGGACGCGCGCCAGTTCGCCGCCTGGGGCGTCGACTTCCTCAAGTACGACTGGTGCTCCCCGGAGGGCAGCATCGACGAGCAGGTGGCCACCTTCGCCCGGATGCGGGACGCGCTGGCCGCCACCGGCCGACCCATCGTCTACAGCATCAACTCCAACAGCATCCACGCCAAGACCGGCCCGCAGCGCAACTGGGGCGACGTGGCCAACATGTGGCGCACCACGGAGGACATCACCAACGCGTGGAACACCGGCCAGACCAACGGCTACCCGATGGGCATCCAGAACATCATCGACGTGACCGTGCCGCTCGCGCCGTACGCGAGGCCGGGTGGCTTCAACGACCCGGACATGATGGAGGTCGGCCGGGGTGGCATGACCGACACCGAGATGCGCAGCCACTTCGCCATGTGGGCGATCATGGCCTCGCCGTTGATCGCCGGCAACGACGTACGCAGCATGAACTCCGCGACGCAGACCATCCTCAAGAACCAGAACCTGATCGCGATCAACCAGGACGCGCTGGGGCTGCAGGGGACACAGGTCTCGTTCGACGGCACCCGTCGGGTGCTCGCCAAGCGGCTCGCCAACGGTGATGTCGCCGTCGCCCTGTTCAACCAGGGTGGGTCGACGACGACGATCTCGACCACGGCGGCTGCCGTCGGCAAGTCCGGGACCTCGTTCACGCTGGTCGACGCGTGGTCCGGTGCCACCAGCTCCACCAGCGGGGCCATCAGCGCCAGCGTTCCGTCGCACGGCACGGTGGTGTTCCGGGTCAGCGGTGGCGGGACGACTCCGCCGACGACTCCGCCGACGACCCCACCGCCGACCACGTCGAGCGCGTTCGCCAGTGCCGCCTCCGGCCGCTGCCTCGACGTTCCGGCGAGCAACACCACCAACGGCACCCAGCCGGTGATCTGGGACTGCAACGGCGCTGCCAACCAACGCTGGACCATCAACGGTCAGACCCTGCAGTCGCTCGGCAAGTGCCTGGACGCACCCCTGAACGCCACGGCCGGTGCCCGGGTGCAGATCTGGGACTGCAACGGTGGGGCCAACCAGCGGTGGACGATCAACTCCAACGGCACGATCAGCGGCGCGCAGTCCGGGCTCTGTCTCGACGTCAACAACAACGGCACCGCCAACGGGACCACGGTGCTCCTCTGGACCTGCACCGCGGCGGCCAACCAGCGGTGGTCGCGGCGGTGATCGATCGGGTCCGCCGACCGACCAGGTTGCGGCGGCCCACCTGATCCTGCCGCAGTTGGTGCCCGCGGACGACGATCGTCGTCCGCGGGCACCAACCTGTGGGGCTTCCACCGACGACCCTGAGTCGCCACGACCTCCGCTTCAGGACGGAGCGGCCAGGTGGCTACGCTGCATCAACGTCTCCGTTACGAGACCGTGACGCCGGTATTTCGGATCAGGTGTTGACGCAGTCAATGTGAGCGCTAACACTACCCGAAAGATGACAGTTGGCCCCGGCAGTCGGCGGGGGAGTCCGGAGAGGAGAAGTCCGTGGGCAGGAAAATCCTGGTTGCTCTCGGCGGCGCGGTGCTGGCGCTGAGCATGGCGGCGTGCAGTGGCGGGGGTGCGGGCAGCGGTGGTGACACCAGCGGCGACAAGCCCGGTGACCTGACCATCGGCGTCTCGATGCCGACCCAGACGTCGGAGCGGTGGATCGCCGACGGCAACGCGGTGAAGTCGAAGCTGGAGGCGAAGGGCTACAAGGTCGACCTCCAGTACGCCGGCGACGACATCCCCACCCAGTCGCAGCAGGTCGACCAGATGATCACTCAGGGCGCGGACGTCCTGGTCATCGCGGCGATCGACGGCACGGCGCTCAACAGCCAGCTGCAGGCTGCAGCTGACGCGAAGATCCCGGTCATCTCCTACGACCGGCTGATCCGTGGCAGCAAGAACGTCGACTTCTACGTCAGTTTCGACAACTACAAGGTTGGCGTCGCCCAGGGCACCGCGCTGCTCGTCGGTCTCGGCCTGCTGAACAAGGACGGCTCGAAGGGCACGGCCAAGGGGCCGATGAACATCGAGCTCTTCGCCGGGTCGCTCGACGACAACAACACCCAGTACTTCTTCGGCGGCGCGATGGACACGTTGAAGCCGTTCATCGACGACGGCACGTTGACCGTCAAGTCCCGCCAGACGACCCCCGAGCAGGTGGCGATCCTGCGGTGGCAGCAGGAGACCGCGCAGAAGCGGATGGAAAACCTGCTCACCTCCGCCTACAACGATGGTGCCGTGGTCAGCGGCGTGCTGTCGCCGTACGACGGCATCTCCCGCGGCATCATCACCGCACTGCAGAACGCCGGCTACGGCAGCGGCGCGAAGAAGCTCCCGGTGGTGACCGGCCAGGACGCGGAGATCGCTTCGATCAAGCTGATCAACGACGGCGTGCAGGGCTCCACGGTCTTCAAGGACACCCGCCTGCTGGCCGACCAGGCCGTGAACGCCGCCGAGGCGTTCCTGCAGAAGAAGCAGCCGCAGGCCAACGACACGAAGACGTACGACAATGGCGTTAAGGTCGTCCCGGCGTACCTGCTGCCGTTCGCGACCGTCTACAAGGACGACATCAAGGCAACGCTGATCGACTCCGGTTACTGGACGGCGGAAGAAGTCGCCGCCGGTCAGGCCAAGAAGTAATCCATCCGTCGGGCTCGGCGGTCCCCGCCGAGCCCGACGCCATGGCGTAACGCGTCCGACCTGACAGAGGGCAGTGACAATGGACGACACCATCCTCGAGATGCGCCGCATCACGAAGACCTTCCCCGGGGTGACCGCGCTGGAGGACGTCACCCTCGCGGTGCGCCGGGGGGAGATCCACGCCATCTGTGGCGAGAACGGCGCCGGCAAGTCCACCCTGATGAAGGTGCTGTCCGGCGTCCACCCGTCCGGTTCGTACGACGGCGAGATCCTCTTCGACGGCAAGCCGATGCAGTTCCGGGGCATCCGGGACAGCGAGGCCAACGGCATCGTCATCATCCACCAGGAGCTCGCCCTGGTGCCGTACCTGTCGATCGCGGAGAACATCTTCCTCGGCAACGAGCGGCGCAGTCGCGGCGGTCTCATCGACTGGAACCGGGCCAACGCCGAAGCGGCTCAGCTGCTGGCGTCCGTCGGGCTGCACGAGAACCCCGTCACCCCGGTCATCCAGCTCGGCGTCGGCAAGCAGCAGCTGGTCGAGATCGCCAAGGCGCTGTCGAAGAAGGTGCGCCTGCTCATCCTGGACGAGCCGACCGCCGCGCTCAACGACATCGACTCGGCTCACCTGCTCGATCTGTTGCGGGCACTCAAGGACCAGGGCATCACCTGCATCATGATCTCGCACAAGCTCAACGAGATCACCGCCATCGCCGACTCGACCACCGTCATCCGCGACGGGCGCGCGGTGGAGACCCTCGACATGAAGTCCGACGAGGTGACCCAGCAGCGGATCATCCGGGGCATGGTCGGGCGCGACCTGGACAGCTTCTACCCCGACCGTGAGTCGTCCCCCGGCGAGGAGGTTCTCCGGATCGAGGACTGGACGGTGCGGCACCCGGTCCAGGACCGGATGGTCGTCGAGGGCGTCGGTCTGTCCGTACGCGCCGGCGAGGTCGTCGGCATCGCGGGTCTGATGGGGGCCGGGCGGACCGAGTTGGCGATGAGTGTGTTCGGCCGGTCGTACGGGCGCGACATCCGGGGCCGGCTCTTCGTACGCGGGCGGGAGGTGCACGCGCGCACCGTCGCGGAGGCGATCGACAACGGCATCGCCTACGTCACGGAGGACCGCAAGCGGTACGGCCTCAACCTCATCGACGACGTTCGGCGCAACGTGTCCGCCGCCGCCCTGGACCGGTTGTCCCGCCTGGGCTGGGTGAACGGCAACGAGGAGATCAAGGTCGCCGAGTCGAGCCGGCGGGAGATGAACATCCGGACGCCCAGCGTCATGGCGGTGGTCGGCAAGCTCTCCGGCGGCAACCAGCAGAAGGTCGTGCTGTCGAAGTGGCTGTTCACCGACCCGGATGTGCTGATCCTGGACGAACCCACCCGGGGAATCGACGTCGGTGCCAAGTACGAGATCTACACGATCATCAACCGGCTGGTGGCCGCCGGTAAGGCGGTGATCGTGATCTCCTCCGAGTTGCCGGAGCTGCTCGGCATGTGCGACCGCATCTACACCCTCGCCGCCGGCCGGATCACCGGCGAGATGCCGGTGGGTGAAGCGACCCAGGAGAGCCTCATGGAGCTGATGACCAAGGACAAGGAGCTCGTCGCGTGACCAGCATCAAGACCCCCTCGACGGAGCGCCCGACGCCCCCGGACAGCACGCCCGCCGCCGCCCTGCACAGCGGGACGAGCGACCTGCGGGCGCTGCTGTTGAACAACCTGCGGCAGAGCGGGATCTACGTCGCCCTGGTCGTCATCGTCGCGCTCTTCGCGCTCCTGACCGACGGGGTGTTGCTGAGCCCCGGCAACATCACCAACATCGTCCTTCAGTACTCGTACATCCTGGTGCTCGCGATCGGGATGGTCATCCTGATCATCGGCGGCCACATCGACCTGTCGGTCGGATCGGTCGTCGCGCTGACCGGGGCGGTCTCCGCCGTCCTGGTGATCCAACAGGGCTATCCCTGGTGGGTAGGCGTCCTGGCCGCGCTGGCGGTTGGCGTCGCGGTCGGCGCCTGGCACGGGTTCTGGGTGGCCTACGCCGGCATTCCGGCCTTCATCGTGACCCTGGCGGGGATGCTGCTGTTCCGGGGTCTCACCCTGCGGGTGCTCGACAACATCTCGCTGTCGCCGTTCCCGGCCGAATACCAACGGGTCGCGGCGGGCTTCCTCAACGGGCTGCTCGGCGGGCAGGGCTTTGACGCCTTCACCTTGCTGATCGGTGCCGTCGCCGTGGCCGGGTACGCGGTGAGCGGCTTCCGCACCCGCGTGGCGCGCATCCGGTACCAGCAGCCCGTCGAGTCGTTCCCGCTGTTCGTCGCGCGGGTCACGGCGGTCGGCGCGGTCATCATGTACTTCGCCTGGCAGTTGGCGCACGCCCGTGGGCTGCCGATCGTGCTGATCATCCTGGCGGTCCTCGTGCTGGTCTACGGCCTGCTCACCCGGCGTACCGTCTTCGGTCGACAGGTCTACGCGATCGGCGGAAACCTGTCGGCGGCGGCGCTGTCCGGGGTGAAGGTCCGCACCGTCAACTTCTGGATGTTCGTCAACATGGGCTTCCTGGCCGCGGTGGCCGGCGTCATCTACTCCTCGCGGTCGAACGGCGCCCAGCCCGCCGCCGGCAACATGTTCGAGCTGGACGCGATCGCCGCGGCCTTCATCGGCGGCGCGGCGGTCACCGGCGGGGTGGGCACCGTGGTGGGCGCGATGGTCGGCGGTCTGATCATGGCGGTGATGAGCAACGGCATGCAGCTGATGGGCGTCGACCAGTCGACGCAGTCAGTGGTGAAGGGTCTCGTGCTGCTCGTCGCCGTCGCCTTCGACGTCTACAACAAGCGCCGCGCCGGCGCAGCCCGCTGACCTGCCGACGGTACGCATGTGCCCCTGCTCGCCTGGCGAGCAGGGGCACGCGCTTGTCAGCGTTCAGTGGCAGCTGCCGGTGCCGCTGTCGCTGTAGGTCTGCCCCGCCACCGGCACGAACTGCCAGTCGTAGGTGCCGGAGTGCAGGGTGAACTTCAGGACCCCCCACGCCGAACTGTTGCGCGCCTCGCTGTTGGGCTGGATGGTGCCGAAGCTGTAGTGACCCGCACCGCCCATCCCGGCGACGAAGCTGCGCATACCCCGGCTGGAGTCGGCGCCACCGGCCGGGTTCATCGGCCCGAACCGCTCGTACACGTGGTTGTGTCCCCACACCACGACGTCGGCGTTGTTGTCGTAGAGCGCCTGGTACAGCGGACGCGTCGACGTCGACGGCGCGTGGTTGGAGCTGGACGTGAACAGCGGGTGGTGCCAGTACGCGAGCGTGCACGGCTTGCTGCTGGCGGCCAGGTCCGTGCGCAGCCACTGCTCCTGCGTCGAGCCGGCCGACATGCTGATGTTCGAGTTCAGCGACACGATGTGCCAGTTGCCGAGGTCGAACGAGTAGTAGCCGCGGCCGCTCGGGCCGGCAGACGTACCGAAGTAGTTGTAGTAACCGGTCGCGCCCGACGTGTTGTAGTCGTGGTTGCCCGGCGACGGGCGGGTGCGCGTCTTGTGTCGACCCCAGGTGGGCTCGTAGTAGCTGGTGAACTGCGAGGCGGTGCCGCTGTCGTAGACGTTGTCGCCGGTGGTGAAGACCGTCCCCGGGATGCTGTCGAGCAGCGTCGCGGTGGCGCTGTCTCCCGAGCCGGAGTCGGCGATGTCGCCCGCACCGACGAACACCGGGTCCCCGGACGGGGGCGGCGTCGTGGTTCCGGTGGTCACCACCAACTGCGGGGCGTCGGCTCCGCTCTCGCGTGTGTCGTAGTAGGCGCCGTCACCGCTGGCGGAGGTCGCACCGAAGCTGTACGTACCGTTGCCGGTGACGGCGGCCGTGACGTCGACCTCGTACCAGGTGTTGCCGCTGACCGCGCCGATCGTGCCGAGGCTGGCCCCGTCGAGGGCCGGCTGGTTGTTCCAGGTGGTGCCGGTCTCCGACCACGTCGTGTTGGACATCCGGCGGAACGTGCCACCGGTGTCGCTGCCGCTGTTGCCGCTGATCGTGCGCACTCGCAGCTTGGCACCGGTCACCGTGCCACTGACACCGCTCACGGTGAAGCGTAGGAACGAGCGGCGTACGGGCGAGTTGTCGACCACGATCTGCGGAGACGTGCCGTAGTTGGTGGAGGCCGCGTCGCTCTGGACGTAGGTGTCGGCGACCGACGTGAACGTCACGCTCGCTGCCGACGCCGGGTCAGCGCCGGACAGGACGACGGTGGCGGTGGCGGCGACGAGCACCGCGACCGCCCCCAGCGTCACCGACGGACGGGGGGATCGAATGTCCATCCAGGACTCCTCTTCTTCGTGGGGAGAGCGCAAGGAATGTAGGAAGGTCGATGGGCCGGCGGGCGACGGATGGATGAACAGCGCATCCCGGCAGACGAACACCTCGGTGTTGGGAGCACGTTCACCCGCACCTCGCCTGGCTGCCACGCGCGGTCCGTTGTGCCCGCTCCGATGAGTACGGACGATGGCTGACCGTCAGTCGTCGATCCGAGGAGCTGCACGTGTACCTGTCGACCGTCTCCCGACCGGTCGCCGACCCGCCCGAATCCGGGCCACGGCGCCGACGGATCGCGTTGGTCAGCGGCAACGTCGTCGCGCTCGGCACGGTCAGTCTGATCACCGACGTCTCCGCCGAGATGGTGGCCGCCGTCCTGCCGCTCTACCTGGTGCTGGGCCTGCAGCTCAGCCCGGTGGCCTTCGGCCTGCTCGACGGCGTCCACACCGGCGCCACCGCGCTGCTGCGGATCGTCGGTGGTTTCGCCGCCGACCGGTTTCGGCGGCGCAAGCTGATCGCCGGGGTGGGCTACACACTCTCGGCGGTCGCGAAGCTCGGCCTGCTGCTCGCCGGCCGGTCGATACCGGCGATCGGCGCCGTCATCGCCGTCGACCGGCTCGGCAAGGGTGTGCGCAGCGCGCCGCGCGACGCGCTCATCACGCTCTCCACGCCACCCGAGGCGCTGGGTCGTGCGTTCGGGGTGCACCGGGCGATGGACAGCGTCGGCGCGTTCCTCGGGCCGCTCGCCGCGTTCGCGGTCCTGCTGGCCGTCGGGCAGTCGTACGACGCGGTCTTCGTCACCAGCTTCTGCATCGCCGCCCTCGCCGTCGTCGTGCTCGTGCTCTTCGTCCGCGAACGGCCCACCGGCGGTCCGGCGGAGGGCCCGGACGAGCCGAAGGTGTCCGTTCGAGAGGCAATCGGCCTGCTGCGGAGTCGGCGGGCACGCCGGCTGGTGCTGGCCGCGGCGCTGCTCGGTCTGTCCACCATCGGCGACGGCTTCGTCTACCTGCTGCTGCAACGCCGTGAGGACCTCGGCCTGCGGTGGTTTCCGCTGCTCGCGGTGGGGACCAGCCTGGCCTACCTGCTGCTCGCCGCCCCACTCGGTGTGCTCGCCGACCGGGTTGGCCGGCTGCCGGTGGTGGTAGGCGGCTACCTGGCCCTCGGCGTGACCTACCTGCTGCTGTCCGGCCCGGTCCACGGCTGGCCGGCGCTCGCGCTGACGCTGGCGCTGTACGGCGCGTTCTACGCGGCCACCGACGGCGTGCTCATCGCGCTCGCCGGCCCGGTGCTGCCACCACGGCTACGGACCACCGGGATCGCGCTGGTCCAGACCGGGCAGGCGTTGGCGTACCTCGTCTCGTCGGTCCTGTTCGGTCTCGCCTGGCAGGCGTGGGGACCGGAGAACGCGATCCGGGCGGCGGCCGTTGCCGTCGTCGGCGTCCTCGTCGTCACGCTGCTTCTGCTGGCATCCCCGTCCCGTCTGCTCTCCCGGAAGGTGTCCCCATGACCGCCCTGTCGACCCGAGCGAAGCTGGGTGTGGTGGCCGCCTCGGTGGTCCTGCTGGGCAGCGTGGCGGCCAGCTACGCCGCCGTCGCCGCCGAGCCCGTCCCGACCCCGCCGCCGGCGGCCGCCGGAGACCAGGCGGTCACCCTGGCGCCCGGCCCGCGCCTGCTGGCCATCACCGACCGGTACGTCTCCAGCGTCACCACCGCCGACCCCACGGGACCGCGTACCGTCTCCGGTCTGGAATGCCTTCGGGTGTACGCCGCAGCCGGGACCGGCGTCTGCCTGAAGCCGGACAGCCCCTGGACCTACCAGGTGGTCGTGCTCGACGCGGCGCTGCGCCAGACGCGGACCCTCAGCGTGCCCGGCCTACCCAACCGGGCCCGGGTCTCGGCCTCCGGCCGGATGGTCTCCTGGACGACGTTCGTCGGTGGCGACTCCTACACGGCGAGCGGCTTCTCCACCCGCACCGGAATCCTCGACACCGCCACCGGTGCCACGGTGGACTCGCTTGAAGAGTTCGCGATAACGCGCGACGGCCGGAGCTACCGCAGCCCCGACGCCAACTACTGGGGCGTCACCTTCACCGCCGACGACAACCACTTCTACGCGACCATGTCGACCGGCGGCAAGCGGTACCTCGTCCGGGGCGACGTGGCCGCCCGAACGGTCGAGACGATGAGGGAGAACGTGGAGTGCCCGTCGCTGTCACCGGACGGCACCCGAATCGCCTTCAAGGAGGCGATCGACGCCGACCCGGCGAAGGGTTGGCGGCTGTCGGTCCTCGACCTGGCGACCATGCGGGTCACCGCGACCGCGGAGACCGCCAGCGTCGATGACCAGGCCGCCTGGCTGGACGACGCGACACTGGCCTACACACTGCGCCAGGACGACGGCAGACCCGACGTGTGGAGCGTCCCGGCCGACGGGTCCGGTCCGCCGAAGTTGGTGATCCCCGGCGCCGAATCGCCGTCCCCGCTCACCTGACCGCCTTGGTGCGGACAGCATTCCGTCATGCCGGACTCCGCGCCGCAGCCATCGCCGTTCATCGACGCCTTCGAGGGTATGGCGCATGACAAGGCTGGGCCGTCGCACAATCATCCTTTGTGGACGGGCTGCCGTGGGTGCCGCGGGTGACACCCTGTCTCGGGGTCAGCCGGCGTGGCCGGGATCGCCGCTGCCTCTCGGCGCCGCGCCGTCGGGGGAGGGCGACGGGTTGTCCGTGGCCCGCAGGGTGATCGTGTCGTCGGAGTGGGAGACCTCAAACAGCGTCCCGGCAGGGAAGGCGGCCAGCGTCTCCGGCGGCAGCTGGATCGTGCCGTCACCGGCCGCCACGGCGAAGTCCCGGCCGTTACGCCCCTCGGCGCCGACCCGGCCGTCGCGGATGGTGACCGCTCGGCCCAGCTGGGCACCGACCTCGCCGTCATGGGTCACCACGACCACCGTGGTGCCCCGCTCCGCGTTGACGGTGGCCAGCGCCGCGAGCACCTCGTCGCGACCCGCCACGTCGAGCTGACTGGTCGGCTCGTCGACCAGGAGCAGGCCGGGCCCGGCCGCGAGCCCCTGCGCCAGAGCCGCCCGCTGGCGCTGCCCCGGCGTCAGATCGCCCACCCGCCGTGCGCCGGCACCGGCGAGACCGACCAGATCGAGGATCGCCTCCGGTGGGTCGAGCCGGCGTCCAGCGAGGCGCGCCGCGGGTCGCTGCGCCAACCAGATATTGCGGGACAGCGACAGGTACGGCAGCAGGTTGCGCTCGGCGCCCTGGAGCACAGTGCCCACCGTGGCCCCGCGCAGGGCGGCCAGGCCCTTGGAGGAGAGTCGGGACAGCTCGTCGTCGCCCACGTAGACCCGCCCGGCGGAGGGTTGCATGAGCCCACCGAGGATCGCCACCAACGTGGACTTGCCAGAGCCGGACGGGCCTACCAGCGCCAGCATCTCGCCGGCCGCGATGTTCAGGTCCACGCCGGAGAGAGCGACGACGTCACCGGTGGCGGTGGGGTAGATGTGGATCAGCCGGTGGCAGGTGACGGCCACGCCCCCGTCCGGCTCTGCGGCGGTCACCGGCGCGTCCTGCCGCGCGGCGGTCATCGACCGCTCCGACGGCGCACCGAGGCGGCGACGATCCGACCGAGCACGACCGCCGTGAGGGCGAACAGAATGACGGCTGGCACCGCGAACAACAGCAGCCGGCCGACGTCCGGCCAGTCGGGTAACGGGACCGGTGATCGGCCGTCACTGAACAGACGCTGCCCGCCCCGGGTGAGGAGCCAGATCACCAGGGTGACGAGAGCACCCGACCCCACCGCGAACACGACCGGCCACCCGTAACCGCCACGCACGGCGCGTGGTGGCAACCCCTGCCGACGGAGGGCCACCAGCATGGCCACCCGGGCGCGCTGCTCGGCGGAGGCCGTCGCCACCATGCCGGCCGCCCCGATCAGCACCCCGGCCAGCGCGGCAAACACGTTGAAGCGCAGCGCCAACGCCGCTCCCTGCCGATCGAAGTCGTCTCGTACCTGGGCGATCGTCCGGTCATTCCGCACGACCAGACCCTGTGCGCGAAGCCGGTCGAGGACGTCTGCGGGAGCCGACCGCGTCAACCAGACCTCCTCGTTGCCGTTCTGACTGGCGACGGCGAGTCGGTCCGCGTACTCCAGGTCGACGATGAGACCGGATCCACCGAGCCGCGGCAGGCGGTCGGCCAGACCTCGAACCGACCCATTGGTCGGTGTCCCGTCGACACCGTCGTACGGGTGAGACCCGCCGAGCCCTGTCCCCTTCGACCGGGTCAGGTAGATGGGCAGCGGGAACGGCGCATCGACGACACCGACACCGGCCGGCATTGCCCGGCGGTTTTCCGAGATCTCGAGGACCAGCGCCGCCTTCGTCCCGCTCGCGGCGCTGAGAAACGTGTCATCCGGATCGAGCAGCCGCCACCGCCGCGGATCGGCGAGCTGCGCGCCGGTCAGCACGACCGTCTCGCCTTCGCCTTCGGCTTCGCTGGTGCGCAGCTCCTCGAACTGGACCTTGAGTTGCCGGGACACCACGGGAGCGACGATTTCGATCTTGACCAGGCGGCATTCCTGCGCGCACTCGGGCACCTGGAGGACGTAATCCTTGCGGCCGGGCAGGATGTCGTCGCGCGGGGGGAGGACCACCCGGGTGCCGTTCCTTCCGGAGATCGTGACGGCGAGGCGGACCCGATTCCCGGCGAAGACCTCGGCGTCGAAGTCGGCGGAGACCGCCATGATGAGCTGTCGACCCCGCAGCTGCACCGGTGCGCCCGGTGCGGCTGGGTGGATCTTTCGGGCGATGTCCGCCAGGGACACGCCGTAGGACGGATGCGACGCGGCCACCGTCGCCAGCCGGTCGGAGTCCACGGCCAACAGCGGTGTGCCGGCCGCGGCGGGCGAACCCGACACCACAGCGGCCATCGCGAATCTGCCCTCGGGATCGACCGCCCGCACGGCTGCCAACAGGTGTGAACGGGACGTCGCGTCGACCTCGACGACGCGAGGCGCGCCGACCTCGACGGCCGCCCGGTCGCGATAGGCGGCCGAAGCGACCTCACTCGTCGCGACGGTGAAGGCGAGCATTGCGACGACCACGGTGAGCAGGGCGATCAGGGGCCGGAACCGTGGTTGCCGGGCCACCTGCACCAGCGCCAGACCGACCGCTGTCCGGCCGCGCACGAGCAGCGCCGCACCCACCGCGGCACCGGCGATCATCGCGACCCGCGCCAGCAACACACCTGCGGCGAGCGCTCCGGCGATCGGTGCCACCAGCGCCA
The DNA here is from genome assembly GCF_040607415.1 of Micromonospora sp. NPDC005291. Lineage (NCBI taxonomy): Bacteria > Bacillati > Actinomycetota > Actinomycetes > Micromonosporales > Micromonosporaceae > Micromonospora > Micromonospora sp. NPDC005291. The sequence continues at coordinate 60,802 of NZ_JBEXGR010000005.1, forward strand.
GGCCACTGGGCGATCCGCCGGAGCGCAACTGCACCACGGCGGCCACGGCGATGGAAACCGCGACGACGTCTCCGATGGTCGCCCGCCACCCTCGTACCCGTGCCGGCACCCGGCGCAGCAGGTCGACGACCGGCGCGGACATCATCCGAGCCTGGGCCAGCAGCACCGCGGCGAACGCGCCCACGGCGCCGATGGTGGCGAATCCGATCGTGGTCGCGTCCACCGCGACGTCGGCGTGGGTCGGGAGGGTGTGCGCGGCGAGCAGTTTGGCAGCGGCCAGACCGGCCAGGCAGCCGAGGGGAATCGCGACCAGGACGGGCACGGCGTGCTCGCCGATCGCCAGCGCCCACAGTCGTCGGCGCTGCACGCCACGGAGCAGGAGCAGGCCCTGCTCCGGTCGCCGCTGGTCCGCCGCCGAACCGACCGCGACGAAGAGGACCAGCCAGCAGAGCAGGACGAGCAGCCCCGCGCCCAGCACCACGCCGTCGGCCAGCTGCCCGCGTTGCAGCGTGACGCGATCCAACAGACCGGGCAGGCTGGTGCCGCCCCCGAAGCCTTCACGACTCCCGTCGCGCTCCAACACCGCGAGCGCCGCCTGCAGGTCCTGCACGGATCGGCTGTCCAACAACTGCTCGGTGGCGTAGAGATCGGCCGTCGACCGGTACAGGATCACCTGATCGTCGACGAGGGGTGAGGCCTCGGCGCTGAAGATGGCGTCCTCGGCGCTACCCGGGATCGACGTCGTGGCCGAGTCCGCCGCGGGTGGCCGAATGAGCTCCTCGCCAAGCCAGAACGGATCCTTCACGTCCAGCGGCTGGTAGACGCCGGTCACCCGCACCGGCACCGCGCCGAACGTGAACTGATCCCCGACGGCGACACCGAGCCGCGCCGCGGTGTGCGTGCTGACCATGACCTCGGGGAGCTGACCCCTCGAGGTGGCCCGGGGGCAGGCGCCGGTCACGGTGACCCGTTCGCAGACCCCCGCCCGATAGGTCAGGTTCGAGGTCACCGTGCCGACACGGCCGGCGGCGACACCCCCGCTCTGGGCGCCCAGGACGACGTCGAACCCGGCCGGCGTCAACTGCCGGACCTTGCCGGCGAACACCGACCTGCTGGGATCGCCGGGCATCCCCGGAAATTCGACCGGCTCGGTGAGTCGCACCCGGAGTTCGTTCGGCTGCGCGGTGGACAGTTCATGGCGTGCCAGGGCCTGCCCGGCCGCGGCGACGTAAGTCGGTGCGGCCGCGGCGGCGGCACTGGCGAGCAATGCGAGCAGGAGCACGGCCGTGGCCTGCGCCCGGCGGGCCGCGAGCGCTGCCCAGATGATGGTCAGCATTGCCGGTGATGGTATCGGCGAGGCCCTCCGCGTGTTGCCCCCTGCGGGTGCCTTGAGACCTGCCGGTTATGGCACGCCCATCAACCGCGGACGATCTCCGCCCGACCCTCGACAAGGTGCAGCTCCGCTTCGCAGGCGGCGGCCACCTCCGGGTCGTGGGTGGCGAACACGACGGCCGCACCCCGGCGTGCCTCGTCGTGCAGCAGATCCAGAACCCGCTGCCGATTGCCCGCGTCCAGTTCGCTGGTCACCTCGTCGGCCAGCAGCACGCCGCCGCGCAGCGCCAGACCGCGAGCGATGGCCGTACGCTGCTGCTGGCCGCCGGACAGCTCCTCGACCAACTGGTCAGCCTGGCCGGAGAGACCCAACCGATCCAACATCGCGGCGGTCTGCTGGCGGGCCTCCGGTGCTGCGACGCCGCCGGCGACCAGTGCCACCTGCAGGTTCTCGGCCGCGGTCAGGATCGGGGCCAGACCGTTGTCCTGCGGGACGAGGACGATGCGGTGCTCCACCGCGTGATCACGGTCGCGTAGCGCCTTCCCGTCGACTGTCACTGTGCCGTCTCGCGGGCCCAGCAGCCCGGCCATCGCGTTGAGCAGGGTGGTCTTACCGGCACCCGACGAACCGGTCAACGCCAGCACCCGACCCGGACGGACCGTCACCGACACGTTCCGCAGGACGGCTGGCGCGTCGCCGTAGCCGACCGACACCCTTTGAAGAGTCAACATCTGCGCCCGCCCCCTCCGGTATCGGCGTTCCGCACAGTGCCACGCCCGACGGGATCGCGCAATCCTCGTCCACGGGCCTGCCGGGCACGGCGAGCAGGGCGGTGCGCAGCCCGACGGCGGCCAGCGCGGGCAAGGAATCCAGGATGTAGAAAACCTTCGATATGTTCGTTGACTTCGACGATTTGCTACATGACAATCAGCGTCAATATCGACGGTTGTCTCTCGGTTGTCATCCGGAAGGGGACTCCCGGGGCGGAAACCGGCGGCCCGAAACCACATCCGAGAGCGAGGCCACGATGAGACACGGTCGACGACTGGTCGGCGGCGCAGCCGCGGCCCTGTTGATGGTCACGAGCCTGATCGGGGCGGCCCCCAGCGCCGCCGCCGCGGCCGTCACCCCCGCGCTCACCGCCGCGGTGACCGCCAAGCTGCTCGGTTCCGCCGAGCTGTCCACGGCCGACGCGCGACCGGACACTCGGATCACCGTCAGCCGCACCAGCGGCCGGTGGGCGTTCGGCACCGCCGTCGCGCTCGCGCCCCGCCAGGAGGACGCCCACCCGACCGGGTCGATCTTCATCGCCCGGTCCGAGCCCGCCGGGTGGCGGATCGCCTTCGACGGCGAGGCCGCCTTCGGTGAACTGGCCGCCGAGTCGCCCCTCATGACGGGTCAGGAGAAAAGCGTGCTCACCACCACGCCGGCCCCGATGTACGCGGGCGGCGACTACCGGACCGGAATGGCCCTGCCGTTCGGTGTGGGCCAGACGTGGACGCTCACCAGTGGCCCGCACGGCTGGGGCGGAACCGAGTCGCCGTACAGCTCGGTCGACCTGGCCGGCGGTGACCAGGTGGTCCGTGCGACCCGGGCCGGAACGGCGTACACGATGTGTCAGGGGTGGATCCGAGTCATCCACGACCGGGGCTACTCGACCGACTACTACCACCTGTGGAACAGCATCTCCGTCAACGGCGCGGGCGTCGGGCAGGGCGCTGTCCTGGGCAACACCGGCACCGACGTCACCTGTGGCGGCGCAGCCTACGGCCGGCACGTCCACTTCGGGCTGCGGCAGAACAGCGCGTACGTGCCGATCGCCGGCCACGACATCGGCAAGTGGGTGCTGGCCAACGGCGGCGCCGCCTACCAGGGCGGGGCACGGCACGGGTCGGCCTATGCCGGTGTCGGCGGCGGCCTCTACAACTACGGCGCGCTCGGCTTCAACCAGGGGGTGGTCGACGCGAACGGCGGTGGGGTGCTCACCCGACGTGCCGGGCCGGGGACCGGCTACGGCTCGCTCGGCTCGGTGGCCGACGGCGCCACCGTCACCATCTCCTGCTCCGCCAACGGCACCGCCCACACCGGGCGGTACGGCACCACGGCGCTCTGGAACCGGCTGAGCGACGGCAGTTGGGTGTCCGACGCCTACCTGTCGACGGGTGTGAACGGCCCGATCAACGGCTGGTGCTGACGAGTTCGACCACCGAGGTTGGCGGCTCACGGGCCGCCAACCTCAGTCACCGCAAGGAGTGCTCATGTCCGTTCGAAGCTTCCACCGAGCCCGGCTCCTGCTCGCCCTGACCACCGCCCTCGCCGGAGTCGTCACGGTCGCGTCACCGGCCGCGGCCGATCCCAGCGGGACGTCAGCGTCGTCCCGCCCGCTGGCGACCGCGTTCGACACCGCCGCCGCCCGATACGACGTTCCGCGCGACCTGCTGGTGGCACTCGGATATGCCGAGTCGCGGCTGGACATGCACCGCGGCGTGCCGAGCGCGGCCGGCGGGTACGGGCTCATGCACCTGGCGCGCAACACGCAGGTGCACACCCTGGAGGAGGCGGAAACGCTCACCCGGCTCACCCCGGGCGCGCTACGGGACGAACCCGCCGCGAACGTCCTCGGGGCGGCCGCCGTGCTGCGCTCGTACGCCGATCAGGCCGGCCTCACCGACGTGGCCCGCGACGACGTGAACGGTTGGTACGGACCGGTCGCCCGGTACGGCGGCTCCACCGAGCCGTCGGTCGCGCGGCTCTACGCGGACACCGTCTACGACCTGCTGCGCGCCGGGTTCACCTCGGCGCGCGGCGAGACGGTGGTCGGGCGGCCCGTCGCGCCCCGGCGGGGTGGCCTGGAGCGGGCCGCCGTGCTCGGCGGGATCGGCACCCTCAGCACCGACTACGGGCCGGCCGCGTGGGCGCCGGCCAGCACGAGCAACTACACCGTGGCCAGTCGACCGGGCAGCCACCCGGTCACCCGCATCGTCATCCACATGACGCAGGGCTCGTACGCCAGCGCTGTCAGCTGGTTCCAGAACCCGGCCGCCCAGGCCAGCGCGCACTACACCTTCCGTTCCTCCGACGGGGCCGTCACCCAGTCGGTGCGGGAGAAGGACATCGCCTGGCACGCCGGCAACTGGACCTACAACACCGGGTCGATCGGCATCGAGCACGAGGGGTACGTCGACAATCCCGCCTGGTTCACCGATGCGATGTACCGCGCCTCCGCGGTGCTCACCCGTAGCCTCGCCACGAAGTACGGCATACCGAAGGATCGGGCGCACATCATCGGGCACGCCGAGGTGCCCAGTGCCAGCCACACCGACCCGGGCCCGAACTGGAACTGGACCTACTACCTGCAACTGGTCAACGGGATCACCGGCATCGGCTCCGGCACGGTGAGCACCAGCGCGAGCACCCTGAACGTGCGCTCCGGCCCCGGTGCCAGCTTTCCGGTCGTCGGCTCGGTCGCCGACGGTGCCACCGTCGCCATCTACTGCCAGGCCGTCGGGAGCACGGTCACCGGCCCGTACGGCACCACGTCCGTCTGGGACCGGATCGGCACGAATCGCTACGTGTCCGACGCCTACCTGCTGACCGGCTACGACGGATACATCCCGAACGTGCCGCGCTGCTGACGCGGTTCGGCACCTGACCGCGGTCGCTCAGGCACCTGTCGGCGAGCCAAAGAGCAGGTCCAGCTGGGCATCCAGCGCGCCCAGCGCCTGCTCGGCGGTGTACTGCCCGCCCAGCAGATAGAGGCCCAGCCCTTCCATCAGCGCCAGCAGGCCGGCAGCGGCGGCGTCTCCATGCCCGTCGGGCAGGACGCTGGCGATGAACTCGGTGAGCTGCCTGGTGTCCTCACGCAGGCCGGGCGCGGCGGCCGGACGCACCGCCGTGTAGGCGAGGAACGCCAGTGCCACCCGTCCGTCGTCACGGGTCCGTTCGTCGAGCGGTAACAGCGCCGCGATCATCGTGCGCAGCAGCAGCCGGGGGGAGGGGCTCTCACCCAGGCGCGTCAGGGCCTCGGTGACCCGGATCTGGCCGCGCTCGCGGACCACTGCCAACGCGAACGCCATCATCTCGTCCTTGGTCCGGAAGTAGTGCTGGACCATCCCGGCGGACACGCCGGCCTCGGCAGCGACGTGGCGGAGGCTGACGGCCTCCAGGCCCTGGTCCGCGGCGACCCGCATCAACGCGTCCGCGATGAGGGTACGTCGCTCCTGGTGATCGACCTTCTTGGGCATGACCTCGATCGTTTCACAGTGGGTGGTCCGGAGACTCCGCCTGCGTGGGCACCTATCGGCTGACCGCTCCGGTCGCGGGGGTGCCGCGAGCACTGCGCAGCAGGCCGGCCGGGTCGTCGGCATACAGTCGCACCTCGTCGACGGGCTCGGTCCGGCCCCCGGGCAGGTCGAAGGTCATCGGCCGGCGTAACCGGACGTCGACGCTGGTCTGACTGCCGACCGAGATGTGCAGCACCCGGCGGTCTCCCTCCAGCTCAATCTGCACGGATTTGCTGGAGGGCAGCGAGCGGTAGCGCTTGTGCAGCGCCTCGACGTCCGTCCACGGGATCCACAGGTCGATGCCCGAACTCAGCCGCACCCGCAGGCCCGTGTCGCCCACGACGTGTGGGTGGATCTTCATGCTCGCGAGGAGGCCGAGCATCCAGAGCAGGCCCCAGACGCCGAGTACGAGCACAATCCAGCGAGCTGGTCGCCACGGCACCACGTTGCTGACGATGAGGTCGAAGATGGGAATCTCGATCGCCGACAGGGCGATGAAGATGCCGAGGATCGGCTTGACCACGTCGAGGTAGCCGAACGGGTCGTCGCCCGGAGTCAGCGGCAGCGGCCTGCGCCGCGCCCAGACGTACAGGCTGCGCCACATCGCGCCCTCGGCTGCGGCGGCCCGGCGTAGCAGCGGGCCGATCGTGGCCCGGGCTGGGGGGTTCGTGTCGATCATTCCTCGTCCTCCGGGTGGTGATCGGGAGGACGGCGCGATCATCCGCGAGCCCACCCCTACGCAATGCGGTTGCAATGCAACCCACCGTACCCCTTTTGGCAATGCGACTGCAATGCCATCGGTCGGGGGTGAACGGCGGACCGCGACCCGCAACGGACGCCTTGCCGGCGTCTGCCATGCTCGGGCCGGTGACGACCGGCCGCCCCACCAGAGCCCGCACCCATCGCCGCCCGCGGAGCCGAACCATCGGCCTGCTCGTCGCACTCGTCGCGTTGGCGGTCGTCGTCGGCGTGGCCCTGGTCGTCGTGCCGCTGCTGCGGCCGGTGGGCCCACGCCCGCTCTTCCAGATGCCTGTCACCTGCGGGGAGACCTGGCAGCTCAGCACCTATCCCGGCCACGACGACTACGACGTCGACCTGTTTCCGATCGAGGGCGAGGCGTGGGGGCGACCGGTGCTCGCGTCCTACGACGGAACCGTCACCGTGGCGGGCATCAACGGGTCACTGGGTGGGCGTACCCCGGAGAACCCGGAAGGTCCGCGCGGTCGCGGCGGCGGTTACTGGGTGAAGATCGACCACGGCGGCAAGTGGGAGACGCAGTACCTGCACATGCTCGAACCGCCACTGGTGAAGGTCGGTCAGGAGGTCGCGCAGGGTGACCAGATCGGGCGACTCGGCAGCACCGGCAACTCCGGCGCGCCGCACCTGCACTACGAGCAGCGCCGAGGCTGGGACAAGGTCGAGACCTATTTCGACGGTACGGCGTCGGGCATCACCACCGACGAACGCGAACAGACGCTCCGGCGGGTGAGCAACAACTGCGGTCCGGTCTGAACGTCAACGGCGTCGGGCCGTCTCCTGGGGACGGCGGGGTTTTCCCCGGCACGGCTCGGGGCACTGAACCGGTGGACAGTTCAGACGCGGAAAGGAGCCGGCGATGGTCAAGGGTGACGTTGACACTTACCACGAGGACGGGCAGTGGAAGAACCGCCCGGAGGGCAACGAGCGGGCCAGCAGCACGCACGACTCCAAGGCCGACGCGCAGGCGCAGGGCCGCGAGATGGCGGCCGACCGTGGCGTGGAGCACGTGATCAAGAAGCAGGACGGCACGATCGGTGAGAAGAACACGTACCCCCGCAGCCGTGACCCCCGGGACATCGAGGGCTGACAGCTTCCAGCCCCTGTGGACTGACCCCTTCGGCGTGGCCGACGGGGTCAGTCCGCTTTTGTCAGGCCGGAACCACGTAAGGGAACGTGTCGGCGCGAGCGCTCCTGGTCACGTCCGCCGTGAGGCCGGAGGTCATGGCGGTGTTCAGCACCAGGGCGAACATCACCTCGGGCGCGTTGTCGGCCATCGTGCGGCCGTTGCGGGCGGCGAAGCCGTAGTTGGCCGCCGTCCCGACCTTGTAGGTCAGCACGTCGGGATAGAGCTGCCGCGCCACGCTCCAGCCGTACGCCTGCGGGTCTGGCGCGGTGCCGTTCGCGGCGACGACCCCCGCGACCGACGATGCGATCCCCTCGCCGTCCTCCTTGAGATCGTCGCTGGGGTGCCGGACGTTGGCCGGGTTGGAGAAATCGGTGTCGGTGGGCCAGAAGATCGGCCACATCATCGGGTGACCGGCGCGGTTGATCTGCCGCCACCCGCCGGCGTCGGTGGCCAGCATGGTGCGACACCAGACACCGATCTCGGTGCCGTCGCGCAGCAGCGGCTCGTCGTGGGAGACCTCCAGGACGATCGACTCGACGGTCGTGCCGGCGAAGGTGTTCGTGGCCTTGTCGGCTCGCCAGGTCGAGTGGTCCACCTTCGCGCCGTTCTGGACCGCGCCGTTGATGGTCGCGAGCCCGTCGAGGTCGACGAAGAACGGGTCGGTGATCCGCCCGGCCCAGACCCGGGCGTTGCCGCCGGTCGACACCTCTCCGGTCCGGCCCTGGACGATGGGCGTGCCCATGGCGGCGTCGTCGCGGGCATCCGCGCTGGTGAGCTCGTACAGCTGGAAGGTCTGCCGACTGTCCCCGTCCGGCTCACCGAAGGCGAATCGGTAGGTCAGTTCCTCGTTCTCCCCGCCGTTGAAGTGAATCTTGAACTCGTACCGCGCCTCGGCGTGGAAGCCCCGCTTGATGTCAGCCTTCGTCACCGAGCTGTTGACGTCCATGACGAACACCGTGGAGCGGTCGCCGCCGAAGACGAACAGGTCGTCGATGAAGAGCTGGCCGCTCTTGGCGGCGAGAGGGGTGTCAAGGTGGTGCGACATGGGTTCACTCCTGGCGGGGTCGGACTTTCGGGAATAATCCGAACATAACGCCCGTGTTGTGGCTTCCTCGCGGCAACGGCGGAAGCGGCCCCGTACGCGCCGATGCCGGCGGGTCAGAGCCTTCGCTGGGCGATGATGGCCGCGCGGAGACGGTCGAGGGCTTCCGCGCGGGCGCCGGTCAGCGACGGCTCCTCCGCCAGCCGTGCCGGGCGTACCTCGACGTGGCGGGGCATCCGGGTGAAGGCCGTGATGATGGCGTCGAGGATCGTCGGGTGGCCGCCCCAGGAGCCGCCGATCATCACCAGCCGCGGATCGGTGAGCGCGACGATGGCGGCGAGCACGCCGCTGACAGCGCGCCCCAGCGCAGCCCTGCCGGCCGCCGGGAGAAGGCGGACGCGCTCCACGTCGATGGCCGTCGTGCCAGCGTGGCGAAGGTCGAGGTCGTCGAACACGTCGATGAACCGGGTTGCCCGGTCGTGCGGGCCGGTGGTCACCAGGTGCGCGATCTCGCCAGCGACCCCGGTGTGGCCCCGGCGTACCGCGCCGTCGCTGACGACCGAGCACCCCAGTCCCTCACCGAGGAAGACGTAGGCGAAGTCGCTCAGGCCCGCCGGATCGATGTCTCGTTCGGCCTGCGCCGCCCAGTTGACGTCGTTGTCGACGATGACTGGGCCGGCGACGTGTGGCGTCAGCACCTCGACCGGGTCGAGTTCGCCGAGCAGGAACGGGGCGTCGGGCAGCCGAATCAGCCTGCCGGTGGCGCGTTCCACCGGGTCGGCGGCGCTGACGACCGCCAACCGGATGATTCCTTCGACGCCCTCCTGTGCCTGCGTTGCGGCAGTGTGCAGCGCAACCGTCACCTGCTCGGCCGGGGCCGGCCTGCTGATGTCGTGCCGGGTCCGTCCAACGATGTCGCCGTGGGCGTCGACCCGCTCCACCACCACCCCGTCCGGGGCGATGCTGATGGCCAGGGCGGTGCCGACGCTGTCGGCGAGGGCGTAGTACGAGCCGACGCGACCACGGCCCCGCCCGCCGGGAGTCCGTTCCCCGGTGTCCACGACCAGGTGGGCTTCGGTCAATCGGCGCACACTCTCGCCCACCGTGGGCTTGGACAGGCCACTGCGGGCCGCCAGATCGGCCCGGGTCAGCCGCCGTTCCCGCATCAACTCGCGCAGCACGTGCTCGTCGGTCAGCGAGCGGAGCAGCTCCAGTGAGGGCTTGACGGTGGTCACGTCACGATTCTAGGCAGGAGCCTTGCCTAGAAGGGTGCCGTCCCCCTACAGTCTTCCAAGTAGGAGCCCTTACTAGAAGGAGTCGCGCCATGGACGCCCACCCCGTACTGGCTGCGGCCCCGCTCCCGACCCTGCCGCACTGGGAGTCGACCCCCGCCGACCTCACCGCCGCGATCCGCGAGATCAAGGCCGCGCTGCGGGCCCGGATCGAGGCCTCCGGCCGTACGGTCGAGGAGGTCTTCGCGGTCGTCGAGCAGCGGGTCCGGGCCAGGGCCGAGGAGATCGCCGACGCGCGGGACCGTGGCGAGACGATCTGGCCCGTCATCGAGTACGCGGACATCGCGGCCGGCACCGTGCCGGCGGAGGCGGTGACGAAGCTGCGCCAGCGGGGTTGCCTCGTCGTGCGCGGCCACTTCGACCGCCAACAGGCCCTCGACTGGGACCGCGACATCGTCGACTACGTGGACTCCAACGAGTTCTTCGAGGCCTACCGCGGTCCCGGCGACGACTTCTTCGGCAGCGTGGGTTCCAAGCCCGAGATCTACCCGATCTACTGGTCCGCCGCCCAGATGCAGGCCCGTCAGAGCGACCGGATGGCCCGGGTGCAGGCGTTCCTCAACAGTCAGTGGAAGCACGAGTCCGAGGGCGTCCGCTGGTTCGACCCCGATCGTGACTCGCTCTACCCGGACCGGATCCGCCGCCGGCCGCCGGGCGCCGACTCCAACGGCCTGGGTGCCCACCTCGACCCGGGGACCCTCGACCTGTGGATGACCGAGGCGTACCAGACCGCCTTCCGGCACCTCTTCGACGGAACGGTCGAGCAGTACGACCCCTGGGACGCCGCCCACCGCACCGCCGGACCGCAGTATCCCGGCACCACCATGTGCTCGGCCTTTCGCACGTTCCAGGGCTGGACCGCCCTGTCAGACATGGACCACGACCAGGGGGTGCTGCACACCGTCCCGATCCCGGAGGCGATGGCCTACCTGCTGCTCCGGCCGTTGCTGGCCGACGTGCCCGCGGACGACATGTGCGGCGTCACGGTCAACCAGGTCTTCCCCGTCAGCGAGACGTGGCACCCGCTGCTCATGGACGCCCTCGCCGGCATTCCCGACGTGCGGGCGGGCGACTCCGTGTGGTGGCACTGCGACATGATCCACAGCGTGGCGCCGGTGCGGGACCAGCAGGGTTGGGGCAACGTCATGTACATCCCCGCGGCCCCGTGGTGCCCGCGAAACGAGCGGTACTCGGTCGCCGTCCGCGAGGCCTTCCAGGACGGGTCCAGCCCGACCGACTTCCCGGCCGAGCACTACGAGCGCGACTGGCCCGACCGCTTCCAGCCCGACGGCCTGAACTCCACGGGGCGGCGCGGTCTGGGCCTCGACTGATCGTCGGCACGGGGGCCGCCCGGCCATGTCGTCGGGCGGCCCGCTCGTGTCGGTGTCGTCAGATGCGGGACCACTTCTGGTTGGCGGCGCCAAGGCAGTCCCAGAGGTGCAGCTTGCCGCCGTTGTTGGGGTTGGCTTCCCGGACGTCCACGCACTTGTTGGCGTTGAGGTTGACCAGGTCGCCGGCCCCGTTGAGGGTGAAGCGCTGGGCCGGATTGCCGTTGCAGGTGACGAGGTTGACCTCCGTGCCGTTCGCGGTGCCGGCCCAGGCGGGGTCCATGCACTTGCCCATCGCGCGGACGGTCCCGTCCGAGGCGAAGGTCCAGGCCTGCGCGGCGGTGGTGTTGCAGTCCCAGATCTGCAGCTTGGCGCCGTCGACCGGGTTGGCGCTGGGGATGTCGATGCAGCGACCGCTCTGCGTCCCGCGGATCCGGCTGGTGCCGGGAGCGGGGTCGCCACCACCGCCGGAGGTGTAGCTCGACACCCGGACGTAGTCGACGAGCATCTGCTGCGGGAACTGCGTGGAGCCGTCCGGGTAGCCGGGCCAGTTACCGCCGACCGCCACGTTGAGAATCATGAAGAAGGGGTGGTCGAACACCCAGCGGTTGCCGCCGAGACGGGCGGGGTCGACCCGGTGGTACTGCACCCCGTCCACGTACCAGGTGATGACGTTCGGCTCCCAGTCCACCCGGTAGGTGTGGAAGGCGTCGGCGAGCGGCGCCCCGAGAGTGCGACTGCCGGTGATGCCTCCGCCGCCGGAGTACCCGGGCCCGTGCACGGTGCCGTAGACGGTGTTGGGCTCCTTGCCGACGTTCTCCATGATGTCGATCTCGCCGGCGTCGGGCCACCCGCCGCCGGTGCCGAGCATCCAGAACGCCGGCCAGATGCCCTGGCCGCGCGGAATCTTGATGCGGGCCTCGAACCGGCCGTACGTCTGGGTGAAGGTGGCCGCGCTCAGCAGCCGCGCCGACGTGTACTCGCAGCGCCCGTAGTGGCACTGGTAGTTGGCGGGGTTGTCCCGGCGGGCGGTGATGACCAGGTTGCCCTGGCCGTCGTGGACGGCGTTGCTGGTGCTGTTCGTGTAGTACTGCCGTTCGTTGTTGCCCCAGCCGCTGCCGCCGATGTCGAACCGCCATTTGTTCTGGTCGACGGGCGTGCCGGCCGGGGAGTTGAACTCGTCCTGCCAGCTGATCGGGCCGATGGCGGCCTCGGCCCGGTCGGATTGTGCCGGGACAACGAGCGCCGCGGCGGTCGCGACGAGGGCGACCGCCGCGAGTACGACGGGGCGAAAGCGAAGACGGGGGCGGGCTGTGAACACGGAAGGCTCCTCAGCGAGGGGGTGGCGGAGGCGGTGTGACCGAGAGGCAGAGAGCGCTCTCTAGACTGAAGCATGTCGATATCATGTCTTTCTGTCAAGAGTGTTTCCAATGCGACGACCGTCCGTTACCGCCTGATGCTGACCAGTAAGCGTCGGCTCGCCGAGCGGCGAGGCAGGACCATGGCACGACGTCGATCCATGCCTCCGAGATGGACGGCGACGGCCCACCGGAAGGGTCGTCGACGCGCGGTCGAGTGGTACTCGATAGCGGTCGAGTCGACCCTTCCTATTGCCGTGGGACGTCCACGCGGGACAGGATGACGAGGCGCGCAGGAAACCTCCCCGTAACCTGCGCGCTGCTGGTCTCTGTCACAAGGAAGTGGGAGTCAGTCATGAGCGACGCGTCGACGGCGCTGGGTGTGCGCCTCTACCCGGACCTGGTCGAGCGGGGTGGTCTGGCCCCCGCGCTCATCGAAACCGCTACCCGCCACGGGCTCGACCTCGGCCGGGTGACTGCCCCCGAGCAGGGGCGGACCCGGTTCACCTGCGCCGAGCTGCACTCCGACCAGGGCGTGGTCTGCATCGGGCTGGGATCACAGGCCCGATACTTCATGATCGACCTTCGGGTCGCGGGGGAGGTCCTCGCGCGGGGCGACGTCATGGACCTCGTTCAGGTCGCTCAGGTGGCCTCGGCCTGGCGGGCCGGGCTGACGATCGCCGAGCTGACGGCCCGATTCCCGTTCATGGAGGAGATCAAGCACCGCCCGGCGCCGGTGGTCCAGGTCAGCTAGCCGGCGGAGCCCGCAAAATGGCCGCGGCCGTTCGACGGTTCCTCTTTCGAGATCTGAGCGGCCACATCCTCGCCCATTCGCCATCGTGACGGGTGCAAGATCGTGCTCGATCCTGGATGTAGTGGTGTCGAGGCTGGGGGGAGCGCACTACATCCTGGAAGTAGCGCGATCTTGAGCGGCTGAGCGGCTGAGCGGCGGCTCCGCACCGGCGAGCCGACTGGCGGCCCCTCGGCGAGTTCGGCTACGCCGCGATCTCGGCGAAGAACTGCCGTAGAGCGTCGGCGACCAGGGTGGGTGCCGTCATGGTCACGAAGTGCGACTGGCCCGGCCAGACGATGTGGCGCGCCGGCCGAATCGTCGTCGCGAGGGCGTTCATCGTCGTGGGCATCGGCTCCCACGTGTCGGCACCTGCCAGCAGAAGGGTCGGCACGGTGATCGAGGACCACCGGGTGATGTCCGTGCTGTCCTCGGCGAGTGCTTCGAGATCGTGCAGCCAGCCGATCGCCGAACGCCTCGCCTCGACCGGGTCGGGCCTCCGGTCGCCGGCCGCGGCGGCGAGTGCGGCGACAACCTCCGCCGGAACCCGTGTCACGTCGTTCAACGCCGCTGCCATCGCCTTGGCGTCGTCGCGCTCGAAGGCGGAACGGTACCGGCCGAGCAGGGGTGCCATCTCCGCTCCGGCCGCGAAGAGCGGTGGCTCGAAGATGGCCAGCGAGCGTATGTCGCGCGGATCCGCCGAGGTGGTGTGCAACGCCAGGGTCGCTCCGTAGGACGCTCCGACGAGGTGGACCGGCTTGCCCGAGGGCTGGCGTGCCGCCTCGATGACGGCGATCAGGTCGGCGGTGTCGTCCTTGAATGACTTGGTGCCGGGCGGGACGTCGCTGGGGCCGTATCCGCGCCGGGCCGGCATCCACACCTCGTGGTCGTGGGCGAGGTGCTCCGCGACGGCGGCCCATGAGTGCAGCCCACCGCCCGATCCGTGCACAAGGACGACGGGGTCGCCGGCACCCAGGCTCCGGACCACCAGGCGGGTTCCGTCGGCCGACTCGACGTACTGATCGTGGCTGTTCACTTCTGCTCCCGAGTTCCGGTTGGCCAGTTGCTCAGCGTGGTGTGCACGGCGTCGAGGATCGATTGCCAGGACGCGTCGACAGCGCGGGGATGCCCGAAACCGTCGACCGCTTCCAGACTGGCGAAGCCGTGAAAGGTGCTGCGGACGAATCGCACCGCGTCGGTCAGAGCCGGCTCGTCGAGCCCGTACCCGCGCAGCATCGCGTAGCTCAGCTCGATCAGGCGCAGGTGCCCCACCGAACTCGTACCGACCTCGGGCGGTAACTGGAGCTGCGTCGCGGCGTACTGCCCCGGGTGCGTGACGACGAACGCGCGCCAGGCGTCGGCGAACCCGACGAGGGCCTGCTGGCCTGCTCGACCAGCCACGGCGATCGCGAGTTCGTCGGCGAACGCGGCCGCCGCCCGGACCGCGACCTGCTCGATCAGCGCGTCGCGACTGCGGACGTGCACGTACAGGGCGGCGTCCGAAACCCCGAAGTGCCGGGCGACGGCCGCTACGGTCAGCCGCGACAGACCGACCGAGTCCGCCAACTCAGCTGCGGCCGTCGAGACGCGCGCGCTTGTCAGACCCTGCCGTGGCATACCGAACCTTTGGTCAGCTAGCAAATAACTTAGGGGCCCTAAGATAGCACCGCCGCGAGCCTGCTCCGCCGCACCAGGGGCATGAACGGCCCAGTCGGGGGAAGACCGGCTGTTCCGTCGTCGAACAGGAGAACCGGGATGAGAGCCGTCGTCTATGCGGACGTTCGGACCGTCGCGGTCCGGGAGGTGCCCGACGCGACGCTGGAGGCGGAGACCGACGCGCTCGTGCGGATCACCTCCACCGCCCTGTGCGGTACCGACCTGCACATGTACGACGGACGGACCGGTGCCGACCCCGGGCTGGTGCTCGGCCACGAACCGCTGGGTGTGGTGCAGGAGGTGGGCAGCGCGGTGCAGACCGTCCGGCCGGGCACCCGGGTGGTAATCCCCACGCACCTGTTCTGCGGGACGTGCGTGATGTGCGCCCGAGGGCTCTCGGCGGCCTGTCTCCGGGCCCGCGCCGAGGGGCCGGGTGCGGCGTACGGCTACGCCGGGATGGGTCCATACCGGGGTGCCCAGGCCGACCTGCTGCGGGTGCCGTGGGCCGACGCCAACTGCGTGCCCCTGCCCGGTGAGCCGGGGGACGCGTACGAGGACGACTTCGTGCTGCTCGCCGACGCGTTCGTCACGGGGTGGCACGCCGCCGCCACCCTTGCCGAGGTCGGGCCCGGTGACACGGTGGCCGTGTTCGGTGCCGGCACCATCGGCCTGCTCGGCACCTACTCGGCGCTGCTCCGAGGTGCCCGGGTCGTGTACTGCGTCGACGGCGTCGACGCCCGGCTCGACAAGGCCGGCGAGATCGGTGCCGTGCCGATCGACTTCCGCCGTGGTGACCCGGTCGAGCAGATCCGCGCCGACCGGGCCCGGACCGGGTTGCCGCTCGGCGAGGAGAAGCTGGGTGGAGTCGACAAGGTCATCGACGCGGTCGGGTTCCAGGCCCGCGACCGGGAGCACCCCGACCAGGAGCGCCCGGACCAGGTCGTCTCCGACGCGGCCCGGCTGGTCAACCCCGCCGGGGCGATCGCGGTCGCCGGCGTCTATCCGGAGAAGGACCTGCAACCGCGTCCCGGAGCGAGTGCCCGCGAGGATCTGGTCGCGCCGTGGGGGACGCTGTTCAGCAAGGGCGTGGCTGTCCGTTTCGGCCGTACCCACGACCGCCGCTACACCGTCCTGCTGCGGGACCTGGTCGTCGCCGGTCGTGCCCGGCCCAGCGTTGTCGTGACCCACCACGGCACCCTGGCCGACGCGCCGGAGCTGTACCGCCGCTTCGACCGCCGGGAGGACGGGGTGATCAAGGCGGTGCTGCGCCCGAGCTGACCGCGCGGACCGCGGCCGACGGCCCCGAATCGGCCTTAATGGTTGTTAAGGCGCGGATCCCTCTCCTGGTGCCGGACGGGTCGAGACGACCGTCGTCGATCCGGGTCTTCGATGGAGGCGTGGGTCACACAGTGGGTCGAGGGTCGTCGTAGCGTCCCGGAGGGGGCGTCGGCGTCGCAGCCCGATCAAGATCTTTCGATGGGGCGGACACGCAGGTACGTCATTGTTCGTCCGGTCACTGCGGATCACCCCTGGTGGGGGCCTGTCGAGGATGGTCAAACTCAACCGCGGGCGTCGCTGCCATTTGACAACGTTGCCACCGGCACGCGAGGGTGCCGGGAGGGGCTGGGGGGCGGGTGTGACTGGCGAAGACAGTGCTACTTCTATATTGCCGAATTGTTACATTTTCAACAGGCCCTCGCCTTGCGGATGGCCCTCCGGCCGCAATACGTTGCCGTCAACAACAAAACCGAGTGAAGGTCAAACCTTCCGGAGGCAACGATGACGTTGGCGAGGTGGTACGAGCGATGAGCGACGTGCCCATCCTCCTTGAGATGCGCTCCATCACCAAGGAGTTTCCCGGAGTCAAGGCCCTCTCCGACGTCAACCTGGTGGTTCGCGCCGGCGAGATCCATGCCATCTGCGGCGAGAACGGCGCGGGCAAGTCCACGCTGATGAAGGTCCTCAGCGGGGTCTACCCGCACGGCACCTACGAAGGCAAGATCGTCTACCAGGGGTCGGAGAGCAAGTTCTCCGACATCCGGGCAAGCGAGAACGCCGGAATCGTGATCATCCACCAGGAGCTCGCACTCATTCCGGGCATGTCGATCGCCGAGAACATCTTCCTCGGCAACGAACCGCGCAAGCGGGGCGCGATCGACTGGAAGGCCGCGAACCGGATGGCGCTGGACCTGATGGCCCGGGTCGGTCTGCAGGAGGACCCGGACACTCTGATCAAGGACATCGGGGTCGGCAAGCAGCAGCTCGTGGAGATCGCCAAGGCGTTCGCCAAGGACGTGAAGCTGCTCATCCTGGACGAGCCGACCGCAGCTCTGAACGAGGCCGACTCCCGGCACCTGCTGGACCTGCTGCGTGGTTTCCGCTCTCGCGGCATCACCTCGATCATGATCTCGCACAAGCTGAACGAGATCGAGGCGATCGCCGACCAGATCACGATCCTGCGTGACGGCCGGACCGTGGAGACCCTGGACGTCAAGGCGGACGGGGTCGACGAGGACCGGATCGTGCGGGGCATGGTCGGCCGCGAGCTGAGCAGCCGGTTCCCGGACCACACTCCGAAGATCGGCGAAGTCTTCTTCGAGGTCCGCGACTGGAACGTCCGGCACCCGATCTCCGCCGACCGGCAGGTCTGCAAGAACGAGAGCTTCGTGGTGCGCCGCGGCGAGATCGTCGGCTTCGCCGGCCTGATGGGCGCGGGCCGCACGGAGCTGGCGATGAGTGTCTTCGGCCGCTCCTACGGGGTGTTCGAGTCGGGCACGATCATCAAGGACGGCAAGGAGATCGTCCTGAAGTCGGTCGCGGACGCGATCGACAACGGGCTCGCGTACGTCAGCGAGGACCGCAAGGCGATCGGCCTCAACCTGCTCGACGACATCAAGTCGTCGACGGTGGCCGCCAAGCTGTCCAAGATCTCGCACCGCGGCGTCCTGAGCGAGGTCGAGGAGTACCAGGCGGCTGAGGCGTACCGCAAGGAGTTGCGGACCAAGGCCCCGACGGTCGATGAGAGCGTCTCGAAGCTCTCCGGCGGCAACCAGCAGAAGGTCGTCCTGGCGAAGTGGATGTTCACGGACCCGGACCTGCTGATCCTCGACGAGCCGACGCGCGGCATCGACGTGGGTGCCAAGTACGAGATCTACGGCATCATCCAGCGGCTCGCCGACCAGGGGAAGGGCGTCGTCGTCATCTCCTCGGAGCTGCCTGAGCTGATCGGGCTCTGCGACCGCATCTACACCGTGTTCGAAGGCTCCATCA
Organism: Micromonospora sp. NPDC005291; assembly: GCF_040607415.1. Taxonomy (NCBI): domain Bacteria; kingdom Bacillati; phylum Actinomycetota; class Actinomycetes; order Micromonosporales; family Micromonosporaceae; genus Micromonospora; species Micromonospora sp. NPDC005291. The sequence continues at coordinate 79,039 of NZ_JBEXGR010000005.1, forward strand.
CGGGCGAGATCGCCCGGGCGGACGCCACCCCGGAAAACCTCATGAAGCAGATGACCTCGACGAAGAAGATGCTGACACGATGAGCCGATTGAAGGACCTTCAGAAGAACCTGTTCGGAGGCACCACCTCCAACGCTCGCCAGTTCGGGATGATCTTCACCCTGGTGGCGATCGTCGTCCTGTTCCAGATCCTGACCGATGGCCTCACCCTTCGGTCGGACAACCTGATCGCGCTGTTCCAGCAGAATTCGTACATTCTGATTCTGGCTATCGGCATGCTCATGGTGATCGTGGCCGGGCACATCGACCTCTCGGTCGGCTCCGTCGCCGCCTTCGCGGGCATCCTGGTGGCCAAGTCGATGGCCGACTGGTCGCTGCCCTGGCCCGTCGCCATCCTGTTCGGCCTCGGGATCGGTGCCCTCATCGGTGCCTGGCAGGGCTTCTGGGTGGCGTACATCGGGGTGCCGGCGTTCATCGTCACCCTGGCCGGCATGCTGCTGTTCCGTGGTGGCAACCAGTACATCGGTAACGCCAACACGATCCCGGTGCCGGAGGGCTTCCGGGAGATCGGCTCGGGCTTCCTGCCCGAGTTCGGTCCGAACACCGGCTACAACAACGCCACGCTGCTGCTCGGTCTGGTCGCGGCGGTGGCGGTGGTGTGGCGCGAGATCCAGGCCCGCAAGACCCGTCGGGCGATGGATGCCGACCCGGCGCCCATGTGGATCTCGATCCTGCGGATGGCCATCATGGTCGGGGCGATCGCCTTCGCATCGCTGCGCTTTGCCAGCGGTCGCGTCGGCACCAGCTTCCCGATCTCCGGCATCATCCTGCTGGTCCTCGTGATCGCGTACTCCTTCTACACCCGCAACACGGCCGGTGGCCGGCACATCTACGCGGTGGGCGGCAACTCCCGGGCGGCCGAGCTGTCCGGCGTGAAGCTCAAGCGGGTCAACTTCTTCGTCATGATGAACATGTCCGTCCTGGCCGCGCTGGCCGGCATGATCTTCGTGGCCCGTTCGGCGGCCTCCGGACCGCAGGACGGCAACGGCTGGGAGCTGGACGCCATCGCCGCGGTCTTCATCGGTGGCGCGGCCGTCTCCGGCGGTATCGGCACCATCAGCGGCTCGATCGTCGGTGGTCTCGTCATGGCCGTGCTCAACAACGGCCTGCAACTGATGGGCGTCGGCACCGACCGCGTCCAGATCATCAAGGGCCTGGTCCTGCTGCTGGCCGTTGCGATCGACGTCTACAACAAGAGCCAGGGGCGCTTCTCCGTCATCGGGAGTCTGATGCGACCGTTCCGTCGCGAGGACTCCGCCCCACCCGGCTCACCGCCGGACGCGGAGCGCGAGCCCGCCAAGGCAGCGGTGTCCGGCTGACGGCCACCGACCTCTCCACCCTTCTCCACCTTCAGAAAGGCAAGTCCTCACATGCGTAAATCTTTCGGCACCTCGGTGGTGGCCATCGGTGCCGCCGCCATGCTGGCCCTCGCCGGCTGCGGCTCCGGCCGCGACGACGATTCCGGCAGCTCCAGCGGTGACACCAAGGGCTTCGCGGCGAACTCGCTGATCGGTGTGGCCCTCCCGGCCAAGACCTCGGAGAACTGGGTCCTCGCCGGTGACCTGTTCAGCAACGGTCTCAAGGAGGCCGGTTTCCAGGCTGACGTGCAGTACGCCGGCGCGTCGACCACGGTCGCCGACCAGCAGGCTCAGATCACGGCCATGACCACCAAGGGCGCCAAGGTCATCGTCATCGGCGCGACCGACGCCGCGCAGCTGTCGACCCAGGTCGCGGCGGCCCACGCGGCCGGCGTGAAGGTCATCGCGTACGACCGGCTCATCACCAACACGCCGGACCTCGACTACTACGTCGCGTTCGACAACTTCAAGGTCGGCGAGCTCCAGGGTCAGGCCCTGCTCGACGGCATGAAGGCCAAGAAGCCGAACGGCCCGTACAACATCGAGCTGTTCTCCGGCTCGCCGGACGACAACAACGCCGGTGTGTTCTTCAACGGCGCGATGAGCGTGCTCAAGCCGGAGATCGACAAGGGCAACGTGGTCGTCGCCTCCAAGCAGACCGACGTCAAGCAGACCGCCATCCAGGGCTGGAAGGCCGAGGGTGCGCAGGCCCGCATGGACCAGCTGCTGACCTCGACCTACGGCAGCAAGGAGCTGGACGGCGTCCTCTCCCCGAACGACACGCTGGCCCGCGCGATCCTGACCTCGATCAAGGGTGCTGGCAAGCCGACCCCGGTCGTCACCGGTCAGGACTCCGAGGTCGAGTCGGTCAAGTCGATCGTCGCTGGCGAGCAGTACATGACGATCAACAAGGACACCCGCAACCTGGTGAAGGAGACCATCAACATGGTCAAGGCTCTCCAGGCCGGTAACGCCCCGCAGGTGAACGACACCAAGTCCTACAACAACGGCAGCAAGGTCGTCGACACGTTCCTGCTCCCGCCGGTCGCCGTCACCAAGGCGAACGCGGCTGAGGCGTACGCCAACGACCCGAAGCTCGCGCCGCTCACCAAGTAATCACCACACGGTAGGCAGCAACGCCGATGGGTCCCGGATCTCCTCTTCCGGGACCCATCGTCGTCCTTGCGCCACCGCACCACCCGGTACCGACCCGGAAGGAGGTCTGACCGTGGCGATACCCGTCCGGTCCAGGCCAGCCGGCGTCGGCCGTAACACCGAATCCCGGCTGCCGGCGGCTCCCAGTGCCAGCCAGGAGGAGGTCCGGCGGCAGAACCTCGGCGCTGTGCTGCGCTACGTCCACCTGCACGGGCCGACGTCCCGGGCCGAGCTGACCACCCGACTCGGCCTCAATCGCAGCACCATCGGCGCCCTCGCGGCTGATCTGGCCGCCAGCGGCCTGGTGACCGAGGAGGCGCCGACCACCGCCCGTCGTGCCGGCCGCCCCTCGCTCGTGGTCAGCCCTCGCTCCGATCGGGTCTACGCACAGGCGCTGAGCATCGACGCGGACCGACTGCGTGCGGCCCGGGTCGGCCTCGGCGGGCGCATCCTCGACCTGCGCGAGGTCGCCCGCCCCAGCGGCATGTCGACGGTCGACGCCGTCGGGCCGCTCGCCGACCTCGTCCGCGACATGGAACGCTGCGTGGCCGCCGATGCGCTGCTCGTCGGCGGAGCGGTCGCGGTCACCGACACCACCCGGGACGCGGACGACAGGATCCGGATCGTCGGCATCGACGGAACTCTCGGTGCCGCGCTCGATGCCGAACTCTCCGCCGGCCCGGGTTTCGTGGCCGGAGATCTGGCCGACATCGCCGGCCTGGCCGAGCACGTCCGCGGCGTCGCGGCGGGCGTCGATGACCTCATCTACCTGCACGGCGGCCTGGGCATCAGCGCCGGCATCATCATGGGTGGTCGACTGGTGATCGGGCACCGGGGCCACAGCGGCAAGGTCGGGCACATGGTGGTCAACCCGAACGGGCTGCCCTGCGGGTGTGGCTCACGCGGCTGCTGGGAGACCGAGATCAGTGAGACCGCGTTGCTGCGGCACGCCGGCCGGGATCCCCACGACCGTGCAGCGGTGGCCGAGGTGCTGCGCGCGGCGGCGGACGGCGACCGGACTGCGCGAGAGGCGGTCGAGCGGGTAGCCGACTGGCTGGGCTTCGGCGTGGCCAATCTGGTCAACGTGGTCAACCCGGACGCCGTGGTGTTCGGCGGTTCGCTGGGCGACATCTTCACGGCCGGAGCGGACGTGGTCCGCGAGCGACTCGACGCCATGCCGCTGGCGGTCTCCCGTGAGCACCTGCGCCTGGAGGCGGCGGCGCTCGGACCGGACGCCGTCCTGATCGGCGCCGCCGAGTTGGCCTTCGACAAACTCCTGGCCGACCCGCTGAACGTCGGCGTCGCCGGTCAGCTGAGGACCACCAACCCCGCGTAGCCCTCCGGGCCGATGCGCCAAGCGTGGTCGGGCTCAGCGATCACCTCGAACACCTGACCGTCACCAACGGACCGCGATGCCCCATGCCATTCGCTGCCGTAAGTGCTACCGTACGTCGTACGACAGGGCGACGGTGGCATCGAGGGGGAGCGACGTGACGATCGGCGAGGACGCGATAATCGCGCAGGGCCTGCGCAAGCGGTATGGGGACAGATGCGCGCTGGACGGCTTCGACCTGCGGGTTCAGGCCGGCACGGTGTACGGCCTGCTCGGCCCGAACGGAGCCGGCAAGACCACTGCCGTACGGATCCTCTCCACCCTGCTGCGCTTCGACGAAGGTCGGGCCGAGGTGGCCGGGTTCGACGTGGCGCGTCAGCCCGAGCAGGTGCGCTACCGCATCGGGCTGGTGGGGCAGCAGGCCGCGCTGGACGAGATGCTCAGCGGCCACCAGAACCTCGTCATCTTCGGCCGGCTGTTTCACCTGAGCCCGAAGGCGGCCCGGCGTCGCGCCACCGAGTTGCTGGAACGGTTCGGCCTCGCCGACGCCGGCGACCAGCCGGTGAAGGCGTACTCGGGTGGCATGCGCCGGCGGCTGGACCTCGCCGCCGGGATGATCCTCACCCCGTCGGTGCTCTTCCTCGACGAACCCACCACCGGCCTCGACCCGCGCGGTCGCAACGAGGTCTGGGAGTCGGTCCGGGAGTTGGTACGCGCCGGCACCACCGTCCTGCTCACCACCCAGTACCTGGACGAGGCCGACCAGTTGGCCGATCGGGTCTCCGTGGTGGACGCCGGCCGGGTGATCGCCGAGGGCACCCCGGACGACCTCAAGGGCCGCCTCGGCGGCGACCGCCTCGACCTGGTCCTCCGCGACCGCGCCGATCTCGCCACCGCCCTGCTGCGGCTGCGGCAGGTGGTCGGGGTCGAGCCGAAGGTCGACCACGACCGGCGTCTGCTCAGTGCCCGGATCGGGGACCGGGCCGCCACGCTCACCGCCGTGCTCCGGGTGCTCGACGAGGCAGGCGTGCAGGTGGCGGACGTCGCGCTGCGCCGCCCCACCCTGGATGAGGTGTTCCTGCAGCTCACCGGGCATCGACCGCAGCCCGCCGAGGACAGCGGGGCAGTGGCGGTCGGAACGACCGCCAGCGAGGAGGTTTCGGCGTGACCATTCTGACCCTGCCCGGCACCGGATCGCCGGCCCCGCAGCCCGGCCGCCCCACCCTGCTGGCCGACAGCATCACGCTGACCCGCCGGGGCCTCGCCCACTGGCGCCGCGATCCCGGGCCACTGATCGGCTCACTCGGTTTCGACATCCTGATCGTGCTGATGTTCGTCTACCTCTTCGGCGGCGCCATGGAGGTGCCAGGTGGTGGGAGCTACCGGGAGTTCCTGCTGCCCGGCATGTTCGTGATGACCATGGTGTTCGGCATCAGCCTCACCACCATCGCCGTCTCGGCCGACCTGGACCGCGGGGTGACCGACCGCTTCCGGTCGATGCCCGTCTCGCCGCTGGCCCCGCTCCTGGGCCGGGCGGCGGCCGACATGCTGTTCGCGTTGGTCACCCTCGTGGTGATGCTGTTGGCCGGTCTGGCGCTCGGGTGGCGGGCGCACGGCGGTGCCGGCGGCACGCTGGCCGCGGTGGGGCTGATCCTGCTGCTGCGGTTCGCCCTGGTCTGGGTCGGCATCTTCCTGGGCCTGGTGATGCGGGGTCAGCAGGCGGTAGCGGGGGTCCAGATCCTGGAGTTTCCGCTCGGCTTCCTGTCCAACGCGTTCGTCGCGCCGTCCACCATGCCCGCCTGGCTGGGCGTGGTGGCCGAGTGGAATCCCCTGTCGGTGACCGTCGGCGCGACACGTGAGCTCTTCGGCAACGCGGGCTGGGGCGGTGACTCCTGGGTGGTCCAGCAGTACCCGTGGCTGGCCATCGTGTGGCCAGTCGTCCTGGTCGCCGTCTTCCTGCCGCTCTCGGTGGCCCGCTACCGCCGACTGAGTGGTTGAACCGGAGCTTTCGAACGTCGTACATCACGATTGTCGGGTCGGTGGGCGGCCGCCCACCGACGATCGATCAGGAGGCAGAGTGTCGTTCGTGGTCGTCTTCACCCCGGGCGACCCGCCCCGGACCGGTACGGTCCACGTCCACCATCCGGCCGGCGACGCGCTGCCCGAGGAGTTCGACGGGTTCGGCGAGGGCGGCGAGCTGGGGCTGGTCCTCCCGCGCGGCGGCCAGCCGGAGCTGTGCACCGTTCCGGTCCGGTCCAGCCCGATGGGCGACGCGGTCCGCCGGCTGGTGGCATTACGCGACGGCCATCAGCTCGACCCGGCCGCCGCGTTCTGGTCGGCGGTCGCGGTCACCGGGCTCCACCTCGCCGCCCGAGGGCGGATCCTGCCCGGAGTGTCCCCGCAGGGGTACGACTCCTGGCGGGCCGGCCCGTTCGACATCGACGACGTGCGACGTATCCGGGCGCTGGCCGCCGCGATGCCCCCGTCGGCGCGCGCGGTGCCGCTCGACCCGACGGCGCGACGGCTGGTCCTCCCCGACCCGGAGGACCTGGTCCGCGCCTTCCTCGACGCGGTGGCCGACACGCTGCCGCGCACCCCGGCCGCGCCCTGGCTCACCGGGGATCCCCGATTGACCGCCGCGGCGCCCCAGCCGGCCGAGGAACTGCGCGGCTGGGCCAGGCAGGTCTCCGCCGGGGTGGACACGGGTCTGCGGGTGGCGCTGCGAGTGGAGATGCGGGGGGATTTCGGCACCACCGCACCCAGCGCTGTGGTCCGGCTGCGCAGCCTCGCCGACCCGGCGGCCGGCCACCGGGGCGCCATGGATCAGCCGGCCGGGCGCAGCACCCGGCCCGGTCCGGCGGCGTTGTCGGCGGCGGCCTGGCTGCGCTGCGCCCCGGTGACACAGACGTCGTCGCCGAGGAACGCCTCGCGCCACACGTAGCCGGCGACGCAGGTGTGCGGGCCGTACGGGCCGTTGACCCAGCGGCTCGCCGCGGCGGCATTGTCCGCGAGCACCTGGGATCGCGTCGTGCCGGTGACGCAGACGTAGTCGGACTGGTCGGCGTCGCGCCAGACGTACCCGCTGACGCAGCTGCTCGGGCCGAACACCAGCCGGGCGGGATTGCGCCGGGACGCCGCGGCGGCGTTGTCGGCGGCGGCCTGGCTGCGCTGGGTGCCGGTGACGCAGACGTCGTCCCCGGCGTACGCCTCGCGCCACACGTAGCCGGTGACGCAGGTGTGCGGGCCGTACGGGCCGTTCACCCAGCGGCTCGCCGCCGCGGCGTTGTCCGCCCACACCTGGCTTCGGGTGGCACCGGTGACGCAGACCAGGTCGCCGGCGCGGGCCTCGCGCCAGACGTACCCCTGAAGGCAGCGGTTGACCACGTCGGTGGTCACGGTCACCGAGGCGGCGTTGCCGGCCACCCAGTTCACGCCGATCTGCACGCCATTGGCGTTGAGCGACTGCGCGGGACCGCCGCCGGGGCCGCTGCGCAGCAGGGTCGGGGTGCCGTCGCGGACCTCGTGCAGCAGCACGGTGTCAGCAGGGATGCCGGCGCTCCAGCCGGTCTTGCGACGAAATTCGACGGTGTAGTAGCGGAACAGGTCGGCCGGGTCGAACGGGATCCGGACCAGTTGCGGGCCGCTCGCGGCGGGCACCTCCAGCGGCGCCAGGGTGAGGGTGCGCGACCCGACCCCGTCGGCGGCCATGGTGAAGACCCGGTCCTTCGGCAGCCAGCCCAGCTCGTCACGGTGCGGCCCGTTGAGCCCGACCGCGCTGGTGCCGTAGTTCGCGGTGCCGAAGGCATGGATGTGCATCGCGCTCATCTCGTCCCACGGGTCGTCGTACTCGCCCGGCTGGGACCATGGCGCGTTCTGGTACGTGGTGTCGTTGGAGAACGAGTGGCCCAGGTTGTAGCCGTGCAGCATCTCGTGCGCGGCGAAGCCGACGTTCCAGGCGCCCGGGTCGAGCAGCACCCGGCCGCCGGCCGCGCCCGAGTCGACCCAGTCGTTGAGCATGACCGCGATCCGGTTGCCGGCGGGCACCGCGTAGCCGGCGGACGCCGCGGTGTCCACGCACCGCTGGATCCGGGTCCACCGGTCGGTCGACTGGAACTGCGCCAGGGTGTACGGCATGGTGTACCAGCCTCGGACCACCGAGCCGGCCAACGACACCCGCCCGCCGGACTGGTCGGCCAGGTAGTCCGCCACCCCGCCGGTGCCGATGCCGGCCGCGGTGAGGAAGTTGGCGAAGTGCGACGGCGGTTGAGGCTCGGCTGGTTTGTCACTGAACTTGCACAGCAGCACCGACCAGGCGGTCGCGTTGCGGATCGGACTGGCTGCCGCCGGTGCTGCCGGCAGCGCCACCGCGCCCAGCACGGTGCAGGCGAGCGCCACGGTCGACGCGGCGACCCGACGAAGGATTCTGGACTTCACGCGTGCGCTCCCATCGCTGCGGCCCGCCGGACGCGGGCCCCGCGGTCCACATGGGAGCACTGATCGTGATCGGACAGACGCGTTCAGTCGCCTTGGTGACCGGCTGGAATCCGACTCCGCTGGTCGACGCCATGTCGGTGGTCGCCGTTAGGCTCGGCGGCGTGGAGGTGCACCAGATCGATCGCGTGCAGGCACGACGCATCGCCGTCCGGGCCCAACTACTGGCCGCTTCCCGGCCGACCGACCTGCTGACCGCGGGTCTATCCGGCCGGCACGCCCGTCGTCCCGTTGGAGCAGGCGCACCGGCTCCGAGCTGCGCGACCTCGCGTCCTGGTTCTCGCTGACCGTCGAGGGCCTGCGCTGACGGGTGATCGCCAGGCCCCGTGGCCCGGGCGATCACCCGTTGCCGAGCTACGCGATCCGGCGGACCCGGCGCACGGCCAGGTAGAGCAGTAGCAGCGCAAGGGCGACGAAGATGCCCGTTTCGATGCCCTGGAACAGCCAGAACCGGTCCGCCGGCTGGTACAGCTGCCAGTTGTACGCGCCCGGTTCGAGGCCCAGCTCGGCCCCGCAGGCCCGACCGTCCGGCCCCTTTCCACCGGGCGGGCACTGGATCCGGGTGTCCTCCGCGATCATCGTCCCGTCGGGGTTCCGGACGCCCTGGGCGAGGATCCAGTCCCCCCGGCTGATCTCCGGGGTTCCGTCCCTCTCGATCGGGAAGGTCTGGGTGCGGGCGGGCTGGAAGTGCGGTCGGGCCAGGATCGCCACCGCCGCCCGTACGCCGATGAACCCGGCCAGGGTGATGCCCATGGCGGGCAGCATCCGCTTCCAGACGGTGCCGGCGAAGATGCCGAGCGCCACGGCGAAGAGGGTGTAGCCGATCGGGGCGATGCCCTGTAGGTCGAAGACGATCAGGCCGAGCCGGCCCTCGTACGCGGCCTGGGTCAGTGGCTCGACCCACCACGACATGCCGAGCCCGTAGCAGACCGCCGCGAGCACCGTCGCCGCGCCGACCAGGCCGAACTTCACCAGCGCCCAGCGGGCACGGCCGACGCCCTGGGTCCAGACGAACCGGTGCGTGCCCTGCTCCACCTCGCGGGCGACCAGCGGGGCGCCCCAGAACAGGCCGACCAGCACCGGCAGGGTGAGCAGCAGTACGGCCACCAGGTTCAGGCTGCCGTACCGGTTGGTGAAGCGGCGGAAGCCCGCCTCACAGGTCTCCCGGGTCGCGTCGGCCACGTTCGTGCCGGCGAGCTGGCGTGCGCAGTCCACCAGCCCGAGGTCGGCGAAGCTGTGCCGCATGGACAGGCCGATCGGCACCATCAGGGCGGCCAGCGCCGCGAAGCCCAGCAGGGTGAAGAACGCCTGCTTGCGGTGTTGCCGCCAGGTCAACCAGATCATGCTGGCACCCCCCACTCGCTGTGACTGGTCTGCGTGGTGCCGTCGGCGAGGTAGGCCAGGACGATGTCCTCCAGGCTCACCTCGCGGACCGTCCAGGCCGGATCGGTGACCGGGCCGTCGGTCTGGACCAGCAGCGTGGACTGCCGGTCGGTGTGGCTGGCCCGGACGACGGCGGCGACGCCCCCGATCGGGCCGCCGTCGTGCCGTGGGCCGACCAGCTGCCGGTGCCCGGACACCAGGTCGTCGACCGCGCCGGAGAGCTGCACCTGGGCGGCGTTGAGCACGATCAGGTAGTCGCAGACCCGTTCCAGGTCGGCCAGCAGGTGCGAGGAGAGCAGCACGGTGGTGCCCGCGTCCGCGACGCTGCCCATCAGCGACTGGAGGAACTCGCGCCGGGCGAGCGGGTCGAGGCTGGCGACCGGCTCGTCGAGCAGCAGCAGCCGGGGCCGCTTGGCCAGCGCGAGGGCGAGCGCCACCTGGGCCCGTTGCCCGCCGGAGAGCTTGCCGACCGGCCGGTCCGGCGGTATGCCGAGCTGGGCCAGGCGGGTACGGGCCAGCGCGCCGTCCCACCGCCGGTTGAGCTTGCTGCCGGCGGTGACCAGCTTGGCTGCCGTGAAGTCTCGGTACAGCGGGGTGTCCTGTGCGACGAACCCGATGTCGGCCAGGCCCTCCGTGTCGCCGTGCGGCGACCTGCCGAACACCCGGACCTCACCCGCGTCGGGTTTGAGCAGGCCGACGGCCAGGTGCAGCAGGGTGCTCTTGCCCGCACCGTTCGGCCCGACCAGCGCGGCGATCCGGCCGGCGGGCAGGTGCAGCGAACAGTCCCGCAACGCCCAGGCGCTGCCGTATCGCTTGCCCAGCCGGTCGGCCTCCAAGACCATGTCCATCCTCTGTCCTCTCATTCCGCTCATGCCACCGCTTGCCGGCGGTGCGAGCGCTCGCTGCTGTGCCTGATGGTTCGCCCACTCACGCGGGCTCCTTCTGTGGCGCTTCGTCGGTCAGGGTGGCTCGCAGCGTGGTCTCCACCAGGGCGATGACGTCCTCGGCCGTGAGGCCGGCGGCCTGCGCCCGGTGCAGCCAGGCGACCAGGTCGTCGCGCAGCTCGGCCTGGTTGGGCAGGGACGCGCCGGCCAGGGTGCGCCGAACGAACGTGCCCACCCCGGGTCGGCCGCCGACCAGACCCTCGATCTCCAGCTCCCGGTACGCCTTCAGCACCGTGTTCGGGTTGATCGCCAGCGACTGCGCGACGTCCCGGACCTTCGGCAACTGGTCGCCCGGCACCAGCAGGCCAACCCGCAGTGCCTGTTTCACCTGCTGCACGAGCTGCATGTAGGTGTTCACCTTCGACCGGCTGTCCAGCACAAACTCGATCACTCGAGACGATCCTTCCTGTTGTCCTACGACAGTAGGACTAATAGACAGCTTCACCGGGTGCCCGATTGCTGTCAAGGGCGGCGCGGCGAATCGCCCGAACGGGTGAGGCCCCGGGCCGGTCGGCGGTGTTGGCACCGGAAGGCCACCCGTTGGCACCGACGGGTCAGCGGGCCGGGAAGGGAACGGGCACGCGATCCATGCCCGACGGGGAGGTGTTCGATGGTCACCAACGAGCTCACGGTGTCGACGGCGACGCCGTTGCAGGCCGCTCGTGCCCGGGGCCGGGTACGCGGGCGGCTGATCCTGCTCGGCCCGGCGTTCGTGGCCGCCGTCGCGTACGTCGACCCCGGCAACTTCGCCACCAACTCCGCCGCCGGCGCCCGCTACGGCTACCTGCTGGTCTGGGTCGTGGTGGTGGCCAACCTGATGGCGATGCTGGTGCAGACACTCACCGCGAAGCTGGGTCTGGCCACCGGGCGCAGCCTGCCCGAGCTGTGCCGGGAGCGCCTGCCCCGGCCGGTGAACCGGCTGATGTGGGTGCAGGCCGAATTGGTCGCCATGGCCACCGACCTGGCCGAGGTGATCGGTGGCGCGGTCGCCCTGTACCTGCTCTTCGGCATCCCTCTGCTGCCCGGCGGGATCATCATCGGCACGGCCGCGTTCGCCGTGCTCGCCCTGCGCTCACGCGGGTACCGCGCCTTCGAGATCGCCATCGCCGTACTGCTCGGCGTCATCGTCCTGGCCTTCGCCGCGAACCTGCTCGCCGCCGGCTCCGATCCCGGCTCCGCCATGGCCGGTCTGGTGCCCCGCCTCCAGGGCACGGACAGCGTGCTGCTGGCCGCCGGCATCCTCGGCGCGACCGTCATGCCGCACGTCATCTACGTGCACTCCGCCCTGACCCGCGACCGCATCCCCGCCGCCGACGACACCGAGCGTCGGATCCTGTTCCGTGGCCAGCGCACCGACGTGCTGCTCGCCCTGAGCGCGGCCGGCGCGGTCAACCTCGCCATGCTGCTCATCGCCGCGGCCAGTTTCCGGGGCGGCGGCCCGGGTGGCGCGGACAGCCTGGAGGGGGTGCACGCCGGGCTCGGCCAGACCATCGGCACCGCCGCCGCGTTCGGCTTCGCCATCGCCCTGCTGGTCTCCGGGCTCGCCTCCACCAGCGTCGGCACCTACGCCGGCGAGGTCATCATGCAGGGCTTCCTGCGCCGCCGGGTTCCGCTGCTGCTGCGTCGGCTGGTCACCCTGGTACCCGCGCTGGCCGTGCTCGCCATCGGCCTCGACCCGACCCGGGCACTCGTGCTGTCGCAGGTCATCCTCAGCTTCGGTATCCCCTTCGCGCTGATCCCGGTGGTCGCCTTCACCCGCCGTCGCGACCTGATGGGCAACCTGGTCAACCATCCGCTCACCACCGCCGCCGCGTCCCTGGTGGCCGTCCTCGTCGTCGCGCTCAACGTCTTCCTGCTCTGGCAGGTCATCGCCGGCTGAGCCGGCCTGGCGGGCTGAGCCGGCTGAGCCGGCCTAACGGGCTGAGCCGGCTGAGCCGGCCTAACGGGCTGAGCCGGCTGAGCCCTCGGGCGGGTGCCGAGCGTGTAGGCCGGGTCGGAGCGGGTACCGCGTTCGGGCTGGTCGGGGCACGGCCGGCGATGAGCCGAGGTGCCGTACTGCGGAAGGATCCTGCCGTGGGGTCGTACCGGATCGGGTGGACGGCCGGAAGCCAGGTGCGACCGGATCCGGTGGGCCGCCGGCCGCTGACCAGGCTCGCCACGGCGGGCCTGGCGGCGCACGTGTTCTTCGAGCTGGGCGCCGGCGTCGGCATGCCGGCGGCCTCCATCCTGGGCCCGGTGCCCGCCGCCGGGGTGTGGGCCCTCGGCACCGGGACGTTGTGGCGGGCGGCCGGCACAACTCCGGCGTCCGGCGACGCGGTGTTCGCCGTCTGCAACGGCGTCGGGTTGGCCGCCGTGTTCGCCCACCTGCGTGGCTGGCCGCGCCGACGCACCCGGCTGGGCCTGCCGTGGCTGCGCGAGTGCGAGGGGCTGGGGCCGGAGCTGATGCGGTTCTACAACCCGATCCTGTACGTGTGGGGTGCGGCCGCGTTGGCCGCGTCGCTGCGGGAGAACCGGTCGGCGCCGCGCTACCTGCCGCTGCTGGCGCTCGGCCTGGTGCCGTTGTTCATCGTCACGCAGCACGCGGAGCACTGGCGGCTGCGCGAGGTGGCCAGCCGCCGCCCGGGGTGGTGGAACCGCCGGCTGCGGCAACTGGACTGATCGCCATCGGACGTGGCTCAGCCGGTGGCCGGCACGGTCACGTCCGCCGGCCCTCGTCGCGGGTGGGGATCTCCTGGCGCTGTTCGAGGACGTCGGCTGCGTCGGCCTCGGCCGGGAGCGACGTCGCATCCTCGAGCGTGCCCGCCGGCAGGGATCCCTGCTCGGCCAGATCGGCCTCGGACGCCTCCGGGTCCACGTCACCCGACATTCGGTCCGGCGGCCCCAGGTCGACCGCTTCCTGCCGTTGCTCCAGGGCGTCCGCCTCCGGAGGGGGAAGCGGATCACTCTGCTCGTCCCGGTACGTGCTCATCGCGGCCTCCTACCCGGCTGTTGTCGACATACCGCCGGGCCGCTGCCTACCCGTCATCGTCCCACTCACGCCTGACCGCCACGGTCCGGTCGCCTCCGTACCGCCCGCGGCGCCGGGCCGGCCGTTCGGCGCAACCAGCGCGGCATTCGGCTCCCGCCCGCACCAGGCCGGCCCCGACCACCCAAGCCATAGCTGAACATCGATGCACGCGTCCAGCTGTGAGGGCCGTCTTCGGCGCACGGCACCACCACCGAAGTCCCTGGACGACCGGCGAGGAGAGGGATCAAGCATGCGATGGAACGCACGACGGGCCGCCGCCGGCGGCTTCGGGCTCGTCCTCGGCGCCGTGCTGGCGCTGGCCCAGGTCGCACCCGCACAGGCGGAGTCCAACGGCGGGGTACGGGTGATGCCGCTCGGTGACTCGATCACCGACGGGTACAACGTGCCCGGCGGGTACCGGATCAACCTGTGGCAGCGGCTGGCCGGCGGCGGCTACACCGTCGACTTCGTCGGCTCCCAGTTCAACGGGCCGGCCAGCCTCGGCGACCACGACCACCAGGGCCACTCGGGCTGGCGCATCGACCAGCTCGACGCCAACATCGTCGGCTGGTTGCAGGCCACCACCCCGCGTACGGTGCTGCTGCACATCGGCACCAACGACGTTAGCCAGAACTACGACCTGGCCAACGCGCCGGCCCGGCTCTCCGGCCTGATCGACAAGATCAGGTCGACGGTGCCGGGGGTCGAGGTCTTCGTCGCCACCATCACCCCGATATCCGACGCGACCCGGGAGGCGCGGGTGCAGGCGTACAACGCGGCGATCCCCGGCATCGTGGCGCAGAAGGGGAGCCGGGTGCACCTGGTCGACATGCACGCCGCGCTCGGCACCGGCGACCTCGCCGACGGCGTCCACCCCAACGCCGGCGGGTACGACAAGATGGCCGCACGCTGGTACGACGCGCTGCGGTCGGTGCCCGACAGCCTGATTCCGCCGGGCCCTCCGGTCGGCACCCCGGTCGGCCTGGCCAACCCGAACTCCGGGCGCTGCCTGGACGTCTTCGGCGCCAGCACCACCGCTGGTGCCCAGACCATCATCTGGGACTGTCACGGCGGCGCCAACCAGCGCTGGACCCGCACCGCCGCCGGGGAGCTGCGGGTCTACGGTGACCGCTGCCTGGACGTGAACGGCGGGGCGAGCGCCGACGGCACCAAGGTGCAGATCTGGACCTGCAACGGCGGCGCCGCCCAGCGCTTCACCTTCCGCGCGGACGGGGCCATCGTGCTCGCCTCGGTCGGCAAGTGCGTGGACCCGACGTCCGCCGGCACCGCCAACGGCACCAAGGTGCAGCTCTCGACCTGCAACGGCGGCGCCGCCCAGCGCTGGTCCGTGCGGTAGCGGTCGAGGGCCGGTCCCCGGTGGTGTGGGTCAGTCGACCAGCGCCACCGGGGACCGCTCCCGGCGGGGCCCAGCGGTCAGCCCCAGCGCCAGCAGCGCGCACACCGTTCCGACCAGGAAGAACAGCGAGGCCGCCGGCTGGCCGAGCCACTCCCACAGTGGGTGCCACGCCGGGTGCGGCTCGCCGAGGTGGTGCTCCATCAGTTGTGGCGCGGCCAGCAGCACGGGCAGCCACCACAGCACCATGGTCACACCGAACAGGACGCTCGCCGTGCCACTCACCCGGCGCCCCTCGGTGCGTCGGCTGGCCCAGCCGAAGACCAGCCAACCGGCCACCGCGCCCAGCAGCGCGCCGAGCACCGCGGCGGGGACCACCGCGGGTGGCGGCGCGCGATGCAGCTCGACCGCCAGGTAGGAGGCGTCGATCGCCGTCTGCGAGGAGATCGAGGCGGTCAGGATGGTGTCGCCGTGTCGGGCGACGAGGGTGGTCTCGGTGATCGCCAGCGGGGTGGCGCACAGCTTGTCCCCGCAGCTCGTGCCGCCGGTCACCTCCGGGTCGTACACCCGCCAGCCGGCACCGGTCAGGCGCTCCCGGGCCACCGCGACGATCTGCTCGGCGGGCACCGGTGGTGCGCCGAGGGCGTAGGCACCGGTGGCGCTCTCCTGGTATTCGCCGCCGTCGCCGAGGAGCACCGTCTTGACGTTGCCCAGGCGCAGCGGCTGCCCGTAGACCACGAAGAGGGCGGGCGGAGTGTCGATGTCGCCGAGGTCGTGCCCGGGGAAGACCTCGGTGAGGATGGCGCCGGCCTCGGCCCGGTCGGGTTGCGGTCGGGAGGTCTCCCAGGCGGCCCGGCTGGCCAGAGCGCCGGCGAAGAGGCCGCAGATGACCGCCGCCAACGCGGCCCACGTGACGACGGTGCGACTGGCGGGGCGGCCGAGCCGGCACCGCAGCCCGCCCCGGACCAGGTCGGCGGTCTCCCGGGCGGTGGGCCGGGTGCGGCCGGCCGGCGCCGTGTCGAGCAGCAGCGTGATCACCTCCGCCGCGCGGGCTCGCCGCCAGTCGCGGGGATAGCAGCGCAGTAGCCGTCGGTACCGGCGGGCCAGGAAGGGGTCGGTCGACGGCATGGCCATTCCTTCGGATCCGAGGTCAGGCGGGGCGAGAACGCAGGTGACGCAGCCGCGCCTCGGCGGCGGTGGTGAGCTGGCGGAGCCGGGCCGTCTCCGTGTCGAGTGCGGTGATGCCGCCGCTGGTGAGCCGGTAGTAGCGGCGTAGCCGACCGTCGACGGTCTCGTCGTGGTCGTGCGCGATCAGCCCCTCGGCGGCCAGCCGGTCCAGTGCGGCGTAGAGGGTGCCGGCCAGCAGAGTGACCCGCCCGGCTGACAGTTCGGAGACCTCGCGGACGATCCCGTAACCGTGCCGTGGACCGTTGGCGAGCGCGGTGAGGATGAGGAACGTTGGCTCGCGCATTCCTGCCATGCCGGCACTATAGATAGATCATCGATGCATGGGCAAGGATCTGGTCGTGTCCCCCTCCCAGGTCCACCACCTACGGACGGGATCAGCCAGGATTGGCGAGGGCGGCCGAGGCACGGCCGCGATGAAGGGTGGGTCATGGGGGTACGGGAGTGGGTCACCTGGGGGCGGCACGCCCGCGCCGGTGTGGCACTGGCCAGCCTGCTCACCGGCGCGGTGGTGCTCGTGCCGGGTGCGGCGGTGGCCGGCGCGCCGGGGGCGGGGACGCCGGTGTGCCAGGTGCGCGACGACCGGCTCCGCGAGCTCTCCGGGATGGTCGCCACCGACGACGGGTACGTGGTGATCAACGACGGCGCCGACGACGAGGCCCGTCGCCGGATCTTCTTCCTCGACCGGCGCTGCGCGGTGGTCCGGACGGTCTCCTACCCGTCCCGGCCCCGCGACACCGAGGACCTGGCCATCGGCCGGGACGGCACCATCTGGGTCGCCGACATCGGCGACAACGACCGCTCCCGACCGACGATCGCGCTGTGGCGGCTCGCACCGGGTGCGGACCAACCGGTGCTGCACCGGTTGACGTACCCGGACCGCCCGCACGACGCGGAGGCGTTGCTGCTCGACGCGGACGGGCGGCCGTTGATCGTCACCAAGGGCGGCAGCGGCACCGCCTTCCTGTACGCGCCGACCACCGCGCTGCGGCCGGCCGCGACGACGCCGCTGGCCTCGGTCGGCCAGGTGACCCTGCCGACGACCAGCACCAGCAACCCCTTCTCGTTTCTCGGGCGGGGTGTGATCACCGGTGCGGCGAGCGCACCGGACGGGCGTCGGGTCGTGCTGCGCAGCTACGCCGACGCCTTCGAGTACGACGTGCCCGATGGTGATGTGGTCGCCGCGTTGACCTCCGGCACCGCGCGGATCACCCCGTTGCCGGACGAACCCCAGGGCGAATCGATCACCTACAGTCGCGACGGCCGGTCGTTGCTCACCGTCTCCGAATCCGCCGACCAGCCGCCGGGCACCCGTCCGACGATCCTGCGCTACCCGGCCACGGCCACGCCGGCCACCGCCGTACGCCCGACGGGATCCGTTGGCCCGGTGGCGCCGACGGCAGTCCGTCCGGTGGCCGAGAAGTCCGGTGGCGCGGGCGACCGGACCTGGCCGCTGGTCGTCGGCGCCGGGACACTGCTGGTGCTGCTCGGGCTGGCTGGTGTGCTGCGCTGGAGGCGTACCGCGCGCCGGTGAGCGAACAGGGCGGTGCGGCAGGATGGGTGCATGGCCGTGCTGTCCACGTTGCGTCACCCGATCATCGCCGCCCCGATGGCTGGTGGCCCGTCCACGCCAGCGCTGGTGGCAGCCGTCTCCGCAGCCGGTGGGCTGGGCTTCCTGGCAGCCGGGATGATCGACACCGGGCGGCTGGTCGCCGACGTCGCTGAGGTCCGCGCGCGCATCGACCGGCCGTTCGGCGTCAACGTCTTCCTGCCCGACCCCGGTGGCGTCGACGACGCCGCCATCGAGGCGTACGCCGAACGGCTCGCCCCGCAGGCTGCCCAGCGCGGGGTGAGCCTGGGTGACCCGGTGGGCGGCGACGACGCGTACCCGGAGAAGCTGGCCGTGCTGCTCGCGGACCCGGTCCCGGTCGTGTCCTTCGTGTTCGGGCTGCCCGATCGGGCAGCGGTGACCGCCCTGCGCGAGCGGGGCACCGAGGTGTGGGCCACGGTCACCCGCCCCGACGCCGCGAGGGCCGCCGCCGAACTGGGCGTGGACGTGGTGGTGGTGCAGGGCACCGAGGCGGGAGGGCATCGGGGCGGTCTACCGGACGACGACGACTACGCGCTGCTGCCGCTGCTCCGACTGGCCGCCGCCCGTTGCGACCGGCCGCTGGTGGCCGCGGGCGGAATCGTCGACGGCCCCGGAGTGGCCGCCGTGCTGGCTGCCGGTGCCGCCGCCGCGCAGCTCGGCACGGCCTTCCTGCGCTGCCCGGAGGCGGGCAGCTCGCCGATGCACCGGGCGGTGGTGGCCAGTGCCGCGCCGACGGCGTTGACCCGGTCGTACACCGGCAAGCGGGCCCGTGGCGTGGCCAACGACTTCCTGCGCCAGCACGACGCGGCGGCGCCGAGCGGCTACCCCCAGGTGCTTCACCTGACGCGTCCGCTGCTCGCCGCCGCCCGGCGCGACGAGGACGCGTCGGTCGCCAACCTGTGGGCCGGGCAGGCGCACCCGCTGGCTAGGGACCTGCCAGCGGCCGAGGTGGTCGCCGAGGTGAGCGCCGGCGCCCGGGCCGCGCTGGCCGCGGTGGTCGAGCGGTCGACCCGCTGGGGCTGACCAGGGCGCCGGAAGTCCATGTGGGCGGGCGGGACAGACCGGGCGGGAAACCCGTTAGAGTCTCGCCGTGATCGAGATCGGTGCGCAGGTTGACCTGTCCCACCCGCCTGACCGGGTCTGGCTTGCACTGACGGATCGGGAACTGCTCGGCCGGTGGTTCGCCGAGGCCGAGACGATGGAGGGCCTACCGGACCGGCTGTTGGTGCACACGGCCGGGCTGCCCGGCTTCGAGGCCAGCGTCGAGGTCGAGGTGACCGAGCAGCGGGTGCCGGAGCTGCTGGCGCTGCGCTGCGACGAGGCCGGCCGGCTCTCTGAGGCGACCTTTGCCATCACTGCCACGAAGCAGGG
This sequence comes from Micromonospora sp. NPDC005291, assembly GCF_040607415.1. NCBI lineage: Bacteria > Bacillati > Actinomycetota > Actinomycetes > Micromonosporales > Micromonosporaceae > Micromonospora > Micromonospora sp. NPDC005291. The sequence continues at coordinate 98,270 of NZ_JBEXGR010000005.1, forward strand.
CTGTTGGCTGGAGGTACGGGAGGTCAGGACGCACGGCGCGTGGTCCGCGGAGCAGCACGAACCACGAGAGCAGCAGCTCCGGCAGGCGCTGACCGTGCGGCTGCCGGCCATCCTCGACTGGCTCGCCTTCCAGCAGGTCGACCTGCGCCGCAGCGACGGCGGGATGACGGCCGAACTGCCGTTGATCGGCGCATTCGGCAAAGGGCGCGCCCGTCGGCGTCGCCGGAACCTGGCTGCGGTGCTGGTTTCAGTGGCGGTCGTCGGAGGAGTGGCGGCGTGGGTGGCGCTCCCGGCCGCCGAGTCGAACCAGAGCGCGCCGCCGCCCTCGGCCCCGTCGCCGTCGTCGTCGCCGTCCGTGACGGTCGCCGCGCCCGCCGCCGCGCCCCGGGCGACGCCCTCGGTGCGCCCCTCGCGGACGGCCGCGTCGCCGACCGCCCGGCCGAGCCAGAGCGCGTCGGTCAAACCCTCGCGGACCCCCACGTCGGCGCCCCCGCCCCCGCAGCCGTTGACAGCCCGCTACGACACCGACTCCAGCCGGCTGTTCGGCTACACCGGCGAAGTGGTGGTCGACAACCCTGCTGGCACACCGGTGGGGGACTGGGTCGTGGTGGTCAATCTCGCGGAGGGCAGCACCGTCGACGACGCCGACGGCGCGGACTGGCGACAGGACGGGCGGGCGGTCACCTTCACCGGGGCGGCCGTACCGGCCGGAGGGTCGCAGACATTCCGCTTCGACGTGCGCGACAACCGGCCGAAGGCCAGGGAACCGGAGGCCTGCACGGTGGGCGGCAACCCCTGTACCGGCCTCTGACCTAGGCTGCCGTCATGGCACTGCTGCACCGGGCGACCCTGCGCCCCACGAAGCTCGACCTGCTGGCGGCCTGGCTGCCCGGCCGACCCTGGTTCGTCGGGCCGACCGGTGTCGAGGTGGTGAGCCGGGGCGCATACCGCTTCGACGACCCGGCCGGCGAGGTCGGCGTCGAGACGATGCTGGTTGGCACCGCCGACGGCCCGGTCCATCAGGTCCCGCTCACCTACCGTGCCGCGCCCCTCGACGGTGCCGACGACTGGCTGGTCGGCACCACCGAGCACTCGGTGCTCGGCCCGCGCTGGGTGTACGACGGCTGCGCGGACCCGGTGTACGCCGCCGCGCTCGCCCACGCGATCCTCTCCGGCAGCGGCCAGGCGGAGCAGTACGTCGAGGTCGACGGCCGGCGCGAAGTGCGTGAGCCGACCATGACGGTCGTCAGCGACGCGGGCGACGCCGACGTGCCACCGGTCGGCGCCCTGCGACGGGTGGTCGACGAGGACCACACGCTCATCAGCACCGATTCCGTCGAGCTGGTCGTCGTCCGCCGGCCCGGCGCCGGGGCCGACCGGTCAGCCGGGGTCACGCTGAGCGGCAGGTGGGACGGTCAGCCGACGGCCGTGCCGCTGGCGTACGCCCGAGTGCTCTGAGTGTGCGGTGGGCGGCCCGAACTCCTCGGGCCGCCCACCGCGTTCACCACCGCGCCGGAGGCGGGGGCGGCGACACGGGTGGCCGGTCGTCGCAGGTGATGGTGTTGGGCAGCAGCCACGGGGCGAGCCACCCGCCGTCGTTACCGCCGAGGTCGGTCAGGGTGAACTCCGAACCGGCCGGGGTGAAGTGGAACGAACCGCAGTTGTTGACGCCGACCGCGCCCACGTTGCGGGCGTCCACGTTGGCGAACGAGGCCGACCCGGCCGAGCGGGCACTGACCACCGAGGTGCCGGTGCCGTCGACCCGGATGTCCCGGAACTGCACGTTGGCGATCGAGTAGAGGTCTTTCACCGGCCAGTCGCTGACCAGCATGATCGCGTTGTACGTGTTGTCGAGGTACGCGTCGCCGGTCACCTGGATGCTCGCGTCGATGCTCCGGTCCAGGGCGAAGATCCAGATCGCACCCAGCCCGATGTTCCAGTTCAGCTCGTACGTGCCGGCGCGGGCCGTGGTGTTGTTGGTGAACCGCAGGTGCCCGGTGAACGGCTCCGCGCCGAAGCGGGAACCGGCGTGGATGCCGCTGCCCTCGCGGACCGGATCGGCGATGAGGTTGTGCGAGACGGTGGTGTCCGTGCCGCCGTAGATGGCGATGCCGTTGGCCAGGGTCGGTGACTGCACGGTGTTGTGGTCGAACGTGTTCCGGGCGTTCGCCGTCTTCTCCGACCACATCGCCAGGCCGTCGTCGCCGGTGTTTCTGACGAAGTTGTGCGCGACGACGGAGTCGGTCACACCAGTGTGGAAGTTGAGCGCGTCGGCGATCTGGTCGACGATGATGTTGTTGGTGACCCGGAGGTTCCGCATCGGCCCGTCGAACCACAGGCCCACCTTGGTGTGGTGCAGGTAGAGCCCGTCGATGGTCGAGTCGCTCATCGCGCCACCGATCGCGTTGACCTGGTCGGTGTCGATGCGCTCCCGGACGTCGCCCTCGATGGCGAAGCCGGAGAGGTGGACGTTGCGGCTGCCGCCGTCGGCGGCGTCCCGGCCGTAGAAACCGACGCCGGTGTGCACCGAGCCGTCGGGCGTGGGCTTCGGCAGGGCGACCTCGCGGCCCTTGATGATGGTGTGCCAGCTGCCGGCGCCCTCGATGGTCACGTCGTCGACGATGATGTGCCGGTTTACCTGGTAGGTGCCCGGTGGGACGTACACCTTCAGGTGGGTGCGCCGGGCGAAGGCGATGGCCCGGTCGAGTGCGTCGGCGGAGTCCCGCCGGCCGGTGGGGTCCGCGCCGAAGGCCAGCACGTTCGCCGCGAGCAGCCGGATGCGCGGCGGTGCGACCAACTCGGAGTCGAGCAGGTCGATGACCGTCCAGGCGGCTGCGCTGCCGGGAGGCGCGGTGAGCCGGATCTTGTCACCGGCCCGGTAGGTGCGCCCGAGCAGGAGTCGCTGTTCGTCGTAGAAGTGGCTGGGCCGAAACGGCGTGCCGATGCTCGGGTACGGCGTGGTGGCCGACGGCACGCACTGGCACTCGGTGATCCACCAGTCCGGGTGCAGCAGCCCGGCCTCGGGGTCGTTGGAGAACGGGTACTGGTTGTAGAGCCACGAGTACTGCGACGTCAGCGTCATGTCGCGCACGTGCTTGCCGTTGACCGCGACCCGCAGCGGCGCGGTGATCCCACCGCCCTGCGGCGCGTCCGGGATGCTGTACCGCACGGTGATCCCGTTCGCCGCGCTGGGCAGGACGAACTCCACGTACTCGCCGGGGGTGAGCCGGACCGCCCGGCGGCCGGAAGCCTCCGCGGGCAGTGTGTAGGCGGACCGGTCGGGTCCGATGAGGTCGCCGTTGGTGCGGGCGTTCTCCGCCTCCTGCTCGACGAAGTCGACGTCCGCGCCACGTCCGGCGACCAGCGCCGGATCGAGGGCGGCCCGGGTGACCACCGGCGCCGCGCCGGGGGACGTGGGTGGGCCGGCGGCGGCCACGGTGGGGCCGACGACCAGCATGGTGAGGCCGGTCGCGAGCGCGACGGTGGCGGCGCCCGGCCGGCCTGGGCGTCCCCGCGCCGGCATGATGGTCCGAAACATCGGTGACCCTCCTCAGTGGGTGGTGGTGGGAGGTCCGCCCGGCGCCCCCGACGCCCGACATTGATCGTCATGATGCCAGCACTGAACACCACGTTGCAAGACAACAATCGAACAGCGAAAAGAAACGACAATGAGACCGCAAGAAATGGACGGTCGTCGAGTTGAGGTGTCGCGCGTCGCCTACCCCCAGCCTGCAGACTGCCGGCGTAGGCTGAGCCGCGTGGATCAAGAAGACCGGATCGCCCTATTCCTCGACTACGAGAACCTCGCGTTGGGCGCGCGCGACAACCGTGGCGGCGCGGCGTTCGACTTCCGTCCCATCGCCGACGCGCTGGCCGAACGGGGGCGGGTGGTGGTGCGCCGGGCGTACGCCGACTGGTCCTACTTCGACGAAGACCGCCGGATGCTCACCCGGTCGCACGTCGAGCTGATCGAGATCCCGCAGCGGATGGGCGCGTCCCGCAAGAACGCCGCCGACATCAAGATGGCCGTGGACGCGATCGAGCTGGCCTTCGAGCGCGACTACATCTCCACGTTCGTCATCTGCAGTGGCGACAGCGACTTCACTCCTCTCGTCCACAAGCTTCGTGAGCTGAACAAGCGGGTCATCGGCGTCGGGGTCGAGGGGTCGACGTCGGCGCTGCTCCCGCCCGCGTGCGACGAGTTCCTCTACTACGACCGGCTGGAGGGTGTGGACATCCCGCCGACCCGCAGCCAGCGCGGCCGTCCGACCCGGCAGGCCGGTCCGGACCAGCGCCCGCCCGAGCCGGAGCCTGAGGTGGACCGTCGACCGGCCGGCGAGGAGCCTGGACGGGACGTGGACACGCTCGCCGTGCTGGTTGCCCAGACGGTGGCCGGTCTGCAGGGCAGCGCCAACGGCGAGGTCACCGCCTCGCGCCTCAAGCGCACCCTGCTGCGTAAGGATCCGACGTTCAGCGAGTCCGACTACGGTTTCCGTACCTTCGGCGAACTGCTGCGGCATCTCGCCCAGCACAACGTGATCGAGCTGGCCGAAGGCCCCGCGAAGGGTGACCCCGAGGTCTCGCTGCCCGAGCACGGCGACCGGGAGGTGGCGTTCGGCCTACTCCGCGGCGTGGTGGCGGAGCTCGGCAGCGGTGGCAACCCGGTGGCGCTGTCCGGGCTGAAGAACCAGCTGCGCCGGGCCCGGCCCGACTTCAGCGAGAAGAAGCTCGGCTACCGCAGCTTCCTCCAGTTCTGCAAGGCCGCCGCCACCGGTGGAGCAGTCGACCTCCGGTGGAGCCCCGAAGCCGACGACTACCTGCTCACCGCGCAGGGGTGACCCGTTCGTCATCGGGAACGCGATCCTCGTGCTCAACAGAGCGGGTACGCCGGCACTCTGAGCCGCCGCTCAGGCGGGGGAGGGGTCGCCGTTGCGGTACCAACCATCAACACTAGACCCGATTTGCGCCTGAATTGCGGCTCTTACCCCGGTATACACCCACCTGCGCCGTACCCTCGACGCAGAAATTGCTATACGGTCGGCGAATGAAGGTCGAGGAGCATTGGTGGAACGGAGACACGACTCCGCGCGGGCGCCGGGACGTGTATATCCGTACTGATGGGCAGGGTTGGGAGGTCCGCGCCCAGATCGGTGGGGCGTCGGGTCGTGAGCGGGTGCAGCAGTGCCCCAGCCGGGCCTCGGCGGCCATTCTCGCCGACGCCTGGCGCGGCACCCACCCTTCCTGGCGCGAGCTGAAGCAGCGCTGATCCGGCACCGGGCCGGGCCGGCAACGCTCCTGGCTCCAGCCCGGCGCGGCCGCCGGCCGGCCCGGTGCTCGTCTCATCCGCCGAAGGCAGCCCCTGCTCGCCGCGGCGCCGCGATCGGTGGCAGCTCAGCGATCGGTGGCAGCTCAGCAGGGCGGTGCTCGGTGTGTCGAGTTGCTCAGCTGCCAACGATCAAGAAAGCGGGACCGGGAGTACGACGCCCTCGGTTGCCGACCGGTGGGCCAACTCGATCAGCTCGACCGTGGCCACCGAGTCACGGGGGTCCACCGGCATTTGCGCGCCGTCACGCAGTGCCGTCGCCACCTGCTCGTAGAAGCTCTGGTATGCGCCGGGCTCAGTCGGCACCGGCCGCAGCTCACCGTCGACGCCGAGCATGCCGTACCGCTCCGGCGGGACCTCGCCCCAGCCCGGCTGGTCCGGACGGCCGCCGTCGTGCAGCGCCGCCTCCTGCACGTCCAGGCCATAGCTCGTGTACGCCGCCCGGTCGCCCAGCACCCGCAGTCGTGGCCCAAGTTGCCCGGTCACCGCGCTCATCCACAGGTGCGAGTGGACCCCGTTGGCGTGCGTCAACGCCACGAACGCGTCGTCGTCGACCAGGGCGTCCTGCCGACGGCGGTCCACCTCCGCGTAGACGCGGTCGACCGGCCCGAACAGCTGCACCGCCTGGTCGATGAGGTGCGCGCCCAGGTCGTAGAGGGCACCGCCGGCCTCGCCGGGCCGGTCGCTCTCCCGCCAACCCGCCTTGATCTGTGGCCGCCAGCGCTCGAAACGGGACTCGAAGCGGGTCACCCGGCCCAGCTCGCCGCCCTCGACGAGCCGACGGACGGTGCGGAAGTCACCATCCCAGCGCCGGTTCTGGAACACCGTCAGCGGCACCCCACGCTCGGTCGCCTCGTCGATCAGCGCGCGACCCTCAGCGGCTGTCGCGGCCAGCGGCTTGTCGACGACGACCGGCAGCCCGGCGGCCAGCGCCGCCCGGGCCATCGGCACGTGCTGCCGGTTCGGCGTCGCCACCACGACCAGGTCCAACGCGTCCGGCGTACGCCACAACTCGTCGGCGTCGTCGACCAGGCGGGCGTCCGGGAAGTGCTGTCGCGCCTGCTCGCGCCGCTGCGGATCGCGGGTCACGATGGCGTCGAGCCGCAGCCCGGGGGTCGCGGCGATCAGCGGTGCGTGGAAGACCCGGCCCGCCAACCCATACCCCAGCAGACCGACCCGCAGCGCCTCCGCCATGCCGTACCCCTGTCTTCCCGGTCCGCGCCCTGAGTGACGACGATCCCGCTGATCGAATCTACGCCCCGCGCGGTCGTGCCCGATCTCGGCCCGGTGCTGGTCAGCTCACCGGATCGGCCCGCAGGTAGGTGAGTACCGCGAGCACCCGACGGTTGGTGTCGTCGCTGGGCGGCAGGTCGAGCTTCAGCAGGATGTTGCCGACGTGCTTGCCGACCGCCGCCTCACTGACGTGCAGTCGGCCGGCGATCGAAGCGTTGGACCGGCCCTCGGCCAGCAGCGCCAGCACCTCGCGTTCCCGGTTGGAGAGTGCCGCGAGCGGATCGCGCGGGCGGTGCAGCAGTTGCCGCACCACGTCCGGGTCGATGGCGGTGCCGCCGGCGGTGACCCGGCGCAGCGTGTCGACGAACTCGGTGACCTCCGCCACCCGGTCCTTGAGCAGGTAGCCCACCCGCTGGCCGTCGCCGCTGTCCAGCAGCGCCGCCGCGTACCCGGTCTGCACGTACTGGCTGAGCACCACGACCGGCAGGTCAGGCCGCTCGGCGCGCAACGCGACTGCCGCGCGCAGCCCGTCGTCGCGGTGACCCGGCGGCATCCGGATGTCGGTCAGCACCAGGTCCGGTTGGTGTTCGCGAGCCGCGTCCAGCAACTCGGGCGCGGTGCCGACGGCGGCGCACACCGTGAACTCGAAGCGGGTCAGCAGCGCGACCAGGCCCTCGCGCAGCAGCACCTCGTCCTCCGCGAGCACCACCCGGGTCAGCGACGGCACGGCAGCTCCACCCGGACCAGGGTAGGCCCGCCGGCCGGGCTGGCGAGCAACAGCCGGCCGTCCGCGGCGGCGACCCGGTCGGCGAGGCCGGTCAGACCGGTGCCCCGGGCCGGGTCGGCGCCGCCGTGGCCGTCGTCGGACACCTCGACGACGAGGTCCCCGTCGGCCCGGGTGAGGCGCACCTCGGCGCGGGTCGCCTCGGCGTGCCGGGCGACGTTGCCCAGTGCCTCGGACACCACGAAATAGGCGGTGGTCTCGACGATCTCCGGCAACTCGCCGTCGAGATCGGCGTGCACGCCGACCGGGATGGTGGCCGCGTCGGCCAACTCGCGTACCGCGCCGGCCAGGCCGAGGTCGGTGAGACTCTGCGGCCGGATGCCGTGCACCAACTGCCGCAACATCACCATCAGACCCCGGGCCTGGTCGTGCGCGACGGCGAGGGGCCGGGCGGCGGGGGAGTCCTCGGGTACGTCCAGCCGGGCCAGGCCCAACTGAAGGGTGAGGCTGGTCAGCCGGGGTTGCGCGCCGTCGTGCAGGTCCCGCTCGATCCGGCGCCGTTCGGCCTCGTACGCGCCGACCAGTCGGCTCCGGGACCGGGCGACCTCGCGCAGCGCCGCCGCGTCCACCGGTCGGGCCAACACCCACCGGGCCACGGCGGCCTGGATGGCGGCGAGGAGCCCGGCCGCGTACCCGAGCACCGGGAGAAGCAGCACACCCACGACGGCGTACGGGATGGCCTCACCGGTGGAGTCCACCGTGCCCCAGAGCACGACGACCTCGTCGGCGTCGCCGGCCAGCCAGGGGCTGGCGATCAGCCCGAGGTCGAGCACCACGAGCAGCAGGAAGATCCAGTACGCGACCGGCGCGAACCCGCCCAGCCAGAACAGGTACGCCACCTCCCGCCAGGTGGCGGCCGTGCGGTAACGGGCGGCCAGGCCGGGCCATGGTGACGCGGGCAGCGGACGACCGTCCACGAGCCTGAGCTGCCAACGCTCGACGGCGGCCACCGGGAAGCTCACGATCGGGGCCAGCGCCAACAGGATGAGGCTGCCGGCCGCCAGGAACAGCGTCAGGCTGATGGTCGGCGGTCGGCTGTGCAGCCGAAGCGCGTTGATGGCGGCCAGCATGGGTGCGCCGATGACGAGCAGCCCGACGGCGAGCAGGCCGGCGATCGGCACGGTGCTGATCAGATAGGCCACTGCACGCCAGGGCCAGGCGGAGATCAGCCAGTCGCGGCGGCGCAGCGCCTCAGCCAGGTGACGAGGGTGTTCCGGGGTCATGCCGCAGACGCTAATCGGGGTAGCCGGGCCGCCCCAGCCGTCCAGATCCACTTCCGGGGGTATGCCCAGCCCTACCGTGACCGTCCGGACGTTGGCGCTGATGGGGTGGAAATGGGTGTGGTGCGGCCGGAAATGGGAAGAACGCGCCGTCACGCGGCCCGCGTGACCTGTGCTGGCGGCGGCTGGAGAGACATGGGTGCCAGAACCTTCGTGGTGGTCGGCGGGACCAGCGGGCTCGGCCTCGCGGTGGCCCGGCTGCTGGTCAACGAGCACCAGGTCGTGGTGTTCGGCGATGTGTCGGCCGAGGTTGCCGCAGCGACCGACGAACTGGGTTGCGACGGCGTGCTCTGCGACATCTCCTCGTACGAGCAGGTCCGCGACGGGTTCGCCGAGGTGGTGGAGCGCTACGGCACGATCGACGGGGTGGCGGCCTGCGCGTCGATGTGGGCCGGCGGCGACCTGACGGACCTGTCGGTGGAGCACATCCGCCGGGCCGTGGAGATCAACGTTCTGGGCATCACGTACCTGCTGCGGGAGGCGGTGGAGCACCTGCACCGGCAGGGTCACGGGAACGTCGTGTACATCGGCGCGATGGCGCTGACGGCCCCCAGGCCCGGCATCCCCGTCTACCGGGCCACCAAGAGCTACGGCAACAGCCTGGTCGATTCGCTGGCCGAGGCCCAGCACAGCAACCGGGTCAAGGTGATGCAGCTCCATCCCGGGCCGATGCCGACGCGCCTGCAGGAACGGGTCGGTGCCGAGTTCCTGGACGAGGTGTACGCCATGCCCGAACAGGTCGCCACCGAGGTCGTCCGGTTGCTGTTGCTCGAACCTGACGATCTCTACGTCTCCGGCGAGCGCGTGCTGCGCGCGGACGGGCGGTGGTGACGGCCGCAGCCGGACCCGACGACCGTCCGGCCTCGGCGTGGGCGCCGCTGCGGACCGCGGTCTACCGCAACCTGTGGCTGGCCCTGCTCGCCGCCAACATCGGGACCTGGATGCAGACGGTCGGCGCCCAGTGGCTGCTGATCCACCAATCCAACGCCTCCACCCTGGTCGCCCTGGTCCAGACCGCCAGTCTGCTGCCGGTGCTGCTGCTGGCGTTGCCCGCCGGGGTGCTGGCCGACAGCTTCGACCGTCGGCACCTGCTGATCGCCGTGCAGCTGTTCCTGGTGGCGGTGGCGGTGGCGTTGACACTGCTCACCCTGACCAACCGGATGCCGCCGGCGCTGCTGCTCACCCTCACCTTCGCGTTCGGGGTCGGGCAGGCGCTCACCCTGCCGGCCTGGGCGGCGGTGATCCCGGAGCTGGTGCCACAGGATCAGCTGCGGTCGGCGTCCGCGCTCGGTTCGATCAGCGTCAACGCGGCGCGGGCGGTCGGGCCCGCGGTGGCCGGCGTGCTGATCGCCCGCACCGGCGTCGCCCCGGTGTTCGGCCTCAACGCCGTCGCTTTCCTGATCTTCGCGTACGCGTTGTGGCGCTGGCGGCCCGGCAACGCCCGCGCGGTCGAGGTGCCCGAGCGGTTCACCGCCGCGCTGCGCGCCGGTAGCCGCTACGTACGCCACTCGCCGATCGTGCGCCGGCTGTTGCGTCGTGCGCTGGTCTTCGTGGTCCCGGCCAGCGCGCTGTGGGCGTTGCTGCCGTTGGTGGCCAGCCGGCGGCTGGGGCTGGGCTCCGGCGGGTACGGGCTGCTGCTGGCCGCCCTCGGGGTGGGCGCCATCGTGGGTGGTGTGCTGCTGGCCGTGATCCGCACCCGCCTGTCGGCCAACCAGCTCCTGCTGATCGCCGGGGTGTTGTTCACCGTGGCGCTGACCGTGGTCGGCACCGTGCGGGTGGTGCCGCTGGTGCTCATCGCCCTGCTCCCCGCCGGGATGGCCTGGGTGACGGTGCTGGCCAACGTCAACGCCGAGATGCAGCTCTTCCTGCCCAGCTGGGTGCGGGCCCGGGGCCTGGCCGTCTATCAGGTGTGTTTCGCCGGCGGGCAGGCGGTCGGCGCGCTCCTGTGGGGGCTGGTGGCCGACATGGCCGGGCTGTTCGTCGCCTACCTCGCGGCGGCGGCGCTGATGCTGGTCGGCACCCTGACGAGTCGGATCTGGCCGCTGCCGGACCTGCGGTCGGTGAACCGCGAACCGGCGGCCTACTGGCCGCAACTGCACCTGGCGCACGAGCCGGACCCGGGGGTGGGGCCGGTGCTGGTGACGGTGCAGTACACCGTCCGCCCCGAGCGGACCCAGCCGTTCCTGGCGGCGATGGACCAGGTGCGCGGCGCGCGGCAGCGGACCGGCGCGATGCGCTGGGGGTTGTTCCGGCCGGCCGAGACGACGGACCGGTTCGTCGAGGTGTACGTGGTGCCGTCCTGGGGCGAGCACCTCCGCCAGCACGGTGGCCGGTTGACGGGCGAGGACCGCGAGGCCGAGCAACGGGCCCGGGAGTTGACCGACGGGGAGCCCGAGGTCCGACACCTGGTGCCCGCTGCCGCCGGCCCGCTGCTGTCGGACGACCGCGAGGCGCTCTGATCTCCGTGTACGCGCGGCGTACGGCGTACGCCCGCGTTGTTAGGATGGCCGCACCATGGCGAGTGAGCGCAAGGCGACCGCGGACCCGGCCCGCAGCCTGGCCATCCTCTGGCGCACCCGGGAGCCGACCAGCCGCAGCGCCGGGCCCGGGCTCAGTGTCGACCGGATCGTCCGGGCCGCGATCGAGATCGCCGACGCCGAGGGCCTCGATGCGTTGACCATGCGTCGGGTCGGTGAGGCGCTGGGTGTCGGCACCATGTCGGTCTACACCTACGTGCCGGGCAAGGCCGAACTCGTCAACGTCATGGTCGACACCGCGTACGGCGAGATGCCGCGCCCCGCCGTCGAGGGCGACTGGCGGACCAGGCTGGAGCGGATCGCCCGCGACAACCTGGCGCTCTACCAGCGGCATCCCTGGATGCTGCGGGCCGAGACGACCCGACCGGTGCTCGGCCCGCACCTGGTGGCCAAGTACGACCACGAGCTCGGCGCGGTCGACGGCATCGGGCTCACCGACGTCGAGATGGACGCGGTGCTCACGCTCGTCCTCGGCCACGTGAAGAGCGCGGCGCGGGCCGCCTCCGAGGTGGTCGACCTGGAGCGGGAGACCGGCATGACCGACGGTCAGTGGTGGCAGTCGCACGCGCCCTGGCTGGCGACCTTCATGACGGCCGACAGCTACCCGACCGCCGCGCGGGTCGGCACCGCCGCCGGTCAGCAGCACGGTGCCGCGTACGGCCCGGAGTACGCCTTCGAGTTCGGCCTGCAACGCGTCCTCGACGGGATCTCGGTGGTTGTCGTCGAGCGGGCGTCCAGCGGGTAGCCGAACCGGTCAGGGGCGCCGCGTCACCAGCGGCTCGCCCATCCTGCTCCTGCCATTGCCAGGAAAACCAGGAACCCGGCTGTCGCCCGTTGCCCGGGTGACAGTGTCTGGCGTAGGCGTGATCGTGACCTCCGTCGGCTGCGGCAGCTGAACGCCGGGAAGGGTGGCGATGGTGAGCGGGCTCTCCGGGCGGCTGCTGCAACCACGGGAGAATCCCCGCCGAGCGTCGTTCCTGGAGCTCTTCTTCGACCTGGCCTTCATCTTCGCGCTGACCCGGCTGTCCCAGGCGCTGCTCGACGACCCCAGCCTCAACGGCGGTTTCCAGGTGCTGCTGATGCTGGCCGCGCTCTGGTGGGTGTGGTTCGTGACAGCCTGGTCGGCGGACTGGTTCGACCCGCGTACCCCGCTGATCGTCGCCCTGCTGCTCTGGGTGATGTTCGGTGGCCTGCTGATGGCCGCGGCCGTGCCCACCGCGTTCACCGAACACGCCATGGTGTTCGCCCTCGCCTACGTGGCCATCCACCTGGGCAGGGCGGCGCTGCTGGTCCCCGCCCTGCGGGGGCACCCGCTGCAACTGCGCACCGTGCGGGTGGCGGTCTGGTTCGCGATCTCCGGCGTGCTCTGGGTGGTGGGGGCGGCCGTCGCCCCGGCCCGGGAGGTGCTCTGGGCGCTCGCCCTGGTGCTGGAGTACTCCCTGGCGCGGTTGCGCTGGCCGTTTCCGTGGCTCGGGCGCAGTTCCTGGCCTGACCTGCAGGTGAACGGCGAACACCTCTCCGAGCGCTACCAACAGATCTTCATCATCGCGCTGGGTGAACTGATCCTGATTTCCGGCATCACCTACAGCGGCTCCGCCCTGGACCGGGACAGCACCGTGGCGTTCGCCCTGGCGTTCGTGACCGCGGTGGCCCTCGCCCGGCTCTACCTGGTACCCGCCGGCGCGCGGCTGGGCACCAGCATCGAAGCGGCGGGCCCGCCCGGCAGCAAGCTGGCGCTCACGGCGGGCTACCTGCACTTTCTCATGATCGTCGGCGTCCTGGCCACCTCCGCCGGTATGGAGATGTCGATCGATGACCCGGGGGCGCACACACCGGCGCGACTGGTCGTGTCCGTCGCCGGTCCGACGCTGTTCCTGACCGGCCGGATCCTGCTCTCGGCGCTCGTCGACGCCAGCCTGCCCCTGGCCCGGCTGATCGGCGTACCCGCCCTCATCCTGGGCGGTTTCGCGAGTGTGAACCTTCCGCTGGTCAGTGCCAGCGGGGTCGTCGCCGGAGTGCTCCTGCTGATCGTCGTGCTCGATGCGGCGCCCGGACTATGGGGGCCGGGTCGACCGGCTGGGCGGACCAATGGATGACGGATCGCCGCCCCACCGCGAGCGGCCGGGACGGCACGACATCGTGGAGTTGCGGGTGCACGGCGTGTCCGGGGCGCGACCGGAGCGGGTCCTCGGCCGTCCGCACGTCCGGCAGGTCGCCGGCGACCACAGCGGCGGCTTCCACCGCCCCGACGCGGACGAGACCGAGCCGGACGGGGTGACGCTGGAGGCGTACCGGTGGGGTGACCTGCCCTCGGGCACCGTGGTCCGGACGCTCTCCATGGTCTTCCTGCTGCCGTTCATGCTCAGCAACGTGGCGGTCTGGATGCGGCCCACCGGCCGCCGCAGCGGTGCCGCAGTCACCGTGCTGTGCCGGCTCCTCGCGCTCAACCTCACCGTGTTGTACGTGGTGTCCATCGCGGGGGTGGCACTCGATCTGCTCGCCTGGCGGTGTCTCGGGGTGGCCCGGTGCCGTGCTCCCTTCGACGCGGTGGCAGGGCTCGACGGCTTCCAGGTCGGGCCACGGTTGGCGGTGCTGGCTCTGCTGCCGATCGCCGCCGTCGCCTTCCTCCGGCTGCTCGGCACCCGCCGGCCCCGCCCGGCCGGCAACCCCTTGTGGGCCGTCGAGCCGTTGGTGGGACGGCTGCGGGCGATCCACGTCGCTGCCGCGCTCGCCACGCTCAACCTGATACTGCTCGTGGCTCGTAGCGCAGGCGGTGGGACGGTCTCGGCGACCATGCTGCTGACGCTCAACGTCGCGGTGCTGTTGGTCTGCGCCGGCCTGCTCGCGGTCCCCGGGCTGCTGGACCGGGCGGCGACCAGGCGGATCGTCACCCGGACCGCCAGCACGGTGGGCGCGGTGGCCGTTGGCCTGAGCGTGGCCACCCTCGTCACCGTCGCCCTGGACGAGCGTGCCTGGGCATCGTCGGTCGGGCTGCCGGGCTACGACGGGATCGCCAGTTGGGCGCTACTCGGCCAGATGTCGCTGCTGGCGGCGCTGAGTGGACAGGTGCTGTGGCACCACGGCCGAGGAGAACGCCGTGAGGCGCTGCCTCGGGGGTTGGGCGCGGCGGTGGTCGCCGCCTTCGCGGTCGGCCTGGGCGGCGCGTTCTCCGCCAACCTCGTCTATCAGAGCGGGCACCTGCTTGGCGGCTACCGCGGTGACGGTGGGCCGCCGTTGGCGTACCAGTGGTCGATCCTGGCGTTCTTTCTGCACGTGACCGCGGGGGTGGTGCTCTGCGGTGCGTTGACCCTCGTGTCGCGGCGACGCCGGTGGCGCGCGGCGGCGGCTATCACCGCCCGCGACTTCCCGACGGTGACGCCCGAGAGCGCTGGGTGGCTGCGGCGGGTGACGAAGGCCGTCGCCCGGGCGCGGTTCGCCGAGTGGCTGGGACTGCTCGCCGTCGCGTACGCGGCGCTCGCGGCGCTCGGCCTGGCCACAAGCCTGCTGAGGCTGTTCGAGCTGGCACCGGACGAGCTGCCGTGGCGGCTTCTCGGGCTTCCGGTCGGGGCCGTCGGCATGGGACTCGCCGCGGGCAGTTACCTCATCTCCCCGGTGGTCCTGGCTCTGCTCCTGGGTGGGGTGTTCGCCTACCGCACGGCGTGGTTCCGTCGGCACGTCGGCATTCTGTGGGACCTGGGCACCTTCTGGCCCCGGGCCGCACACCCGTTCGCACCCCCGAGCTATGCCGACCGGGCGGTGCCGGAACTGGCCGACCGGATCATCCACCTGACCGAGCGACACCGCGGGGTGCTGCTCTGTGGGCACAGCCACGGCTCGGTGCTGCTGGCCCTCGCGGTGCTGCGGCTGCCCCCGCGGGTACGCCAGCGCGTCGCGCTGCTCACCTACGGGTCACCGCTGGACCGCCTGTACGCCCGGCTCTTTCCGGCCCATCTCAACGAGAAGGTGCTGCGCGAGGTGGGGGAGCGGGTCGAGTGGCGGTGGCTCAACCTGTGGCGGGAAACCGACCCCGTCGGTGGTTGGATCTTCGCCGCGCACCGGCCCGGCGATCCGCCCTCGGATCCTGCCGATCCGGCTTGCCGGGTCGACCGGCGGTTGCGGGATCCACGGGACCTGCTGCCTGCGCCGGGGGAGCGCCGTCCGCCGCCGGTGCGGGGGCACCATCCGGGCGAGTCCGACCCCGAGTTCCGGGCGGCGGTGAGTGAGCTCGTTGGACGCCTGCGTGGCTCCGACTGAGCGCCCCGGCTCTGCGGCCGACGGGTGGGGACGGCACCGGTCAGCGCGCCTCGGGCGACCGGTCGCTCTCCGCCACCGTCGCTCGGACCTTACGCAGGGTGGCGTCGGGCGCGCGGATAGCGGCACGCCACCGGTCCAGCGTCCGGGTGAGCACCCGGACCACGAACTGCAACTGGTTGACCTGCTCGCGGAGCAAACCCAGCTCGGATCGCGCGTTCAGCGCCTCGCCCTCCAGCTGGGTGATCCGAGTCTGCAATGGCTGCACCAGGGTGAGGGCGGCCTCGGTGAGGGTGTCGGCGGCGTCGGCCTTGAACTTGCCCCGCTGCGACACCACGGCGGCGATCGCGGCCAGGCCGGTGCCTCCGCCGAGGATGCCGAGCACACTGAGCGCCACCTGCACCCAGGGCGGCGCGGCGGGCGTCGGGGAGGTATTCACGTGACACTTCCCTGTAGCTGTTCGTAGCTCACGCATTCGCAGGCCCGGGCCAGGCGGTGCAGGTCGACGGCGATCTGCCCGGCCCGCCAGAGCGATCCGACCGTCACCGCGACGACGAATGACGCCGTGGCGAAGGATTGTCGGCCCGACATGGCCACGAGGGCCACCGCGTACATGCCGGTGATCGTGCCGAGGACCAGGACCGACGCGAGTTCGACGCCGAGCCCGGTGGAGAGACGGCCGGGCCACAGGATGCCCAGCAGCCCGCCCACGCCCACCGCGATCAGACCGACCTCCCAGGCGATCTGAATGGGCACGGGCATGGCCGTCTGCACGGAGGTCGGTCGGACATCGAGGGTCGCCATCAGAATGCCGCAGACGGGTGCCGCGGCCAGGACTGCCACCTCGTACGGCTGGCGCTGGGATCGGAAACGCAGGTGCCCCACGGTAACTCCCTGGTCGAGGGCCGTCATCCAGCAGCGGCCGGTGGGCCGGTGCCGTTCGGTGGGTCGACCGTGGTGTGGCGGTCTGTGCGGCGAAGCCCGATGGTGCGTTGCGGGGTGGTCGGTCGTTGGTCGAGGAGGTGAAGCGACTCGCCGTCGTTGGCTGGCCGATATCTGCCTGTGTAGCACCGATGACCGGTTGGCGTCCACCTGGTGTAACGTCGCGTTTCCGCTGGTCAGAGCCAATATCGGCCCGATCGGCGTGCGGTGGGTGGGGTGGAGCGCGGCGATCCGGCCGCCCCGACCAACCCGTGACATTAAGTGTCTTATATCTTACCCAGGGTGACATTGGTGCGACCGGGCCGCCGATCGATCAACGGGCGAGCAGGGCGCGCAGCGCCCGGACCACCTCGGCCGGTGACTCCTCGGCCATGAAGTGTCCGCAGGTGACCGTCTGGTGCGTCAGGTCCGGCGCCCACGACCGCCACAGCCCGGCCGCGTCGTAGCCGAGCGCCGCGCCCCAGTCCTGCTGGAGCACGGTCACCGGCATCCTCAGCTGGTGACCGGCCGCCCGGTCTGCGGTGTCGTGGGCGACGTCGATCCCGGCCGACGCCCGATAGTCGGCGACGATCGAGGTGACCGCGTTCCGGGACGCGCGCAGGTACGCGGCCCGCACGTCCGCCGGCAGCGCCTCCGGATCGCGGGTCCACACGTCCAGGAAATGGCCGAAGAAGGCGTCCGGGCTGCCGCCGATCAGCTCTTCGGGCAGGCCGGGCGGCTGCGCCATCAGGTACAGGTGAAAGGCGACCGCGGCGGTGGTGCCGTGCAGCACGTCCCACATGTCCAGGGTCGGCAGCACGTCGAGCAGGGCGAGCTGGGTGATCGCCGCCGGATGGTCGAGACCGGCGCGGAACGCCACCAGGGCACCCCGGTCGTGCCCGGCGAGGGCGAACCGTTCGTGGCCGAGCGCGCCGGCCAGCGCCACGATGTCGGCGGCCATGGTGCGCTTGGCGTACCCGTTGCCGTCAGTGTCGAGGGGCTTGTCGCTGTCGCCGTAGCCGCGAAGGTCGGGGCAGATGACGGTGTGATCGGCGGCCAGATCGGCCGCGACGTGCCGCCACATGAGATGGGTCTGCGGAAAGCCGTGCAGCAGCACGATCGCAGGCCCGGAACCGCCCACGGCGGCGTTGAGCGTGACACCGTCGGCGACGGTGACACGCCGGTAGTCGAATCCGTTGATCCTGGGGTCCACGGGGAAACCTTCCTGGTGAGCAGTGCCGGCTGGGGCGGTGGCCCGTCGCCGTCGTACGTCATCGAGCCTGCTCGGCGGTGATCAGCGGACGATCAGCGTCGAATGAGTGCGGGCCGGCCGAGCGCCTAGATTGGTGCCATGACCAGGCAGCCGACGGCACCTGTCGCGGTGGCGTTCGGCGTACTCGGGCCGGTGACCGCGGCGACCGAGCGTGGCCCGGTCGCGCTCAGGGGGCACCGGCAGCGCCTGGTGCTGGCCCGGTTGTTGATCGCCCACGGTCGGGTGGTGCCGGTGGATCGTCTCGTCGACGACCTGTGGGAGGTCGCGCCGGGCGGCGCGGTGGGCGCGATCCGGACCTTCGTCGCCGACCTGCGCCGGGCCCTGGAACCTGACCGACCGCCCCGGCAGCCGCCCCGGATCCTGGTCACCGAGCCACCCGGGTACGTGCTGCGGGTCGCCCCGGCCGCGGTGGACGCCGGTCAGTTCGAGGCGGCCGTCGGCGAAACGAGCCGACTGTTGGCGGCGGGACGTCCAGCGCCGGCCCTGGCCGCGCTGGACGCGGCACTCGGGCTCTGGCGCGGGCCCGCGTACGCCGACTGCGCGAACGAGGCCTGGGCGGTCGCGGAGATCAACCGGCTGGACGAGCTGCGGATGCTCGCGGTCGAGCGGCGAGCGGAGGTGCTGCTGGCGTTGGGCCGGCCGGACGAGGCCGCGGCCGACCTGCCGGCCCACCTGGCCAGCTATCCGCTGCGCGAGGACGCCTGGCGGCTGCTCGCGGTGGCCCGGTACCGCGCCGGCCGGCAGGGCGACGCGCTGGCGGCGCTGCGCGAGGCCCGGGACGTCCTGGTAACCGAGTTGGGCGTGGACCCGGGGCCCGAGCTGCGGCGGTTGGAGGCCGACATCCTGGCCCAGGCACCGCACCTCACCTCGCCTCTCGAAGGCACCGCCACCCCCAGCCCTCTTGGGTCGGATTCGGAGCGGCCGTCTACGGCGCGGCCGGGCCCGGCGCGGGAGCGTCCGTTCGTCGGCCGCGATGCGGAACTGGACCGACTGCGGCGGGCCGCCGGAGTCGCCTCTCAACGCCGCCAGCCCACCCTCGCGCTGCTCAGCGGTGACCCGGGCGCTGGGAAGACCGCGCTGGCCGAGACGTTGACCCGGTGGCTCGCCGCCGAGGGCTGGACCACGGCGTGGGGACGCAGCCCGGAGTACGAGGGCGCACCGGCTGCCTGGCCGTGGAGTCAGGTCACCGACGCGCTCGCCGGGCCGGCCGACGTCGTCGAGGCCGACGGGCCGGCCGACGGCTCGGGTGACCCCGCCGTCACACGGTTCCGCCGGCACCATGCCGTGGCGTCGCTGGTTTCGGCGGTCGCCGACCGGGGGCCGGTGCTCCTGGTCCTCGACGACCTGCACCGCGCCGACGGTGACACCCTGGACCTGCTGACCGCCCTGCTCACCGGCCCGCAGCCGGCCGCCGGGCCGGTGCTGATCCTCGGCACCTACCGGGCCACCGAGATCAGCCCGGAGCTGACCGCCGCCCTGGCCCGCGCAGCCGGGCTGGAACCGGTCCGGGAGTATCTCGGCGGCCTCTCCGCACCAGCGACCGGCGAGCTGGCCCGCGCCGTCGTCGGGGCGCCGCTGGATCCGGACACCACCCAGTTGATCCACCACCGCAGCGGCGGCAACCCGTTCTTCGTCCGCGAGCTGGCCCAGTTGTACGCGGGCGAGGGGGAGGCGGCACTGGCCGCGGTGCCGCCCGGGGTGCGCGACGTGATCCGGCACCGGTTGGCGCAGCTGTCCGCGCCGACCCGTACCGTGCTGCGGCAGGCAGCCGTGCTCGGCCGGGACCTCGACCCGGAGGTGCTCAGCACGCTGGCCGGTGACCCGTCGGTGGTGCTGGACGCCGTGGACCGCGCCCTGCAGGCCGGCTTCCTCACCGAGCGGGAGACCGACGGGCGGCTGCGCTTCACCCACATCCTGGTCCGCGACACGCTCTACGCCGACCTGTCCACGCCGCGCCGCGCAGCCTGGCACGCGGCCGTCGCCGAGGTGCTGCGACAACGGGTTCCCATCGAACCCGCTGCCCTCGCGCACCACCTGCTACGCGCAGGTGGACCGGTCGCTGCCGGTCGCGCTGCGGCGTATGCCCGCACAGCCGCCGATCAGGCCGAACGGGGCGGTAACCCGCATGAGGCGGCCCGCCTGTGGGGGCAGGCGATCGACGCGTACGACCACGCCGAGGGCGTCGAGCAGCGCGAGCGGTTGACCGCGCTGCTCGGTTTGGGGCGCGCGCTGGCCGTGACGGGTCGGCTGGCCGAGGCGCGGCAGCGGCGAGCCGAGGCGATCGGCGCCGCCGAGTCCGCCGGCGACCCCCGGCTGATCGAGGAGGTGCTGGCCGGCTTCGACGTGCCGGCCATCTGGACGCGCAACGACGACGACCTGCTCTCCGGGCGGATCGTCCGAGCCGCCGAGCACGCCCTGACCGCTCTCGGCTCGACCGGCTCCGCGCAGCGCAGCCGGCTGCTGAGCACCCTCGCGCTGGAGCTGCGCGGCACCACCACCGACCGTGGCCGCCGTGCGGCGGACGAGGCCGAGACGATCGCCCGGACCGTCGGCGACCCGGGGCTGCTGGCCTTCGCGCTCAACGCCCGCTTCATGCACGCCTTCCACCACGTCGGTCTGGCCGCTGCCCGGGCCCGGATCGGCGCCGAACTGGTCGACCTGGCCGCCCGGCACCAGTTGGTGACCTTCGAGGTGCTCGGCCACCTCGTCCTGGTGCAGGCACACTGCGCGCTGGCCGACCGGCCCGGCGCCGATGCGCACGCCCGCGCCGCCGACCGCCTCGCCGAACGGTACGAGCTGCCGCTGGTCGGCGTCTTCACCCGGTGGTACGCCGCACTGCGCCTGGCGCTGGACGGCGAGTCGGCCGCGGCGGCGGACGCGTACCGGGCGGCTGCCGACCGTCTGACCGCCGACAGCATGCCGGGCCTGACCCGCGGGCTGCTCCCGCTCGCCCTGCTCGGCCTGCGCCTGGCCGAGGCCACTGACGGCGACCAGCCCGGCGGTGCCGACGGGCCGATCCCCGGGCCCGGGGGTGCCGACCGGCCGATCCCCGGTCCCGGCGGTGCCGACTGGTCGGGCCTGGACTGGGGTCCGCACGAGCTGTGGGTCCGGCCGCTGCTGCTCCTCGCCGACGACGACCGGGACGGTGCCGCAGCCGCCCTGCGGACTCTTCCGGACGGGCCGCACGATCTGCTGCGGGAGGCGCGGCTCTGCCTCGTCGGCCGGGCGGCGCGCGCCCTCGGCGACCGGGTCACGATGGAACGGGTCTACGCCGAGTTGCTGCCGGCCGCCGACGAACTGGCCGCCGGCAGCGGGGTGTTCACCGTCGGCCCGGTGGCCGGGCACCTCGCCGACCTGGCCGACGCTCTGGGCCGCGACGAGGAAGCGGCCGGGCACCGCCATGCGGCCCGCGCGGTCACCGCCCGGGCCCGCGCCGCAGCCGCCTCGCCCTGACCGCCACCGCTGCCCACGGCGACTTGCCGGTTTCCGTCGGAACCAACCGGCGGGTGCGGTCAGATTGAACCACCGGCGTGCGTGTCACCGTCGGCGGACGATCGAGGGGGTACGCCGTGGAGGGGCTCGTCCTGATCGTGGTGCTGGGCGTCACCGTCCTGGTCGGCACCACCCTCGGCGGTCGGTACCGGGTCGCCCCGCCGGTCCTGCTCATCGCGTTCGGGGTGCTGCTCGGGCTGACGCCGCCGCTGTCCGAGCTGACCCTGGAACCGGACCTGGTGCTGCTGATCTTCCTGCCGGCGATCCTGTACCGGGAGAGCCTCACCATCAGCCTGCGCGAGATCCGGGCCAACCTGCCGGTGATCGGGCTGCTCGCCGTGGTGTTGGTGGTGCTCACCATGGTCACGGTGTCGTTCACCGCACAGGCGTTCGGGGTGAACCCCGCCGCCGCCTGGGTGCTCGGCGCGGTCCTCGCGCCGACCGACGCCGCCGCGGTCACCGGTCTCGCCAAACGGCTGCCCCGGAAGCTCCTCACCACCCTGCACGCCGAGAGCTTGATCAACGACGGTACGGCCCTGGTGGTCTTCGCGGTGGCCGTGGGCCTGCTCACCGGGAGTGCGGAGCCGGGCGTGCTGGGCATCGGCGAGGAGTTCGTCGGAGCCAGCGTCGGCGGCGTGCTCGCCGGCCTGCTGGTGGGGGGCGCCGTGGTGCTGATCCGCAAGCGGCTCGACGATCCGCTGCGCGAGGGCGCGCTGAGTGTGCTGACACCGTTCGGCGCCTTCCTTCTCGCCGACTCGGTGCACGCCAGCGGTGTGCTGGCGGTGGTGGTCGCCGGCCTGGTGCTGGCCTACGCCGGCCCACGGGTGATCCGCGCCCGGTCCCGGGTGCTGGCGTACGCGTTCTGGGACCTGTCCACGTTCCTGATCAACGGCGGGCTGTTCGTTCTGCTCGGTACGCAGATACCCCGGGCGGTGCGGGGCGTCACGAGCACCTCGCCGCGGCGGGCTCTGGTGATCGTGCTGGTGGTCACCCTGGTCGTCGTCGCCACCCGGCTGCTCTTCATCTACCTGACGGCGGAATCGGCGAGGCTGCGCCGCCGGATGGTGGACGACGGCGGAGGTCCCTCGAGCTGGCGGGTGGGGACCGTCGCCGGCTGGTCCGGTTTCCGGGGGGCCGTGTCGCTCGCCGCCGCCCTGGCCGTCCCGACGGTGACGGTCGCCGGTCGACCGGTGGTCGAACGCGACCTGATCATCTTCGTCACCGCGCTGGTGATCGTTCTGATCATGCTCATCCAGGGCACCACCCTGCCGCTGGTGGTGCGCTGGGCAGGGCTGGTCGGCGACCCGGAACGCATCGACGAAACCCGGCATGCTCGGCGGCAGGCCACCGAGGCGGGCCTGGCCGTTCTGCCCCAGGTCGCCGCCGAGCTCGGTGCCCAGGAGGAGTCGGTGCGTCGGCTGCGCGCCGAATACCAGAGGCACCTGGAGGACGTCAACGAGAGCAGCGGGTGTACCGGCGAGGAACGCCGCCTGGAACGCCAACTGCGCCTCAGGGTGCTCGCCCACAAACGGCGCGAGGTCACCCGCCTGCGGGACAACCGGGAGATCGACGACCTCGTGCTGCAGGAGGTCCAGGAGGCTCTGGACAACGAGGAGATCCGGCTGCTGGGACGCGGGCCCAACGACTGATCGTCAGCGGCCTTCCTGCCGGCGCGGCTCAGAGCACCTGGGCGAGGAACCGGCGAAGCCGAGGCTGCTCGGCCCGCTCGAAGATCGCCTCGGGTGGGCCGGCCTCCAGCACCACGCCCCGGTCCATGAAGGCGACGGTGTCGGCGACCTGGCGGGCGAAGCCCATCTCGTGGGTGACCACCACCATGGTCATACCTGCCGCGGACAGGTCGGCCATCACCCCGAGCACGCCCTTGACCAGCTCCGGGTCGAGCGCCGAGGTCGCCTCGTCGAAGAGCATCACCTCGGGCCGCAGCGCCAGCGCCCGGGCGATCGCCACCCGCTGCTGCTGACCGCCGGAGAGCTGCGCGGGCCGGGAGCCGGCCTTTCCGGCCAGCCCCACCAGCTCCAGTTGGGCCCGGGCGACGGATTCCGCCTCGTCCTCGCCGAGCTTGCGGAGCCGGCGCAGCGCGAGGGTGACGTTGCGCAGCACGCTCATGTGCGGGAAGAGGTTGAACTGCTGGAAGACCATCCCCACCCGCTGCCGCAGCGCGTCCGGGTCGTCGCCCAGCACGCTGCGCCCGTCCAGCAGCACGTCGCCGCGGTCCGGCTCGATCAGCCGGTTGATGGTGCGCAGGAGGGTGGACTTGCCCGACCCGGACGGGCCGATCACGCAGGCCGTCGCGCCGCGCGGCACCGTGAGGTCGACGCCGCGCAGCACCCGGTTGGGCCCGAAGGCGAGGTGTACGTCGCGGACGTCGAGGCTGACCGAGGTGGTCGTGGCGGTGGTCATCATCGGTTCCCTTCCGTCGCGGCGGGCAGCGCCGACGAGGTGTCGTCGTCCTCGTCCGTCGGCGCGCTAGCCGGCCGACCGTTGCGCAGCCGCCGGTCGATCCAGTTGACGACGTGCGTCAGCGGGACCGTCAGCGCCAGGTAGAAGAGGCCGGCCAGCAGCAGCGCGGACTCGTTGCCGGTGGTGGCCGCGTAGTCCTGCCCGATCCGGAACAGCTCCCGCTGGCTGGCCACCAGGCCGAGGAAGTAGACCAGGCTGGAGTCCTTGATCAGCGCGATGAGCTGGTTCACCCAGGCCGGCAGCACCCGCCGGATGCCCTGCGGAATGATCACCAGCCGCATCGCGTCGGCCCAGGAGAAACCGAGAGCACGGGCGCCCTCCAACTGGGCGGCCTCCACCGACTGGATGCCGGAGCGGAAGATCTCCCCGATGTACGCCGCCGCGATGAGCGACAGCGCCAGAATCCCCAGCGGGTAGGGGTCCGGTCCCCAGACCCGCATGCCCAGTGGGGCCAGCCCGACGCCGATCAGCAGGATCGTCGCCGCGGCCGGTAGCCCTCGGAACACGTCGGTGTAGACCCGCGCCGGCCAGCGCAGCCACCGGCTGCGGGAGATGCCCGCGACGGCGAGCAGCAGGCCCAGCACCGAGCCGAGCAGGGCGGCGGAGACCGCCAGGATCAGCGTGTTGGGCAACCCGACGGTCAGCATCTCGGGCAGCGCCTCGCGCATCGCGTCCCAGTCGAAGAAGGTCTCCCACATGGTGCTCAACGGATCCATCGGTCGCCTCTCCTACCGCCCTGCTCGCTCGTCACCGGGTACGCCTCAGGACACGGTCGACGCGGACGCCGACGGCACGGTCGACGCGGACGCTGACGGCACGGCCACCGTTCCGCTGCCCGGCTTGAAGTCCTCCGGAACCGGCCGGCCCGGGTAGTACTGCGCCTGCAACCGGCTCCAGGTGCCGTCCGCGATGACCTCGTCGAGGCCCTTGTTCAGCGCCGCACGCAGCTTGTCGCTTCCCTTGGCGACGGCGTACGCGGTCGGTGTCGGGCTGAGCTGCTTGGCCGCCACGGTGATCTTGCCCTTGCTGTCGGCGGCCGATTTCTCACCGATCTCCGCCGGAGCGATCCACGCGTCGGCCGTGCCGGCCTTGAGCTGGTTGATCGCGCCGTTGTAGTCCGGCACCCGCACCGGGTCGAGCTGCTTGCCCGTGGCGTAGTCGTCCTGGACGGTGCCCTGCACCACCACGACCCGCTTGCCGGCGAGCTGGTCGAAGTCGGTGATCGGCGAGCCGGCCGGGACGTCCAGGCCGAAGTAGCCGAAGTCGTAGCCGTTGCCGAAGTCGACGGTCTTCTTCCGCGCCTCCGTGATGGTGATCGAGGAGCTGCCAACGTCGAACTTGCGGTTGTTGACCTGGGAGAGCAGCGCGGAGAAGTCGGTGCCGACGAACTCGACCTTCAGGCCGAGCTTCCCGGCCACCGCGGTCAGCAGGTCGTTGTCGAAGCCGGTGAACGTGCCGTCCTTGAGGTACACGTTCGGCGGTGCGTCGGTCAGCGTGCCGGCGCGCAGCACGCCCGGCTGGGACAGGCCGTACGGGTTGGCGGTGGCGTCGGACGAGCTGTCCCCGCCGCAGGCGGTGAGCGCGGTGGCGGCCAGGATCGTGGCCGCGCCCAGGGCGGCGGCGCGGGTCAGGGCAGGAAGGAATCGCACGGGTGTCTCCGAAAGGGTTGTCTCGGCGCGCACGGGCGTGCGCCGCCGACGGTGCGCCCGATGGGCGTACCGCTGGGGAGGGTTCGGGAAGAGGGGTGCGCTAGTGCGCGGTGCCGCGACGACAGGCGGCGCTGCACATTCGCATCATGTCCACGTGCCGTCGCCGGGTCAGTGCGGGCGAAGGCCAACCGGCGGGGAATTCCGCGACGTCGGTCGGTGGGGCGGTGCTGAGGATGCGCATGGCTCTCCCGGGTCTGTGCTGACCTGGGTGCCAGGCCACGCTTGCACCGACGTCGTGCCGGTGCCTGGTCTTCACCCGGGGCACCCCACCGCGGAGGAGGGTTGCCGGCCAGCAAGCCGGGGCTTCGCGCTGGCACTCATGACCTGCGCCGAGGTTAGCAGCAGAAACCAGCCGCTCGTCCAGTCGATATGACCACGCTCACCGTCCGCGCCCGACGCGTGGCCCGCAGGTCAGCCGGCGTGCACGTGTGGGCGGCGCGTCTGGTCGGGCTCCTGGCGGCGCAGGATCTCCCGGGTGACCGAGGCGATCTCGCCCTGCCCGAACGCCAGGTAGCGCAGGACGTTGCGGGCCGGGCCGCCCTCGGTCCACTCGAAGTAGATGTGTGGGCGCCGCCGGCTGCGGTTGCGGATCTCCAGCAGCATGGCGGCCAGCGCGTTCGGCACCGAGGAGCTGGCAAGGCTGAGCACCGGGAAGCGGTCGTGCGCCACGCTGCCGCGCACCAGCAGGCCGGTCTCGAAGTCCGACGGGTCGGTGACATGGACCTCGACGAAGATGACGTCGCTGTCGTCGGGGAAGTCGTTGTCCGCCACCGCCTGGGCGAGCTTGTCGCGGTACTCGGTGAGGTCGCGCCGCTCCGGCTCGTGCGCGATGAGGCGGATCCGACGCTCGCTCCGCTCGGCGATGATCGCCGTCGCGACCGGGTCGAAGTCGACCCGGTCGACCCGCAGCTCGAAGGCCCGCATCACCCGCGACAGCGCCGACACCACGATCATCCCACCGATGAAGCAGGCGGCGATCTTCACACCGTCGGGACGTTCCACCACGTTCGCCACAGTGGTGTAGACGAACACCACAGCGATGATCCCGAACGCGACCGTGCGGCCGCGCTGCCCGCGCCGCCGTGCCGCGAGGGTCACCGCCGTCGCCGCCGAGGTGATCAACACCAGAACACCGGTGGCGTACGCGCCGCCCTGCGCGTCGACGCTCGCCCGGAAGACGACCGTGATCAGGAACGCCACCGTGGTGAACACCAGCACCAGTGGCCGGATGGCCCGCGCCCAGGTCGGCGCCATGCCGTAGCGGGGCAGGTAACGGGGTACGAGATTGAGCAGACCGGCCATCGCCGACGCCCCGGCGAACCAGAGGATTCCGATGGTCGACAGGTCGTACACGGTGCCGAACACCTGACCGAGGTGCTGGTGCGCCAGGAAGGACAGGGCCCGACCGTTCGCCGGGCCGCCCGGCTGGAACGCCTCGGGTGGGATCAGCACGGTGGTGGTCACGCTGCTGGTGATCAGGAAGACGCTCATGGTGACGGCGGCGGTGGTGAGCAGCCGACGCGCGCCCCGGATCCGGCCCAGCGGCCGATCCTCCGAGTCCTGACGGTCCCCCTGGATGTGTGGCATCACCGCCACCCCGGTTTCGAAACCGGACAGGCCCAGCGCCAGCTTCGGGAACACCAGCAGGGACAGCGCGACCACCATCAGGGGATCGCCGTGCCCGGTGGTCAGCGTGGTGGTCCAGTCCCTGACCGCGCTCGGATGGGTCACCACCTGCCACAGCGCGTCGGCGATCACCACCGCGTTCAGCGTCAGATAGATCGCGACCAGGACGACGGCGATCCCGATGGCCTCGCCGAATCCCTTGAGGAACACCGCGCCGAGCAGCGCCACGAGCAGCAGCGTGAGCAGGACCTCGTGGCCCTTGAGGCCGCTGGGCCAGAACGGGTTCTCGTCGAGGTGCGCGGTCGCGTCGGCCGCGGACAGCGTGATGGTGATGATGAAGTCGGTGGCCGCGAAGCCGAGCAGCACCAGCACGAACAGCTTGCCCGGCCAGTAGCTCAGCAGGCGTACCAGCATCGCGATCGAACCCTCACCGTGCGGGCTCTCGACCGCCACGCGGCGGTAGACCGGCAGCGCGCCCAGCAGCGTCACCAACACCAGCACCAGGGTGGCCACCGGCGACAGCGCCCCGGCGGCCAGCGCCGCGATGCCCGGCTGGTAGCCGAGGGTCGAGAAGTAGTCGACGCCGGTCAGGCACATCACCTTCCACCACGGGTGGTGCCGCTGCTCCCGGGGGCGGACGTGCAGGCCCTGCGGCACGGGTCGCTCCGACCGGTCGTCGAGCAGCCAGCTCCGCAGCCGGTCGGTCCGCCGGCCGGCGCGCCTGTCGACCTCCATCGGCGCTACCCCCGTCGTCCCGCCCATGGTCACCGCGAGTATCCGTCGGCGGGCCGGCACCCGTCCGCCGGTGCGCGGAACCCGCCCGTTGTGGGCGTCCGGGCGAGCGGCGCGTCGGGGTTTCGGGCCGGAGGCAGGGGGGAAGCAGCGCCTCCCGGCGTCCACCTCGACCTGCCCCCGTGTGGGCCGGGAGGCCGCCGGACGGGCGGCCCCGGGAAGGGGGAGCGGGTCATGGTCGGCGGCCGTCGGTTCCGCCCGGGTGGTGGCTTCGGTCGCCAACTCGACCAGTACGAGACAAGGGTTGGCGTGCCGCCACCGACGGAGTCACCCACTCCGCCCGCCGGCGGCCTGGTGGACAGCGCGGTCTACATCCGAGGGCACCGGTTCGCCTCACCGTCCGGCCTCGCCGAGACGTACCGCTGCCTGCAGGACCAGGACGGCGCGATGGCCTGGATCGGGTTGTACCGGCCCGACATCGACCAGATCACCTCGCTGGCCCGGGAGTTCCGCCTGCACGACCTGGCGGTCGAGGACGCGATCAACGCCCACCAGAGGCCCAAGCTGGAACGGTACGGGCATACGCTGTTCGTGGTGCTGCGCGCCGCCCGCTACGACGACCTGCGGGAGGAGGTCGAGTTCTCCGAGCTGCACCTGTTCATCGGGCCCGGCTTCGTGGTCACCGTCCGGCACGGTGAGGCCCCCGACCTGGCCGCGGTGCGGCGGCGGATGGAGACCGAGGCGCAGATGCTCGCCCGGGGTCCGGAGGCGGTCCTGTACGCGATCCTCGACGAGGTTGTCGACGGGTACGCGCCGGTGGTGGCCGGGCTGGAGAACGACATCGACGAGATTGAGACCCAGGTGTTCGGCGGTGACCCGAATGCCAGCCGGCGAATCTACGGCCTCAGCCGGGAGGTCATCCAGTTTCAGCGGGCCGCCCGCCCGCTGCTCATCGTGCTCGGCGCGCTGGCCGACGGCGCCGGCAGCGCCAGCACCGACGAGGAACTGCGCCGCTACCTGCGTGACGTGACCGACCACCTGACCCAGGTGGTGGAGCGGGTGGACGGTTTCCGGCACCTGTTGCAGAACATCCTCACCGTCAACGCCACCCTGGTCTCGCAGCAGCAGAACGAGGAGATGCGCAGCCTCACCGCAGCCAGCTACGCGCAGAACGAGGAGCTGAAGAAGGTCTCGTCCTGGGCGGCGATCCTCTTCGCTCCGACGCTCATCGGCACGGTCTACGGGATGAACTTCGTCCACATGCCGGAGTTGAACTGGCGCTTCGGCTACCTGTTCGCGCTGCTGTTGATGCTGCTGGTCTGCGGCACCCTCTACGTGATCTTCAAGCGGCGCGGTTGGCTGTGAACCGCGCGGCGGTGGATCACTCGATGCCGCGCAGGATGTGCCGTTCGTCCTCGACGTCGTCGTCGCCGGCACCGATCCGGCCGAGCAGGACGGCGGCCGCCCAGATC
Organism: Micromonospora sp. NPDC005291; assembly: GCF_040607415.1. Lineage (NCBI taxonomy): Bacteria > Bacillati > Actinomycetota > Actinomycetes > Micromonosporales > Micromonosporaceae > Micromonospora > Micromonospora sp. NPDC005291. Next base: position 127,384 of record NZ_JBEXGR010000005.1, read on the forward strand.
GTCAGTGGCGTGGCCGCCCCGGTCATGCCGCCGCCGGTCCGGTCGTCCCGGGTCTGGCTCCGCTCCGCGCGCGGTGGCCTGCGCTGAGCCTGCATAGGCACTGCCCCTTCTCGTCGAGGCCGCCCTCGGCGGCACGAGGTGCGCCCGCGCCACCGCCCGGGTCACCCGCGCTCGGGCAGGTCACCACCGGTACGGCATCCAGGTCGAACCATCCCACGCCAGGCCGCATCACCACCGCATGTTTTCGGTTTCCCGACTGTCGCCTGCCAAACCGGACATTTTCCTCTAGGGTGCCGGTCGATGTGGTCGGGTCAGAGCAGCGGGTGGGCGATAGCGCGCGCGTGGTCGGTGAGCGCCGCGCCGACCACGGTCGCGGCCAGCGGCAACACCTCGAGGCAGCGCCGCACCGCGGCGGCCATCAGCGCGTTCGGCACCCGCATGGAGAGCGTGCAGTGCGGCACCCAGCGGCCCGGCTGGTAGTGCTCGGCCAGGGGGATGCCGGCGGCGGCGAGCCGGTCGTACACCATCTGTTGGTGGGTCAGCAGCTCCGGGGTGGGTGCCGGGCCGAGCCAGAGCACCCGCCCGACGAACTGCCCGGCGTGCTGGAAGTCGAGTCGCAGCGGGGCGGCCACGACGGTCCCGCGCAGTGCCTCGGCGACCTGCTCGGGGTTGAAACGGGGCGCCACCGCGAGCGAGACGTGTGGCCGGTGGCGCTGCTCCCACAGCGACCGCATGCTCTGCACGCCCTCGGCCTCCAGCGCGTCCCAGAGCACCCGGATCCGCCGGGTGGCGTCCGGGTCCAGATACAGCTCCAACGCCGCGACCACCTGATCACCGTAGTGGCCGAGGTTTGATCGCCCGTGTCGGCGGTACCTGATCGGAAACCAACCAGGAGGCGTGACCCGTGGACGTGAGTGACCTGTTGACCGAGACATACGGCCGACTGCCTGATCTCGTCCGGGCGGCGGTCGACGGACTCACCCCGGAGCAGCTGCACCGGGCACCCGGCCCGGGCGCCAACCCGGTCGGCTGGCTGGTCTGGCACCTGACCCGAGTCCAGGACCATCACGTCGCCGACCTGCTCGACGCCGACCAGGTCTGGGTGAGCGGCGACTGGGCGGGTCGGTTCGGGCTCACCGACGACCCGGACAACACCGGCTACGGCCACTCGCCGGCGCAGGTCGCAGGGGTACGGCCGGAGAGCGCGCAGGCGCTGATCGACTACTACGAGGCCGTCGCGGCGCGTACCGGATCGTTCCTGGCCGGCCTGCGACCGGCGGACCTGGACCGCGTGGTCGACGAGGCGTGGGATCCGCCGGTGACCCTCGGCGTGCGCCTCGTCAGCATCGCCGAGGACGACCAGCAGCACGTGGGCCAGGCCGCCTACGTGCGCGGTCTGATCGAGGCCGGCTGACCGACGGCGTCCGCCGGGCTCACGGCACGATCACGGCCCGGCCCTCCAGCGTCCCGTCGCGCATCTGCTGATACGCGTCGAGGGCGTCGTCCAGCGCGAAGGTGGTGGTCTTCGGCCGGACCAGACCCCGGGCACCCAGCTCCAGCACCTCGACCAGCTCGGGACGGCTGCCCCAGTAGGTGGTCGCGATGCTCACCTCGTACGGCACGGAGAAGAACGAGACCCCCACTGTGCCTCCGCCGATGCCCACGATCGTCAGGTCGCCCACGGTGCGGGCCACCGCCACGCCGAGCGCCAGGGTGGCGTCCACGCCCACGAAGTCGAGCACCACATCGGCACCCCGGCCCCCGGTGGCCTCCCGGATCTGCTCGGCGGCGTCGGCGCCCGAGGTGACGGTCTGGTCGGCGCCGCACTCCTGCGCCAGCCGCAGCGCCTCGGCGCGGGTGTCCACGGCGATGATGCGGGCCGCCGTGGTGGCTTTGAGGATCTGAACGCCCACATGTCCCAGCCCGCCGACCCCGATCACCACGGCCGTGCTGCCCGGCGGCAGCTTCGGCCAGGACCGCCGGATCGCGTGGTACGGGGTCAGGCCGGCGTCGGTCAGCGGCGCCGCGTCCACCGGATCCAACCCGTCCGGCAACGGCACGATGTGTCGCGCGTCGGGGACAAGCTCGTACTCGGCCATGCCACCGTCCAGGCCGAGCCCGCCGCCCCCACCCGGCACCGGGGCGCCGGCCGGGTTCTCGCAGTACGGGTCGACGCCGACGCGGCAGCGGGCGCAGGTGCCGCAGCCCCACGGTCCGAAGACGGCGACGGGCTGGCCGATCGTCAGCCCGGTCACGCCGTCGCCGAGGGCGTGCACCCAGCCGGCGTTCTCGTGACCCAGGGTGAACGGCGGGTTCCAGGGCATGGCGCCCGGCTCGAACTCGTCCATCAGGTGCAGGTCGGAATGGCAGGCGCCGGCACCGCCGATCCGTACCACCACCTGTCCCGGCCCGGGCGTTGGATCGGGGACCTCGACCAACTCTGGTTCCGACTTCCACTCCCGCAATCGCAGCGCGCGCATCCGGTTCTCCCATTCTTCTCGGCCTGACCGCAGGCTCCCCACCTCCCCGCTGAGCAAACGGCCCAGGTGAACCCGCCCTGCTGGGTTCGCTCACCCGTTCCGGGTGAACCGGGCTCACCCCGGCGTGGGTGATCCTCCGAGGAGCCGTGGGGAGGGGGACCTGATGGGCACGACGGTGGCGCAGTACCTGCAACAGTTGGACCCCGGCCGGCGGCCCGACCTGCCGGAGACCACGGCCGGCACGCTGCGGCTGGACGTACGCGGCGACGGCTGCACCGACCACTGGTACCTGACCATCGCCGACCAGCACGTCCGGGTCACCCGCTCCGACGATGACGCCGAGCTGATGGTCCGCGCGGACCGAAGGGTCTACGACCAGATGGCGAGCGGCGAGATGCACGTGGCCAGCGCTCTGCTGCGCAACGAGCTGACCGTCCAGGGCGACCTGCGCCTGCTGATGTTGCTGCGGCGGATCTTTCCCGGGCCGACCGGCGCCCGTCATCCGCGCGAGCTGGCTCGGGCCGCGCTGGACGGTCGTGCCGCGGTGGACGCTCGGGTTTCGGTGGACGGTCGGGATGAGCGGTCGTGAGGCAGGAACTGGTACACGTCATCGCCGGCAACGCGTTCGCGATCAGCGACGCCCAGGGTGACATCGAATTCGATCCGAAGGCGCCGGTCGGTCTGTTCGCGTTCGACACCCGCTTCCTGTCCCGCTGGGTGCTCAGCGTCGACGGCGAACGGCTCAACGCGCTCTCCCGCGACGACATGACGTACTTCGAGACCCGCTTCTTTCTGGTCCCGGGCGCGGCGAGTCACTACGTCGATGCCGATGTGTCGGTCATCCGGCACCGCTCGATCCACGACTGCTTCCACGAGAAGATCACCGTGCTCAACCACTCGTCGCAACCCGCCGAGCTCACCGTGCGGATGGAGATGGGAAGCGACTTCACCGACATCGCCGAGATTGGGCAGCGCAGCGGGCGAGCCGTCGAGGTCGTCGCCGACTCCGCGGGCCACCAACTCGTGCTGCGCTACGAGCGGGAGCGGTTCGCGCGCGAGACCACGGTGCAGAGCAACGCTCCCGTCGAGGTGGACGAGGGGGGTATGACGTTCCGGATCCAGGTCGCCCCCGAGGGGCAATGGGAGACCGACCTGCACGTGACGATGACCATTCGGGGCGAGGATGGCCGGGACATGCGCGCCGGCCTGCAGTCGCACCAGCAGGCCGTCCGCGCGGGAATGAGCGAGGACCTGGCGGACTGGCTGGACCGGGCACCGCACCTGGTGGCCGAGCGGAACGGGCTGGAGGAGACGTATCGGGGCAGCCTGGCCGACCTGGCGGCACTGCGGTACATGCCGCTGTCGCACAGCGAGCGGGTGCCGGTCGGTGGCCTGCCGTGGGCGATGGCGTTGTGCGGGCGGGACAGCATCATCACCTGCCTGCAGACGGTGGCGTTCACCCCCGAGCTGGCCCCCGCGACACTGCGGATGCTGGCGATGTTGCAGGGCGGTCAGCTCGACGACCAGCACGACGAGGAGCCGGGCAAGATCCTGACCCAGCTCCGCTACGGCGAGTCGGCCGCGTTCGGCGACCGGCCGAACGCGCTGTACTACGGCGCAGCCGACACCACCCCCCTCTTCGTCGTCCTGCTCGACGAGTACGAGCGCTGGTCAGGTGACGCGGACCTGGTCCGCGAGCTGCGCCACCCGGCTCGGATGGCGTTGGACTGGATCGACGAGTACGGCGACCTGACCGGTGACGGCTACGTGCGCTACCAGCGCCGGAACGAGCGGGACGGCACGATCAACCAGTGCTGGAAGGACACCCCGGATGCGATCGCCGACGCACACGGCCGGCAACCCGCGTTTCCACGCGCCACCTGCGAGTTGCAGGGCTACGCGTACGACGCGAAACGGCGCGGTGCCCGGCTGGCCCGGGAGTTCTGGGGCGACCCCGCGTACGCCGACCGGTTGGAGCGGGAAGCGGCCGAGCTGAAGGACCGCTTCAACCGGGACTTCTGGCTGCCACACCGGGAGTACTACGCGTTGGCGCTCGACCCGTACGGCGAGCCGGTCGACGCGCTGTCATCCAACATCGGGCATCTGCTGTGGAGCGGTATCGTCACGGACGACCGCGCGGAAGCGGTCGCCGAGCACCTGGTCGGACCGCGATTGTTCAGCGGCTGGGGTGTGCGCACCTTCGCCGCCGGGCAGCGTACGTACAACCCGATGGGCGCACATCTGGGCGCGGTGTGGCCGTCGGACAACGCCCTGATCGCCGCCGGGCTGCGCCACTACCGCCTGGACACGCAGGCGGCCCGGATCGCGGGCGGTATCTTCGATCTGGCGCAGACGCTCGGTAGGGCAGTGCCGGAGCTGGTCGCCGGCTATGACCGCAGCCTGACGAAGTATCCCGTCCAGTTGCCGTCGGCCGGTCGCCCCCAGTCGTGGTCGTCGGGGGCGCTGCTGATGTTGCTGGGCACCACGCTGGGGCTGCGACCCACCGGCGACAACCTGCTGGTGAACCCGGCCCTGCCCCGGGGCTTCGGTCGACTGGAGCTGCTGGACATCCCAGGCCGCTGGGGCAACTCCGACGCCTATGCGAGAGACCGAACCGCCTACCACGAACCCCGCGGCCGCCTCCGCTGAACCCCCACCCCGTCCCCGCCCACCTGCGCGGTGCCACATCAGCCCCGCCGGGGACCGGAGGTGACAGGCGGGGTGGACGGCGCGGGATCGTCGGCGGAGGCTGGGCCGCCTCAGCCCATGGTTTTGGCGCCGTCGATCGACTCCCGCAGGATGTCGGCGTGCCCGGCGTGCTGGGACGTCTCGGCGATCAGGTGCAGTAGCACCCGACGGACCGTCCAACTCGCCCCCGGCTCGAACCAGGGCTCCTGCGGCAGCGGGTGCGACGCGTCCAGGTCGAGGGTCGCGACCAGCTCGTCAGTCTGGTCGGCCACCTCCTGGAACCGCTCGATCAGCCCGGCGAGGGTCTCGCCCGGCGCCATCCGGAACTGATCGGCCCAGTCGAGAGGCTCGCGGTGCATGGCCTCCGCGCCGCCCACGGCGAAGAGCATCCAGCGGTGCTCGGTGCCGGCCACGTGCTTGACGAGACCGCCGAGGCAGAGCTGACTGACAGTGCTGCGGGTGGCCGCCTGCTCGTCGGTGAGCCCGTCGACGGTCCGCAGGAGGAAACCCCGGTGCTGGCGGAGCGCCTGCAGCAGGTCGGCCCGCTCACCGGTGAGCTGCTCCGTGCTGGTCATGGTGTGCCGCCCTTCCTCGATATTCACTCGGTGTCACCGTAGGACGAGGCACCGACACTTTCCGGGCTCCACACGAGGGCGGCGTTGGGTCGCCAGCGGTTGCCGATCCTCGCCAACGGCGGTCCACTGAATGACATGGGTGTCATTAAGGTGGGAACGTCGTCCTGGGCGGACCAGTCGTTGCTGCGCTCCGGGTGGTACCCGCGCTCGGCCAACACGCCAGCCCGTCGGCTGGGTTTCTACGCCGGCCGGTTCCCGCTGGTCGAGGTGGACACGTCCTACTACGCCATCCCCGCACCGGAGACCACACAGGGCTGGGTCGACGCCACACCGGACGACTTCACCTTCGACGTCAAGGCGTTCAGCCTCTTCACCGGTCATCCGACGCCGGTCGCCGCGCTTCCCCGGGACCTGCGCCCGGCCGCCGGCCCGAGCCGGATCCGCCGCCGCGATCTGCCGGAGCCGGCGTACGACGAGCTGTGGGCCCGTTTCCGCGCGGCCCTCGACCCGATCGCGGGGGCCGGCAAGCTGGGCACGGTGTTGTTGCAGCTCCCGCCCTGGCTGGCACGCGGTGCCGCGGCCGAACGCCGGATCGTCGAGCTGGCGCAGCGTTGCCGTCCCTGGCGGGTCGGGGTGGAGTTGCGGCACGGGTCCTGGTTCGACGGCCTGGCCGCAGCGGACACTCTGGACCTGCTGCGCGCGCACGACCTGTCACTGGTCTGCGTCGACATGCCGCAGGGGCATCCGTCGTCGGTGCCACCGATCCTGACCATGACGGCGGAGCCGGCGATCGTCCGCTTCCACGGCCACAGCGACGCCTGGCGTGACGGCGACAAGCAGGAGAAGTTCCGGTACGCGTACGCCGAGGACGAGCTTCGGCACTGGGCCGGGCTGCTGGCCGAGTTCGCCGGTCCGGCGGACGACCTGCACGTGCTGTTCAACAACTGCTGCGCCGGTCAGGCCCAACGCGACGCCACCCGGCTGGCGCAACTGCTCACCGAGACGATGATCGCCGATCGGGCGGTTCCGGCCCCGGCTACGTCGACCGGTTGATGGTCGCGCACGCGGCGCGGTGGTCGGGGGTGTCAGGAGCGTCGGCCCCGGCTGCGCAGTGCGTCCTGGGTCGATTCGCCGATCTCGGCGTCGTCGGGGAAGGTCCGGCCGCTGGGTGCCGGGTCCGGCGGGGCGCCCGGCCCGGCCATCGTCGTACGGGTCGGCTCCACCGAGCCGAAGCCGTGCCGGCCCGCCGGGTCTGACCGGCCCGCCGGGGCACCCGCGCGCCGCTCTCCGCGCCGCCCCTCGGGCACCGCGGTCTCCTCGCTGCCCTCGTCCATCGGCGAGTCCTCGTCCGTGCCCCAGGGCGCGTCGGCGTCGAAGCCGTCGCTGGTGCCCCACGGCTTGGTCGCCTCCGGCTCCAGCCGGTCGTTGTCGCCGCCGCGTCCCTTGTGTGCCGTCATGGCCACCCCGCTCGTCGGTCCGCCGCTACCGGCGGTCGTTGTGCCGTCCTCGGGCCGGGCCTGCCCGCCCGGTGTCGCCGCACGACATTCGTCGTCACGCCGGTGATCGCGCAGGGCCGGCCAGCGCCCCGCCGTCGAGGTGGCGGTGGGACGCCGACCGGCCCGACGCTCAGCGTCCGGCCATCGCCATCGGCCGCTTGCCGTTGCTCATTCCCGCCATCTTGATCATGCTCATCGGGGCACTCTTCATCCCGCCGGCCCGGCCGAGAAGCCCCCGGAACACCTGGCCGGGCTTCTGCTGCTCACTCATGTACGCGGTGACCACGACCAGGGTCCCGGTCAGCGCCGGGACGGCCCACTGGAGCAGCTTCATCTGCCGCTGCGAGGAGGCCACGCTCGCCGGAGTCTGGTGGTTCGGCTCAGTGGTGCCGTTCACCGGTGGGCCACCCGCCTTCTCCAACCGCATGCCGATCAACCGGCTGTAGCCGGTCACCGCGAGCGCGCCGATGGTCAACGCGGTCTTGATCGTGCTGGCCCGGGCCACCCCTGCCTGCGCGGCCACCCGTGGGCTCTCCGTCACCAGCTCGCCGACCGCGCCAGCCAGGTGGGCGCCGATCGCCGCCGCGTTCACCGGGGTCCACTTGGACCACCCCGCTGAGGCGACCGGGAGCCGTTGGGTCGAGTCGCTGATTTTCGCCGCTGCGCTGTTGACGCCGAGCGCCCCCATCAGGGAGCCGCCAAACCAGGCCGCCAGGCCCAGATCGTGCATCGAGCGCAGTGCGGTATGCCGTTCGGACATGTGATCCCCTTCCGCCGTGTCGGGCGCAGCGGCTTACCCGCCGGTCGGGCGGCTAACCCCGTGCCGGGCGGGCCGATCCGCGCCCCCCCGGGCACGATCCACTCCATTTACGCGACATGGGGGTATCACGAATCCGCGCTACCCCTACATCGGCGATACGGTGTCGATCATGGTCACGGCTGGACGTGCCGCATCGCCGCCAGCAGGAGTCGTTCGCGCGGTGGCGGGTAGATCCCGAGCGACGCCGACGAGAGGGGAACGCGATGTCGCAGCCGGACGAGAGCCGGGAGAAGACCCCAAAGACAGACGCGGTGCTCATGCACCCGGACAACGACCCACACAAGAACACCGCGGAGGTCGCACCGCGCAAGGATCACGCTGAGATCCAGGTGGAGCGCGACGGCGAGCTGGTGCCGCTGGACCAGGACGAGTGAGTCGACCGTCGTACGCCGACCGGCCGGGACGACCTCAGCGGGGCGGCAGGCCGCCAGCGAAATCGGCGATCCGCCGCGCCAGCGGGGCGCCCGCGCGGACCCAGGTGAAGTGGTCCAGCGCCGCGCCGGCCTGATCCACTGTGTACCGTTCCCGGACCACCGGGGCTGCCGTGAGTTTCGCGCAGAGGTGGTCCATGGTCTCGTGCGGGGTGTACTGGTCGTCGTCCACGCTGACGGCCAGCACCGGTGTCCGTACCGCGCGTACCGCCGCCTCCGTGTCCGTGCCATTCAGCTGGGGGAAACGGCCAGTGCGCGCGGTGTGCGCCCAGTCGCGGATCACGCCGCGCGCCTGCCGGCCGCCGAAGCCCCAGCCCGGCCAGACCCCGAGCAGCGCCGCGGTGGCGGCGATCCCCTGGGTGTACGGCAGCACTCCGAGGCCACGCCGGCCCGGGTAGCTTCGCCAGTAGGGGATCCCGACCGCGACCAGCGCCAGCCCGTCCACGGCGTCGGCGCCGTGCAGGGCAAGGTGCAGCAGCGTGGCCTGCCCGCCGAGTGAGTGCCCGAGCAGCAGCCGGGTGCGGCCGTCCAGTCGTGGCTTGAGCGCGGCCAGGACGGTGCCGACGTCGTCGGCCAGCTCGCTGTAGCCGTGTCGGTCGGCGCGACTCGGCGCGGGGGTGCTCGCCCCGGTGCCGCGCAGGTCGGCGACGACCACGGCCAGCCCGGCGGCGCGTAGCGCGGCGGCGAACGGCCGGTAGTAGCGGGCCCGTACCCCCATCGCCGGCCAGATCACGACCACCGGCGCGCCGGCTGGACCGGCCGGTTCCGGATAGATCTGCACGCCGAGCCGACCGCCGGCGATGTCGACGAACTCCTGCGCGTACTCCGGGTCCCCGTTCACGGGCCCAGCCTACGGCCCGAGGTTACCGACGGGTATCCGCAGGTGTCGTCGGACGCGACGGAGGGCTCCGCCAGGTGGCGGAGCCCTCCGAAGGACGACCAGGGTCAGGAGACGGAGATCGCCCCGTTGCTGGCCCGGACGCAGGTCACCGATCGTGCGCTGGTGGCGGCTGCGCCGGCCAGGCACTGACCGAGCACCTGGTGCCCGGTGGCGTTCGGGTGCCACGACTCCTGGCAGGTCTGGAAGTAGCTGACGCAGGTGTTGGCGATCCGCTGAATGTCGATCTTGTCCTTGCCGGAGAGGCTCGTGACGAAGGTGCCGGTCGCGCCGTCCTGCAAGCGGATCGGGGTGGCCAGCGAGCCCGTCGGGCTGGTCGTCGACTCGCAGAGCCGCGCGCCGTCGAAGGCCCGCTGCACGTTCAGGTAGACCAGGTCGTCGGCGGGGAACTCGGTGGCCAACGTGTCCCGGGTGGTCTTCACGATGGTGCCCAGACCCTGGGAGAAACGGTGCCCGGGGGCGAGGCTGGCCCGGTGGATCGGGCAACCGGCCGCGTACCGCTCGGCCCCGAGGTCGCGGAACTTGTCCCGGGTGTCATCCCGGCTGTCCTCGGTGTGGAACGCCGGGTTCAGGTCAAACGGCAGCGGGTTCGTGTAGTCCTGGAACACCACCCGGTGCTGCCCGTCCGCGTCCACCTGGTCGAGAGTGGTCAGCAACTGGCGTACCGCGGCGGTGGTCTCCGCGGTCGCGGCGCTGACCTGTGCGGGGGTGGCCAGGTCGGCGTCGGTGCACGGCTTCTGCTCCACCGGCCCGCCCAGGTACGCCCAGAACTCCCACCAGCCGGTCCAGGCGTCGGCGATGAACCGGTTGGCGCACTTCTCCGCGACGCTGCCGAAGGTGAACGAGCTGTTGTTGGACCCCAGGCCGATCAGCACCAGGTCGATGTCCTGGGTCTGCGCGACCGCGCGGAGCTGGGCGAGCTGCGCGGCCACCGTGCGACCGTTGGTCCGCGCCTGCGAGGCGTTGGCGATGTCGTGTGGCTGGCCGCCGGAGCAGGCCAGGTTGAACCGGTTCTGGATGCCCGGCAGGTTGGCCTTGTTCAGCGAGGCGTTCGCCGAACGGTGGCAGAAGTACGCGTTGTTGTTGGCCGCCGTCCAGCCGGGGAAGCCCTGGGCGACACCGTTGACGTCGACCACCGGGGTGTACGCCCCGGCGCCCTCCCCGCTGATGAAGCTGTCTCCGAGCGCCACCGCGGCGGTGGGCAGTGCGGCGGTCGCCGGTGCGGGCAGCGCGACGGCGGTCGACAACGCGGCCATGGCGATCGTGAGTCCCGCGGCGAGCGCGGTACGCCGGAATTTGAGCATGGGGCTCCCATCCATCGAAAGATGAAAGTTTCTCTGAGGGCGCGATCAGATCACCTTCGTGCGACGGGCGTCAATGGCCCGTAACAGAATCGTTCGATGAAAGACATGCCCCCGGACCTCCAGGCCCGGGTACTACTGCAACGCGTTCGACGTGGACGGTGTGTTCGCGCTCCGCCCAGAGCTGGACGACCTCTGGAGCCCGCTTGCTGCCACGCTGAACGACCTACCGGTCGGGCTATCGACGCCGCTTCAGCAACGCGGCACCAGCGGCGTTCAGACCGACACCCCAGATCAGCAGTACGCAGAGCCACTGCGCCCACCGCAGCAGGCTCATGTCTCCCGAGAGCAGGTTGCGCACGCTGCCGTACGGGGTCAGCCACGCCTGGGTGGGACGGAGAGCGTCCACGCCGCCCAGCAGCGCGTACAGGCCCAGGGGCAGGACGACGGTGGCCAGGAACGCGACGACCGGCGAGCGCAGCAGCAGCCCCAGCCCGACGCCCACCAGCCCGGCGACGAGCTGGACCAGCACGCTGCCCAGCGCGACGATCCCGGCGTGCCGCCACGGTTGGTCGGCGACCACCGGAGTGAGGGCGAGCGTCACGGCGCAGACCAGCACCCCGAAGACACCGATGACGGCGGCCGGCAAGCCCACCGCCACCAGGGTCGGGGTGACGCGGACGGCACCGGATGCGCGTCGCAGGTCACGCACCAGCAGGATGCCGAAGAGCGGTGTCATGACCGACATCAGGCTCTGGACGGTGTCCGAGAGCGTGGCGAACGTCCGGTCGGCGGGGGCGGCCGCCGCGGTCAGCGCCACGGCGACGAGCAGGCCCGCCAGCAGGGTGCCCGCGAGCAGCCACCGCCGGGCCCGCGTACCGAGGGCGCTCCAGGGGCGTACCCCGCTCGGGTCCTGGATCTCCCCGGCGTGACCTGCGGTGATCATCAGCGGGGTGGTGGACGGCGCCGAGGCCGCCAGGTCGTCTCGGTCTCGTCCATGTCGGCTCCCGCCCCGCGCCGGTGTCGGACCAGACGCGATCGCCGGTCAGAGTACCGACCGGCCGGCCCCTCCGTGGCCCCGCGAACGCCGCCGCCGAGCTGGTCCGGCCCGCCGGCGTACTGTTTTCTGGCTCACGTTCGAGGGCTGACGCGCGGCGGGTCGCGTAGGTCCTCCGGGAGTTGTCCGAGCCTCGGGCTAGGCTCGCTGCGGCGCGCCACGCCGGCTGATGTCGCCGGCGACCGGCTGCACACCGCCGAGACCGGGGAGTACGACCAGTTGACCGCAGAGCCTGACACCCTGTACGGGGCCGATGACCTCACGCACCTTGAGGGGCTGGACGCTGTCCGCAAGCGGCCCGGCATGTACATCGGTTCCACTGACAGCCGTGGCGTGGGTCACCTCGTCAACGAGATCCTCGACAACTCCACCGACGAGGGTGTCGCCGGTCATGCCGGCAGCGTCGAGGTGACGCTGCACGCCGACGGCTCGGTGCGCGTCGATGACGACGGCCGGGGCATCCCCACCGACGTGCACGCCAAATCCGGCATCTCCGGCGTCGAGCTGGTACTCACCCGGCTGCACGCCGGCGGCAAGTTCGGCGGCTCCGGCTACAAGACCTCGGGCGGCCTGCACGGCGTCGGCGCCTCGGCGGTCAACGCGCTGTCCCACCGGTTCGACGTGACCGTCCGCCGGGCCGGCAAGATCCACGCGATGTCCTTCCGGCACGGCGTCCCGGGCATCTTCGACGGCGACGGGCCGGACGCGCCCTTCACCGCCGGCCCCGGGCTCCAGGTCGTCGGCGCGATGAAGCGCGGCCAACGCACCGGCACCTCGATCCGTTGGTGGCACGACGCTCGATACTTCGAGACCGGCGCCGCGCTCGACGTCGAAGCGGTCCGCACGAAGCTGCGCAACACCGCCTTCCTGGTCCCCGGCGTGACCTACCTGCTGCGCGACCTGACCGGCGAGGCACCCACCGAGGAGCGGTTCCACTACCCCAACGGGCTCAGCGACATGGTGGAGTTCCTCGCCCCGGCCGGCGACCGGCCGGTCTCCGGCACCCTGCTGGTCAACGGCGAGGGGACCTACCGGGAGAACGCCGCCGACGCCAACGGTGTCATGCAGTCCAACGTGCAACGGCGCGCCGAGGTCGAGGTGGCGTTCCGGTGGGGCACCGGCTACGAGCGCACCGTCGAGTGCTTCACCAACACCATCCGCAACGCGCATGGCGGCACCCACCGCAAGGGCTTCGAGCGGGCCCTCGTCCGCACCCTCGCCGACGCGATCCGCAACACCCGCGGCCTGCTCAAGGCCAAGGAGGAGCCGCCCACCCTGGACGACGTCCTGGAGGGTATGACCGCGGTGGTGCACGTGCGGATCCCCGAGCCGCAGTTCACCTCGCAGACCAAGGACGAGCTCTCCACCACCGGCATCACCAAGGTCATCCAGACCCTGGTCGACGCGCACATCAAGGCCTGGCTGGAGGACAAGCGCAGCAAGGCCGAGGCGCGCACCGTCCTGCAGAAGATCGTCGACGCGGCCCGGGTGCGACTCACCCAGAAGCAGCAGAAGGACGCCGCCCGGCGTAAGACCGCCCTGGAGGGCGCGTCCATGCCGCCGAAGCTGGTCGACTGCCGGGCCACCGGCATCGACCGCAGTGAGCTGTTCATCGTCGAAGGGGACAGCGCCCTCGGAACGAGCCGCATGGCCCGTTCCTCGGAATACCAGGCGTTGCTGCCGATCCGGGGCAAGATCCTCAACGTGCAGAAGGCCAACCTCCAGCAGGTTCTGGACAATGTCGAGTGCGCGGCGATCGTCCAGGTCCTCGGGGCTGGCTCGGGGCGTACGTTCGATCTCTCCTCGCTGCGCTACGGCCGGGTGCTGATCATGGCCGACGCCGACGTGGACGGCGCGCACATCCGTACGCTGCTGATCACCCTCTTCGCGCGGTACATGCGCCCGTTGATCGAGGCCGGTCGGCTCTACGCCGCGATGCCGCCCCTGCACAAGATCACCACCAAGGGGCGTAGCCCACAGACGGTCTACACCTACACCCAGGCGGAGATGGAGGCGACGGTCCGCAAGCTGGAGAAGTCCGGCAAGCAGATCGTCACGCCCATCCCACGCTTCAAGGGCCTCGGTGAGATGGACGCCGACGAGTTGTGGGACACCACGATGAACCCTGCCACCCGAGCCGTCCGCCGGATCACCCTCGACGACGTCGACGCCGCCGAGCGGATCCTCGAACTGCTGATGGGGGAGAAGGTCGAACCGCGCCGCAACTGGCTCATCGACTCCGCCGACCGGGTCGACCGGGATGCGATCGACGCATGAGCACCGGTCTCGTTCAAGGGGATAGCTGAGTCATGGCACGCCGTAAGGAAAACAAGGTCGATCTCTCCTCGTTCGACCAGGCCGGCGCGCGGGTCTTCGACAACCCGCTGGTCACCGAGGTCTCCGACTCCTACCTGGAGTACGCGTTCTCGGTCATCCACTCCCGTGCCCTGCCCGACGCCCGTGACGGTCTCAAGCCCGTACACCGGCGCATCCTCTGGTCAATGTACGAGCAGGGCTACCGGCCGGATCGCGGGCACGTGAAGTCTGCCCGAATTGTCGGCGATACAATGGGAAAGTACCATCCGCACGGTGATACGGCGATCTATGACGCTATGGTCCGCCTCGCGCAGGACTTCTCGCTCAACGTGCCACTCATCGACGGGCATGGAAATTTCGGATCCCCAGATGACGGACCGGCAGCATCGAGATATACCGAAGCGCGGATGTCCCGCGAGGCGATGCTGCTCGTCGGTGAGCTGGGCGAGGACACCGTCGACGTCGAGCCCAACTACGACGGGTCGCTGACCCAGCCGACCGTGCTGCCGGCCGCCTTCCCCAACCTGCTGGTCAACGGCGCGTCCGGGATCGCGGTCGGGATGGCCACCAACATGATCCCGCACAACCTGGCCGAGGTCGTTCAGGCAGCCCGCTGGCTGATCAACCACCCGGACGCCACTCTGGACAAACTCATGGAGTTCGTCCCCGGCCCCGACCTGCCCACCGGTGGGGTGCTGCTCGGCCTGGACGAGGTGCGCCGGGCGTACGAGACCGGGCGCGGCGTGGTGCGGATGCGCGGCAAGGTGGAGATCGGCCCGATCGAGGGCAGCCGGGGTCGCCAGGCGATCACGGTGGTCGAGCTGCCCTACGGTGTCGGCGCGGAGAAGGTCATCGCGGCGATCACCAACGAGGTCACCAAGACCAAGCGGCTGACCGGCATCGCCGACGTCAAGGACCTCACCGACCGGGAGAGCGGCACCCGACTCGTCGTCGAGTGCAAGGTCGGGGTCAACCCGCAGGCGCTGCTCGCCGACCTCTACCGGCTCACCCCGCTGGAGCAGTCGTTCGGCGTCAACAACCTGGTCCTGGTCGACGGGCAGCCGCGCACCCTCGGGCTGAAGGCGCTGCTGGAGGTCTTCCTGGCCCACCGGTACGAGGTGGTCACCCGACGTACCTCGTACCGTCGTCGCAAGCGCCAGGAACGGCTGCACCTCGTCGACGGTCTGCTGATCGCTCTGCTGGACATCGACGAGGTGGTCCGGCTGATCCGGGGCAGCGACGACGCGCAGGCCGCGAAGGACGGGCTGATGAGCCGGTTCGGCCTCTCCGACATCCAGGCCACCTACATTCTGGACACTCCGCTGCGCCGGTTGACCAAGTTCGACCGGATCGAGCTGGAGGCAGAGCAGGAGCGGCTGCGTGCCGAGATCGCCGAGCTGAGCACGATCCTCGACGACGAGCGGGTGCTCAAGAAGCTGGTCTCCGACGAGCTGGCGGCCGTGGTCAAGCAGTTCAGCACCGAGCGGCGTACGACGCTGGTCGACGGTGATCTCAAGGAGGTGCTGGCCGCGTCCATACCGGCCGGTCCGCTGGAGGTCGCCGACGACCCGTGCCAGGTGATTCTCTCCGCGACCGGGTTGGTCGCGCGCACCGCGGCCGAGTCGGAGGAGAGCGCCGAGGGGCGCCGGCGCAACGGTCGGGTCAAGCACGACACGGTACGCGCGATCGCGCACTCCACCGCCCGTGGTCGGGTGCTGCTGCTGACCAGTGCCGGTCGGGCCTTCAAGGTCGACGTTCTGCCGCTGCCGGTGCTGCCCGAGCAGGCCGGCACGGTGTCGCTGCGGGGCGGTATGTCCGCGGCCGAGCTGGTGCCGTTGGCGGCGGGGGAGACCGTCGTTGGTCTGGCTCCGCTGGGCGGGCAGGCGGAGGGCTCACCGGGGCTGGCGCTGGGCACCCGGCAGGGCATGGTGAAGATCTGTGCGCCGGAGTGGCCGGTGCGCTCCGACGAGTTCGAGGTGATCGGTCTGCGCGACGGTGACGAGGTGGTCGGGGCGACCTGGCTGGCCGACGGCGCCGAGACGCTGACCTTCGTCACCTCCGAGGCGTCGCTGTTGCGCTTCCCCGCGGCGCTGGTCCGTCCGCAGGGTCTCAAGGGCGGCGGCATGGCCGGGATCAACCTGCCCGCTGGAGCGCGGGTGGCGTTCTTCGGCGCGGTACGCACCGACGACCCGGGGCATGGCGAGCCGATGGTGGTCACCTCCACCGGGGCGACGGTCAAGGTGACGCCGTTCAAGGCGTACCCGGTGAAGGGCCGGGCGACCGGCGGCGTGCGCGCGCACCGCTTCCTCAAGGGTGAGACGGACGTGGCGGTCGCCTGGGTGGGTCCGCGCCCCGTCGGCGCGACCGGCACCGGCGACCCGGTAGAGCTGCCCACGGCGGACCCCCGCCGCGACGGCTCCGGCTTCGCCGTGATGCTCGGCCCAACGGTGGTAGGCCACCTGATCGAACGCGACTAACCGCCCCCACCGGGGACCGGTCCCGCCCGGCCGCCCTGGTTGATCATGAAGTTATTGCCGTGACACGCCGGTGTTTCCGGCAATAACTTCATGATCAAAAAGGGTGCTGGCGGGGGTGGGGATCAGGCGACGTTTATGGGGCGGAACTGGACGCTTACTCGGGGGCCTACCGGGCGGGTGGTTTTCGGGATGGCGTGTTCCCAGGTGCGTTGGCACGAGCCGCCCATCACGATCAGGTCGCCGTGGCCCACCGGGAAGCGCAGGCTGCCGCCGCCGCCACGTGGGCGCAGCAGCAGCGGTCGGGGTGCTCCGAAGGAGACGATCGCGACGATGGTGTCGGTGTGTGCTGACCGGCCGATGGTGTCGCCGTGCCAGGCGACGCTGTCCCGACCGGTTCGGTAGAGGCACATGCCCGCGGTGACGAAGGGCTCGCCCAGCTCGGGCGCGTAGTGCCGGGTCAGCTCCGCCCGTGCCGCGGTGAGGACGGGGTGGGGAAGTTGCCTCTCGCTGTCGTACCAACAGAGCAGGCGGGGCACGTCGACCTCGGTGTCGTACATGGTGCGCCGCTCGGCACGCCAGGGCACCTCGGTGAGCAGGGTGTCGAGGACGGCGTCGGAGCCGCGCACCCAGCCGGGGAGGTGGTCGACCCAGGCGCCCCGGCTGAGCTGGTGTCGCCGGATCTGGCCGGGCAGTGGCCCCAGGGTCGGCCCGGCGTCGGCCAGGTCGAGCATCGACGGCTGGTAGGCGGCCTGCGTCATGCGGCCACCCTAGCAGCCGTTTCGTACACCCGTGCTATGTCTGTGCCACGCGCATCCCTCAAGATCGTGCTCGATCCTGGATGTAGTGGCATCCCGCGCGATCGAGGGGACTATTTCCAGGATCGAGCGTGACCATGGCGGGCGCGGCGTCGCTCGCGTGCGACAGCGTCAGTCGCGTACGTCGGCGGGGCGTACGGCGTCGAACACCGCGTCCACGACCCGTGCCCTTCCCTGCCCGTCGACGGTGGACCAGGCTTGCGCGGCCAGCGTCGCGCCGCGAGCCGAGCAGCCCGTGCAGGGTGCGCGCCGCCGTCGCGCGGGCGGCTCGTCCGGCGACCCACCGGCGGTCAGCTCCGGCAGCCGCGTTGGCGGGGTGGAACGCGTCCGGTTCACCCGGGAGTGCCCCGGGTAGGGTGCCCCGGGTGCGGCCCCTGCTGGGCCGTCGCGGGCGTCGCCGTCGCGCCGTCCGACGTCGTACCGAGGAGGACACGCACGTGCTGGTGACGTTGCCGAGCGTCGGGATCCCAGCATGACGAGCGCCGCCGCGGCGACGGCTGCCCGGCCCACCCCCGCGTCGGCCCGGCTGCCCTCGCTGACCGGGCTGCGCTGGATCGCCGCGTTGCTGGTCTTCGGATTCCACGCGGGCACCATGCGGATCATCGCCGAGCCGGACTACAAGGCCGTGGTCGACGCGTTGTTCACCCTCGGCCTGTCCGGGGTGCAGTTCTTCTTCATCCTGAGCGGTTTCGTGCTGGTCTGGTCGGCCCGCGTAGGCGACTCCCGGCGCACCTTCTGGCGGCGACGGGTCGCCAAGATCTATCCGAATCACCTGGTGCTGTGGGGGGCGGCGCTGCTGGTCGCCTGGTGGTTCGCCGACCCGGTCCTGCCGGCGGTCGCGCTGGAGAACCTGCTGTTGTTGCAGGCCTGGGATCCCCGACCGGGCTGGTTCTACAGCATCAACACCGTGAGCTGGTCGCTCTCCTGCGAGTTCTTCTTCTACCTCTGCCTGCCGTTGGCGCTGCCGCTGCTGCGCCGGGCCCGGCCGAAGCTGCTCTGGGTGCTGATCGTCGCGCTACCTCTGCTGATCCTCGCGCTCTGGCCGGCCCAGCACCTGGTGCCGGAGGCGAGCCGCTGGTGGTTCACGCAGATCTTCCCGCCCGTACGGTCGCTGGAGTTCTGGATGGGCGCGGTGGCGGCCGAGCTGATGCGCCGTGGCCTCTGGCGCGGCCCGGGGCTGACCGCAGCCAGCGTGATCTTCCTGGCCACCTGGGTGGCAGCGGCAGAATGGATTCGCGCCGAGCTGTGGACCACGCTGCTCGCGGTGGCGTACCTGCTGGTGATCACTGCCGCCGCGGACGCGGACGTCCGAGGTAAGCGTTCCCCGTGGCGGTCCCGACCGGTGGTCTGGCTCGGCGAGGTCTCCTTCGCCTTCTACCTGGTGCACGTGCTGGTGATGACGAGCGTGCTGCGCTGGAGCGGTGACTGGGGGACCGGCTTCCAGGGCTGGCGTGGCCCCGTCGCGGTGCTCGGCTTCCTGCTGGTGAACCTGGTCCTCGCCGGGCTGCTGCACCGCTTCGTCGAGACCCCGATGATGCGCCGGCTCGCTCCACGCCGCCCGGCCCGCCAGGTGTCCGTCCCTCAGCAACGCACCGCCAGCATCGAAGTCAGCGGCCACGAAGACCGCACCGCCGATGGCGTCGGGACCCAGGCCCAGGCCGGCGAAGCCGCCGGCGGCGACGTCGAGCAGGCCAGCGGCCGATCGACGTACGTCGACTCGCGCTGAGGCGTCCGCACTGGTCAGCGCGGTCGGCGCGGCGTACGCCGACACGCCCGTGGTCGATGCGCCCGGGTCGGCGTGACGGTAGCGTGGGGGCGTGCTTCCGGTCGCGTTCACCTGTCCCCTGTGGTGGGTGGCGCGCTGGGCGACACGGGTGCTGACCAGCCTCGCCGTCGTCGCGGCCCTGGCGCTTGGCGCAGGCCCGGCCTCGGCCGCCACGCCAACCCTGAGCGCCGGGCCGAGTTCCGTGCCGACCCTGAGCGCCGTGCCAACGGCTGCGCAATCGGCCCAGGTGGCCCCTGAGGGAGCCGTCGAGACCTCCTTGCCGGCCTGGTCGGTCGACTCGCAACCGGCGCTGCCCGCCGGCCGGGGCACCGTCGCGGCGGCCGGCGTGCTGTCGGTGTGCGGGGCCGGGTCCGACCGGCTGCCCCTCGTCGACGGTCCGAGCGGCCGGGCGCCCCGGGCCCCACCAGGGCGCTGAGCCACCGGGACGAGCGTCCCGTCGCCGCGCCCTGTCGATCCACCCGCTCCGCACCCCGCCGATTCGTGGCCCACCGTGGCCCGGTGGCCGGTGGGGCTCCCACCGCATTGCTCTCTCCCCGAGGTGCCGACCATGGAGACCGTCGTCTTCTACCAGTTCGTGACCGAGGTGCCGCAGGCCGCCGCCATCTGGTCGGCCCTGTTCCTGCTGGCACTGGGCGTACTCATCGTGCTGGCCGCCCGCCCCGAGCGGGACCGGCCAACGGACGACCCGCTCCCGACCGCGCCCACCGCCCGGGAGTTGGCCGCGGCCGAGGCCGTCGACCTGCGCCGGTACGCCGAGGAGGTGGCCGTCGCCGCGGCCGGCGCGACCAGGACCGCACGGCGGCGCCGCGTGGCCTGGCTGACCGCTCAGGAGCAGATGGAGCGGGCCTGGGGCGGGTACGACGAGGCGGACACCGCCGCCCGTCGCTTCGCGGGTGCCGGGGCGCTGCCCACCCCGCATACCCCCCGCACCCCCGCCGAGTACGCCTCCCGGGAGCGCTACCTGCATCGCGCGGCGGCGGCGGCGCACTGGCGGGGCGACCTGACCATGGCGCAGTTCGGCGACGTGTTCGGGCATCGGCACGGGTGGGATCCCCGGCGGCACCCGGTCGAGCAGGAGGTGCTGCTGAGCCGGGCGATCCGGGACGCGAGGCTGGCCGACTACCAGGCCGCCGCCACCCGGGAGCGGGCCGCCTGGCGGGACGCGGAACTGGCCGCCGAGTCGGCCCGCACTCTCGCCGAGGAGGCGTACGCGGCAGCGGCCCGGCTGCGGCCGAACCCGGTACCCGCCCGCCGGGCGGCTACCCGGGCGTTCCGTCCCGCACTCGTGGCACGCTGGCGCCCGGCTCGCGCGGGTTGAGCCCGATCCGTTATGTGAGCCCGGTCATGTCAATGGCGAATCGGGCGTCGGGCACGATTGGCTCGATTTTTCCCATGATTGTGGCCGCATAATCGGCGGCCTGTCCGGTTGTCGCCCGCAGGCGTCGCCGTAACCGGTTGTCCCATCGAGTCACATCATCGGCAATACGCGCAGAAATTGTCGCGCCGATTGGAGTTTACGCAGGTGAACCCGGCTTGGCAGGGGAAGGGCCGGCCAGTACTGTCGTCCTGTCCGGTGCGGTAACCGTTCGCAAGAGGCGACGCCGCGCCGACCCGCTCAATCGTGATCTACGAACCGGGGACCCATCAGTAAGTCCGGGGTGAATCCGCGAGCCACGGCCCGCGGTAGGGCGATCTTCCCGCCCGAATCCGTCAGCTAACCCGGTAGGCGGTGTCGGAAGGAGTTCTATCCTCGTGCAGCACCTTTCCATCCCTCGGTTGTTCCCTCGCCTCCACGGCGCAGCGGTGCCCCCGCTCATTCGTCCAGTGACGGTGAGCTGACCCCCGGGTCACTGCCTTTCCCGCCCGGCCGCGCCGGGCGTTCCCCTGAGCGGTTCACCATCCGCGGACCACGGTCCGCGCGCTGGCGCCTGCCCGGATGCCGGTCCGGCCCCCGGTGTGCCGCTCTCCCCCCGATCCGTGGAGGACCCCGTGAAGCACACCCTGAAGCGTCAGCTCCGCCGCCTCGCCACCGAGCGCCCTTACCAGATCGTTGTCGCCTCCGCCGCGGCCCTCGCGATCGCCAGCACCACCGGCGCCCTGGTCACCAGCACCGACGACGCCCCGGCCAGCCAGCACACCGTGACCACGGTCGCCGAGATGCGCAGCGACACCGCTGCCTCCCGCAGCGAGGCGCGCGACGCGTCCTCCTCGGCCAGCACCGCACCGACCACCGCCGCCCCCGCGCCGGCCACCAGTGCCGCGTCGCCCGCAGCCAAGGCCAGCAGCAACCCGGACCTGACCCGTAAGCCGGAGCCGCCGAAGCCGCCCGCGACCAAGGTGCTCGACTACGACTACCAGGTGCAGAACACGTACTACAACTGCGGCCCGGCTGCCACCCGCAACGCTCTCAGCGCCGCCGGCATCAACCGCACCCAGGATGAGCTGGGCGCCGAGCTGGGCACCACCGAGATGGGCACCAACTCGGCCCTGGACACCACCCGGGTGCTCAACGCCGAGGTGAAGGGCTCCCCGTACCGGACCCGGATGTTCGCCGGCACGCCCAGCTCGGCCCAGATGGACCAGCTCCAGGCCGACGTGGTCAAGGCGATCACCGACGGTCGCGGTGTGGTGGCCAACGTCGTCGGCGACGCCACCGACACCAACGGCGGCTGGCACTCCTACGGCGGCGGGCACTACATCGCCGTGGTGGGTTACAAGGACAACGGCCGGACCGTGCGAATCGCCGACTCGGCCAACGCGGCCGACCCGTCGTACTGGATCACCACGATCGACCTGGCCAACTGGATCGCCAGCCGGGGCTACTCCGCCTGACCCAGGCACGTTGACCGCCGCGGGCGCCGTCCCCCACAAGGGGCCGGCGCCCGCGGCGTCTTCACCGAGCGGTCAGGCCTGCGCCGCATCGACGATCCTCGTACCTGGTCGCGAACCGTGGGAGACTGCGGCCGTGGTGGATGAATCAGGTGGCCGGGCAGGCCGTGGGCCGATCCTGTTGCTGCTGCACGGGATGGGGGCGACCGGAGACGTCTGGCTGCCGTGGGCGCCGTTGCTGGAGCAGCACTGGCCCGGGCGGTGGCTGGCACCGGACCTCGCCGGCCACGGCTGGTCGGCCCCGCTGCCGTCGTACACCTTTGCTGGTTTCGCCGGCCGGATCGCCCACGGCCTGGCCGCCGACGACCGGCTCGTCGTGCTCGGGCACTCGCTGGGCGGGGTGGTCGGCCTGGCGCTGGCCGCCCGCGCCACCGGGATACCGGTGGACGCGGTGGTCGGGCTCGGCATCAAGGCGCTCTGGTCGCCGGCCGAGCTGGCCCGCGCCGCGGAGCTCGCCGCGCGCCCGGTGAGCTGGTTCGCCAGCCGCACCGAGGCGGCCCGCCGCTACCTGCGCGTCTCCGGGTTGGTCGGCCTGGTCCCGCCGGATCATCCGGTGGTGGACGCCGGGTTGCGTCAGGTCGACGGCCGGTGGCGCCTCGCCATGGACCCGACAGCCTTCGGCGTCGGCGAGCCCGACCTGGCCCCGTTGCTGGCGGCGACCGACGTGCCGGTGGTGCTGGCGCGTGGCGAGCACGACCCGATGGTCACCGACCAGCAGCTCAAGGAGTACGGCGTACCGGTCGCCACGCTGCCCGGTCTCGGCCACAACGCGCACGTGGAGGACCGAGCGGCCGTTCTGGCGCTGGTGGACCCATACCGGTGATCGGTCACAACGGTGCGGACGCGCTCGGTGCCTTCCCGCTGTCGCCGTGATGCAGTTGGACGTGGGCGAGCTGGGTGAAGCGGATGCAGTGGCTGGTCAGTTGGCTCCGAGCATCCGGCGGACCCGGCCGGCGACGGCCTGCTTGACCCGCTCGCGCAGTGACTGCGCGTGGAGGGTCTTGACCTTTTTCTGGAGCGTCCGGTTCTCGTCCCGCAGCCACTGGATGCGCGTCAGCAACTCCTCGGGAGAGTAGGCGGAGACCGGCCGGACCGCAGGTGGGTAGACGGTCTGGCGGACCTGCTCGTCGAAGCGGGTAGCGCTGTCTCCGTCGGCGAACGAGAGGCCGAGGTCGTGCTTGGCGAGGAACGCGGTGATCCGCGTGAAGCGCTCCTTGTGGCCCTCGTTCAGGGCCGTGTAGTCGGCTTCCGCATAGAGCTGGGCAGCGTCGACGTCGGCCGGCACATCGCGCATCAAACGGTGCGGGATGTCGAAGTATCGGGCCAGCTCCAGGGTGCGCGAGTCGTGCGCCAGCAGATAGCCGGGGATGCCCGAGATCAACGCCGTGATGGTGCCGTGGATCCGGGTGCCGAAGGCGAAGTCGAACCCGGAGAGATACTCCATCCAGGGCCACGGGTCCATGAACATCCGCACCTTGTCCTCGACGAAGAGCGGGTGCGAGGTGTGAATCGGCATGTCGGCGGTCATGCCCCGCAGCTTCGGCGCGTCGCCGTAGAGCAGGGTACCGAGGGTGTAGAGGTCCTGTGCCACGTAGCGCAGGTTCGGGTAGCGCCGCTGGTGGTGCAGGACGAGCGGGGCCAACGCCTTGACGTACGGCGAGATGACGAACGCGAGCCGGTCGTCGATGCCCAGGGTCGCCTTCGTCTTCTCGATGCGCAGGCTGTCGCCGTGCAGGAACATCGACGGGCAGCCGATCTGCTCGACAGCGGAGAAACCCAGCTTGCGTAGGTAGTTCTCAGTGATCTCGCCGCGTACGCCGATGCTGTGCGAGCGGTCGAGCACCGCCCGGCAGAACGCGCTGACCGGCTCGTCGATCGGGCGGAGCTGCTCCAGGTTGCCGTCCACGTCGGTCTGCGCCCCGACCCCGAGTACCACCACCGGGATCTTCAGCCGTTCGATCAGCCGGGCCATCGTCGTCAGCCGGTGTGCGTAGTCATGGCGGAACGCGTTGGCCAGTGGTATCACGAAGACGTCGTACTTCTCGTTGATCTCGTCGGCATCGCGTGGGTCCGCCCGGAACCGCGACGGGGTGATCTCGGCCGTGGAGGTGGCCAGTAGCTTATGCGCGGCGTGGCTGAAGACCAGATTGCCGGTGTTCTTACCGATCCAGTCCCGCTCGTAGGTCTCCTCGGCGCTGAGGACGTCCAACGGGCCCTTACGGGCGCGCAGCAGGATCCGCTGATGCATCGGTGGCTCCACCTCTCGTCCGGAGGCGGTGGCGCCCGACCCCGGAGATCGTCCGGCAATGTCCCGGGAGGCGGGACATCTGTTACCTCCAGGCCTCGCGATACTAGGCCACCGACCGGCCGCTGGCCTCACGCGGCGATCGGCCCTGAGGCCGAGCCGCCACCGGCGGCCCGGCGGCTCAGG
Source organism: Micromonospora sp. NPDC005291 (assembly GCF_040607415.1). Classification (NCBI taxonomy): domain Bacteria; kingdom Bacillati; phylum Actinomycetota; class Actinomycetes; order Micromonosporales; family Micromonosporaceae; genus Micromonospora; species Micromonospora sp. NPDC005291. Next base: position 151,844 of record NZ_JBEXGR010000005.1, read on the forward strand.
CGGTGGGGGAGACCGGCACCAGGTCCGGCTCGACCGACCGCCCGGGGGTCGGCGGGCTCCAGTCCGGCTCCAGCTCGCGCCTGGCGGCGTCCAGGAACGCGTCGGCGTACGACTCGGCGGGGAAGTCACCGAGGTAGCGCCGCCGCGTCGCCCAGCGCTCCGGTGCCATCGGATCGGCGCCGAGCAGCCGGCCCAGCACATCGTCCAGGTTCGTCATGTCCCGGTGCAGCACGTAGCCCGCGCCGGCCAGCGGGAACCGCTCGGTGAACCGGTCACCCTCGCCGCCCATGTCGGTCACCGCGAAGGGCTTGCCGGAGTAGAGGTAGTCCGAGATCACCCCGGAGACGTCGGAGATCAGCGCGTCGGAGCGGTTCACGCAATCCACCAGGCTCAGGTCGCGGCCGGCGGCGCCCCAGACGTGTGGCCGGCCAGTCCGCGCCCGGTCCGCCGCGAGCAGCTCGGTCAGCCGACCCAGCTGCCGTGCCGATGCCGGGTTTTGCGTGGTGTACGGGTGGGCGCGCAGGATGACCGTCGCACCCCGGTCGAGCAGCCGTCGCAGCATCGGTTCGGCCACCGGCAGCGAGCAGTAGTCCGCGTCCGCGTGGTGTCCCGTCCAGGTCGGGGTGTAGAGCACCGTGCGGGGCGCTTCGGCAGCCAGGGACTCCGGGCGTACGTTGATTGACTCGACCTGCGGGCGGCCCACTATCACGAACTTCTCCGCCGGGATCTGCACCCCGGCGCGGGCGTACCGGTCGATTGCCGCCGGGCCGGCGACGAAGATCCGGTCGAAGATTCCCGACACCGGGTTGGCGCTCGGCGCCTTGTCGCTGTCGCCGTGGTGCAGCTGGACGTGGGTGAGCTGGGTGAAGCGGATGCAGTGGCTGTTCTTCGCACCGTGGTTGACGTAGAACGCCGCCCGTAGGCTCGGCACCAGCGCCTCGTCCATCGCCCCCAGGGTGGGGCAGTAGACCACTGGTGCATCGGTGGCTGCGGCGATCGGGGCCAGGAACTCCGGCTCCCGCAGCACGACCATGAACGGCCGGCCGATCCGCTCCAGGTACGGCAGCCACATGGTGACCTGGTACTCCGAGCCGGGAGGCGCGGAGAAGTAGAGCAGGAACTCCGGCTGGTGCCGGCGCAGCGCCCGGCCCACCGCCCCGCCGCCGGCCGGCGGCCGGAACCGGCGTCGGGCCAGATCCAGCGCGATCGTGCCGGCGCCGGCGCCGACCAGCAGGGCCGCCGCGAGGGCGACCAGGGCCGGCATGGTCGCCGCGGCGGCCAGCGCCACCACGGCGAGAAGCCCGAGCAGCGCGTCGCCGAGGTGCGTGGCGACCGGCGCCGTCCAGGACCGCACCGGCAGGTTGGCCGCCCGGATCTCCAGGTTGCCGGCGTGCCGCAGCGGGCCCACCAGCAGCACCAGCCCTAGCAGCACCAGCGCGGCGGCGGCCAGCGCGGGGTCGAACCCACCGTCCAGCTGTCGGGCGTAGCCGACCAGGACGGCGGCGGCGATCAGTGTCGTCTCGGCGGCGGTGTCCGCGCCCTGGCGGATCCGTCGCTCAGCGGCGGTGGCGACGATGGCGGCCACCGCCAGCGCCAGCCCCCAACCGGTCGCCCCGGTCAGCGCCACGACCAGGAAGGCCAGCACGGCCAGCCCGATGCTCAGGCACCGTGCGATCAGTTTCCGGACCAGGTCACCACGCATGTCGCTCCGTTCACCATCGTCCCGGTCAGCAGTGCTCGGCCGTCAGCCGACGGTCGCCGAGGCGACATTGGTCTCGTCGGCTACCCGCGGCGTCTGGGCCGGCACGGCCGGCGCCGCTTCGCCCGGCGCCCGGCGTACGTCGATGACCTGCCCGGTGAGCTCCGAGATCAGCACGTCCAGCGACGACTGGGCGACGGCCTCCGCGGCGAGCAGGGTGTGCTCCGGCTCCTCGCCGAAGGCCCGCGTCCGCATCGGAGTGGCGGTCCGCTCCGGGTTGATGCAGTTGACGCGTACGCCGACGTCGGCCCATTCGTCGGCGAGCGCCTGGGTGAGGTTGACCAGGGCGGCCTTGGTGGCCGAGTAGAGCGCGTAGCGGGCCCGTCCCCGGGTGTAGGAGCTGGAGGTGTAGAGCAGCAGCTGGCCCTTGGTCTGCTCGAGATACGGAAGGGCCTGGCGGGCGATGGTCACCGGGCCGACGAAGTTGACCTGGAGTAGCCGGTCCATCGTCTCCTCGTCCATCTCGGCGAGGGCGCCCTTCTCCAGGATCCCGGCGGTCACCACCACGTGGTCGATCCGGCCGGTGGCCTCGAAGGCGGTCTTCAGCGCGGCCTCGACGTCCTCGGCGCGCTCCACGTGGGTGCCCGTGCTGGAGCGGCTGAACGGGAAGACCCGGGCGCCGTAGCGCCGGGCCAGCTCGGTCAGCTCGTGGCCAATGCCGTAGCTGCCGCCGAAAACGACGATGGTGCGGCCGGTCAGCTCCTCGCTGTAGCTACGGTGGTTGGTCAGCCGGGGTGCCTGCGCCGCGGCGAGCTGGAAGAGCTTGTCCGCCAGGTGCACGTCGACCGGGTGGGTGACTTTGATGTTCTCGTCCGAACCGTCGATCACCTTGATCGGCGTGCCGGGCAGGTAGCGCAGCACCACGCCGCAGTCGTCGGTGGCGGCGAAGTTCGGGTCGCCCGCGGCGTGTCGGTAGGCATCCCGGATGGTGCCGGAGCGGAACGCCTGCGGGGTCTGGCCGCGGCGCAGCGAGGAGCGGACCGGGATGTCGGTGATGCACTCGTTCTCGTCGACCTGGATGATCGTGTCCGCCGACGGGATGGCCACGTCGACCGCGGAGTAGCTCCAGAGCGCGTTCACGCACTCGCGGACGATCCGACCGCTGACCAGGGGCCGCACCGCGTCGTGGAAGAGGATGTTGACGTCGCCCTCTCCGACCGCGTCGAGCGCGATGCGGGTGGTGGCGTTGCGGGTGTCGCCACCCTCGATCACCTTGGTGACCTTGCGGAAGCCGGCCTTGTCGACGATCTGCTGGGCGTCGGGGACGTGCCCGGTCGCCATCAGCACGATGATCTCGTCGATCTCCGGGGCGGCCTCGAAGATGGCCAGGGTGTGCTCGATGATCGGCTTACCGGCGATCTTCAGCAGTTGCTTGGGGATCCCGAGCCCGAGTCGCGTCCCCGTACCCCCGGCGAGGATCACGGCCACTGTCCGCGAGGGGCGCCAGAGTGCCGGGCTCGCCGGCGTGGCACCCAGCACGGGGCTGTGATCCTGGATCATTCTGCCGGTCCTCGCTTCCACCGAAAGGGGCGTTCTGCGCGTCGATGACGAGATGTGAATTGTGGTCGACGCCCAGGAAACCTTAGCGCCTACGACTGACCGCATCGACCGAGCGTGCGCCCGGTCGATGCGGTCGTCGACCTGTCTACTTGCCTTCGTAGGCGTTGCAGACCTCGTCGGTCGGGCCGTCCATCTTCAGGACGCCACCCTCCAGCCAGATGGTCCGCTCGCAGGTGTCCCGGATCGAGCCGAGCGAGTGGCTCACCAGGAAGACGGTGCCGGCGCCGTCGCGCAGCTCCCGGACCCGCTGTTCGCTGCGGCCCCGGAACTTGCGGTCGCCGGTGGCGAGCGCCTCGTCGATGAGCAGCACGTCGTGCTTCTTCGCCGAGGAGATGGCGAAGCGCAGCCGGGCGCCCATGCCGGAGGAGTAGGTGCGCATCGGCAACGAGGCGAAGTCGCCCCGTTCGTTGATCCCGGAGAACTCGATGATCTCCGGGGCCAGCCGCTTGACCTCCTCCGGCGGCATGCCCATGGCCAGGCAGCCGAGCACCACGTTGCGCTCGCCGGAGAGGTCGTTGAGCAGGGCCGCGTTCACGCCGAGCAACGAGGGCTGGCCGAGCGTGTAGACCGCGCCCCGGGCCGGTGGAAGCAGCCCGGCGATGGCCCGCAGCAGGGTCGACTTGCCGGAGCCGTTGCTGCCGATCAGCCCGATGGCCTCACCCTGGTACGCGGTGAAGCTCACGCCCTTGACCGCGTGCACCTCGCGGATGTTCGGCGCGTTGGTGCGGGACACGATGCGCTTGAGGGCGGAGACCGGACTGGTGGTGCCGGTGGCGCCCTTGTGGATCTTGTAGATCACGTGCACGTCGTCCACCACGACGGTGGGCACCCGCCCCGTGTCCACCACGGCGGCGTCCACCGCGGGCAGGGTCTGCTCAGCCACGGCCGTACTCCTTCTCTCCGCGCCAGAAGTAAACGAACCCGCCGAAGCCGACGGCCACCGCCCAGGCCACGGCGAGGAGCCACAGCCGCGTCGGCGAGGACGCGATGTGGTCGGGGTACGCCGATTCGAGCAGTGAATACCGGGCCAGCTCGATGTAGACCAGGATCGGGTTGGACTCCAGCGCGGTCGCCGCCCAGCCGGGAAGCCGCTCCGCGAAGAGCGCGACGCTGTAGAGCACACCGGAGCCGTAGAGCCAGGCCCGCATCACGAACGGCATGACCTGCTTCAGGTCGGTGATCTTCGAGCCGATCCGGGCCATGATCATGGTCAGCCCGATGTTGAAGATCGACTGGAGTAGTAGCGCTGGCGCGATCAGCAGCCAGCGGAAGGTGATCGGCTCCCCGGTGGCCAGCACGATCGCGGCCAGCACCAACATCGACATGAGCAGCTGCTGGAACTGCACCAGGGTGACCGTGATCGGCAGGGCGGCGCGCGGGAAGTGCAGCGCCCGGATCAACCCCAGGTTGCCCGTGATCGCGCTGGTGCCCTGTAGCGCCGCGCTCTGGGTGAACGTGAAGATGAAGATGCCGGTGCAGAGGTAGGCGATGAAGTTCGGCACGTGCCGGTCCTGCGCCACGATCACGCCGAAGATCAGGTAGTAGACCGCCGCGTTGGTGAGCGGGGTCAGCACCTGCCACAGTTGGCCGAGTTGCGTGTTGCTGAATGACGAGGCGACCTTCGCCCGCGAGTATGCGGACATGAAGTGTCGATACGCCCACAGTTGGCGGGCGTACGCGCCCAGGGACGGGGGTTCCCCGGCGACCTTCAGCCCGTACCGCTGCGCGAGTTGGGCGCGGGTCAGCCCGGATTCGAGGTCGGCCACCGCGGTGTTGGCCATGGTGAGGCGCTCCGATCTTTCGTGCTGATGGGGAGCAATGAGGATGTGTCGCGGCGATGAAATCTAGCGTGGCCGGTATGGGGAGGCTGCTCCGCTGCTGGGTGGAAGGTAGTGGAAAACACGTCAGGACGCAACCGTAGCGTCGTTGCGCTACATTGTCCCACGTGACGACCGAGAAGAGGCGTGCTCCCGCCGGTGCGGCCGTTCTTCGCGACGACATCACCACGGCCATCCGCCGAGCCGTCATGCAGGAACTTGCGCAGACCGGCTACGGCCGGTTCTCCGTCGAGGCGGTCGCCCGACGGGCCGGTGTCAGCAAGACGGCGATCTATCGGCGGTGGCGTTCGAAGCTGGAACTGGTGCTCGACATGGTGAGCGCGGTCGCCGGGAAGAAGTTGCCGCTGCTCGACACCGGCAGCCTGCAGGGCGACGTCCAGCTGCTGCTCATGATCGCCTCGGGGGCCCTTGGCCACCCGCTGGCTTCGCAGATCATTCCGGACCTGCTGGCCGAGGCGGCGCGCAACCCGCAGATCGCGGAGACCCTCCAGCGGGCGCTGCGCGACTACCAGGTCCGGATCGGGGAGATGGTCATCGGCCAGGCGGTCGACCGGGGAGAGCTGCCGGCCGGTACCGACCCGTCGGCGGCGATCGATCTGATCATCGGCCCGATCTACTGGCGGCTCGCGATCTCCCGCTCGCCGCTGGACACCACCGAGCTGACGAACATGGCTAACGCGATCGTGGCCGCGTTGCGGATAACATGTGCTGGTTTGGTCGAGAGTCAGGCCCCCAGAATGCCGGCCCACTGACCGAGCCTGCACCCGACCATGTCGGCACTTGAACGTCGCGGCCGTACCAGTCGCCGTAAATCGGGACCGGCTAGTATCGCCATCCGAACCCCCGCCTGCACCGTCTAGACCCAGGAGGACCCCCATGGCTGGGCAGAACCCAGACTTCATCCCACCGGCACGTCCGATCATCGGTGAAGCTGAGATCGAGGCGGCTGTGCGGGTGCTGCGCAGCGGGAAGGTGGTGCAGGGGCCGGAGGTGGCGGCGTTCGAGGAGGAGTTCGGCGAGCTCGTCGACGGTCGGCACTGCGTCGCCGTCAACTCCGGCACCTCGGCGCTCCAGCTGACCCTGATGGCGCTCGGGTTCGGCCCCGGCGACGAGGTCATCGTGCCCTCGTTCTCCTTCGCGGCCAGCGCCAACGCCGTCCGGCTGGTGGGTGCTGAGCCGGTCTTCGTCGACATCGAGGCGGGCAACTTCTGCGTCGACCCGGAGGCGGTCGCCGCGGCGATCACCCCGCGCACCGTCGCGATCATGCCGGTGCACCTCTACGGCCACCCCGCCGCGATGGACAGGATCATGGCTATCGCCGAGCGGCACGACCTCGCCGTCGTCGAGGACGCCGCCCAGGCACACGGGGCCGGCCTGCACGGCACCCCGGTCGGCGCCTTCGGCACCGCCGGCTGCTTCAGCTTCTACCCCACCAAGAACATGCACTCCCTGGAGGGCGGCATGGTCAGCACCGGGGATGCCGGGCTCGCCCGCACCCTGCGGCTGCTGCGCAACCAGGGCATGGAGCAGCGCTACGCCAACGAGATCGTGGGCGCCAACATGCGGATGACCGACGTGGCGGCGGCCATCGGTCGGGTGCAGCTGACCCAGCTCGGCGAGTGGACCGAGCAGCGTCGCGCGAACGCGAAGTTCCTCGACTCCACCATCACCGGCCTGGTCACCCCGCCGGTGGCCGACGGCGCCCGGCACGTCTACCACCAGTACACGGTGCGGGCACGGGGCGACCGGGACGCCACCCAGCAGCGCCTGACCGAGCTGGGAATCGGCAACGCCGTCTACTACCCGACGCCGATCCACCGGCTCAAGCCCTACCTCACCGAGGACGGCAAGCCCGGCCCGTGGGAGCTGCCGGAGACCGAGCGGGCCGCCGCCGAGGTGATCTCGCTGCCGGTGCACCCGTCGCTGACCCAGGTCGAGCTCGACCGGATCGCCGAGGGTGCGAACCTCGCCGGGGGTGCCCGATGAGCGAGCGGGGCAAGCTGCGCGCCGGCCTGATCGGCCTCGGTGCGATGGGTCGCAACCACGCCCGGGTGCTCTCCAACCTGGACGGCGTCGAACTGGTCGCCGTCGTCGACCCGGCCGGCGACACCACCGGCACCCTGCGGGCCCCGGTGGTCCCGGAGCTCGGTGACCTGCTGGCGATGGGCATCGACTACGCGGTGGTCGCCTGTCCGACCGCGCTGCACGAACGGGTCGGCCTGGAGTTGGCAGCCAACGGGGTGTGCGCGCTGATCGAGAAGCCGCTGGCCCAGTCGGTCGAGACGGCCACCCGGCTGGTCGAGGCGTTTGAGTCCGCAGGTCTGGTTGCCGGCGTCGGTCACATCGAGCGCTACAACCCGGCGCTGCAGAGCCTGCGTATCCGGCTGGAGGCCGGTGAGCTGGGCGAGGTCTTCCAGGTCGTCACCCGGCGCCAGGGCCCGTTCCCGCACCGGATCGCCGACGTCGGCGTGGTGATGGACCTGGCCACCCACGACATTGATCTGACCGCCTGGGTGACCGGTCAGGAATACTCATCGGTCTCGGCTCGAACAGTCTCCCGTAGTGGCCGGCTGCACGAGGACATGGTCGCCGTTGTCGGCCAGCTCGCCGACGGCACGATGGTCAACCACCTGGTCAACTGGCTGAGCCCGCTCAAGGAGCGGTCCACCGTGATCACCGGTGACAAGGGCTGCTTCGTCGCCGACACGCTCACCGCCGACCTCACCTTCTACGCCAACGCTGCCATTGACACCGAGTGGGAGGCGCTGCGCGCCTTCCGCGGCGTGGCCGAGGGCGACATGGTCCGCTACGCCATTCCGAAGCGGGAGCCGCTGCTCGTCGAGCACGAGCGGTTCCGTGACGCGGTCGAGGGCAAGGAGAGCGACATCGTCACCCTGCGGCAAGGTCTGCGTACCGTGCAGGTCGCGGCGGCGCTGCTGGAGTCGGCCTCCGACGGTAAGGTCGTGTCGGTCGTGCCCGGCGGCAGCGACGCGGAGCCGGCACTGCGATGAGCCCGGCGCCGGCTCGGCGGGTGGTCTCGGCGGTGCGGCGGCGGGTTCCCCGGCGGTGGCGCATCGCGCTCCGCCGGGCCGCCGTAGGCACGCGGCCCTGGGAGACCCCTTCGGTACGCGAGCTCTGTGAGCTTCCCGCTGGTACGCCGCTGCTGGTGCACGCGGGCGGAGTCGCAGGCGACCGGGCGCTGGCCGGCGTGGTAGGCGCCATGGCCCGGTTGCCCGAGTTCCACCTGGCGCTGGTCCGCGGCGAGGCGGAGCGGGTGGCCACCGAGGACCTGCTCCGCCGGGCCGGCAAGGCCCGGCGTCGGATCCACGAGGTGCCGCGCCCGAGCACGATGACCGCCGCGTTCCTCGCCTCGGCGGACGTGGCCGTGTTCGGGTTCGACCCGGACGCCGGTCTCGCGCTGCTCGACACCTACCTCGCCGCCGGGCTGCGCGTCGTCGCGGCAGACAGCCGGGCGGCCCGCGAGCACCTTGCCCGGCACCGGGCCGGCGACTTCTTCGCGCCCGGGTCGCTGCCCTCCGTCGCGAAGGCGGTGGAGCGGGCCCGGCAGCGCGGGGACGCGCCGCCCGCACCGGACGAGCCGCCGGTCGCGCCGATCGAGGCCGGCACCCCGGGTCCCTGGCGGGCGCTCGGCGCCGGTCCGGTCCGGTTGGGGCTGGGCACGGCGAACTACGCCGGGCAGCTCTCCGCCCTGGCGGTGGCGATCACCGCCGCGCGGGCGGACGTCGGCATCGAGCTGGTGATGGCCAAGCCGCCGGCCACCTATCGCTACCCGGCCGACCGCTACCTGAACTACCCGGGCGAACACCGGCTCGACGTGCAGACGGAGCAGGCCCTCCGGGTGCTCGGCTGGTACACGCACCTGATCGTGGACGCGTTCCGCCCGGTGCTCGGCCGGGGCAACGGCGACGACATTTCCGCAGACCTGCCCGCGCTGCGCCGGGCCCGGCTCAAGGTCGCGTTGCTGGCGCACGGCAGCGAGATCCGCCATCCGGGAGCGCACCTGGAGCGGCACGCCGAGTCCGCGTTCCGGGACGCGGACGAGGAACTGCGCGAGCGGCTCACCACGGTGACCGAGCGGAACCGGCGTACCGCCGAGGAGAGCGGCCTGCCGTTCTTCGTGACCACCCCCGACCTGCTGGACGACGTGCCGTTCGCCACCTGGGCGCCGCTGATCGTCGACGTGGACGGCTGGGCCTGCGACCGCCCGGTGCTGGAGCGCGCCCGGCCGGTGGTGCTGCACGCGCCGTCGAATCGCTGGACAAAAGGAACCGACCGGCTGCTGCCCCGGTTGCAGGAGCTGCACGACCAGGGGCGGATCGAGCTACGGCTGGTGGAGGGGCTGCCCTATAGCGAGATGCGCCGGCAGGTGCACGACGCGGACATCATCGTCGACCAACTCGTGATCGGCAGCTACGGCACGTTCTCCTGTGAGGGGATGGCCGCCGGCAAGGTGGTGGTGGCGTATCTCAGCGAGAGCGCGCACCGCGCGGCCGGCGTCCAGCCGCCGATCGCGAACGCCACGCCTACCACGCTCGTCAAGACGATCGAGTCGTTGCTCGACGACCGTGCCGGGGCGACAGCCCTCGCCGCGGAGGGTCTCCGTTATGTCCGTGAACACCACGACGGCCGGCGCACCGCGCAGGTCTTCGACGCTTTCCTCCGGTGATCAGCGCCGGTCGTCGCCGCGGCGACCGGCGACCGCCGATCCGCGCCCGCGCAGGACCTTGAACAAGGAGAAGGCACCCGATGCAAGCTGTCCCGGATACCGACGCCCGGCCGACCCGGGGGCGGGTGGTGATGCTGGTCGACAACGGGGTCCACGGTGACTCCCGCGTGCAGAAGGCCGCCCGGTCGGCCGCCGAGGCCGGCTGGGAGGTGATCCTCGTCGGCATCCTCAAGGGCAGCAACCCCGAGGAGACCTGGCGGATCGGCGAGGCTCAGGTCCGCCTGATCCGGGTGGCGCGGCGGATTCCACATCCGATCACCCACCGCCGCGCGCTGCTGCGCCGCCCGCTGGCGTACAAGCCGGGACTTACCGCGAAGCGGAACCTGAACGTGCTCAAGGCGCGCCGCAACGACCTCGACTTCCGGCTGGCCGAGATCGAAGTCGCCCGTCGTGCGGGCGGGCCGCGCTGGGCGGAGCTGACCGGCAAGGCCCGCCTGGCCGCGCCGTACTTCGTCAACAAGGCGAAGTTCCAGTGGGTCAAGCTTCGGACCCGCGAGCTGCAGCGCCTCCAAGAGCGCCAGCAGGACCCGAACGCCCTGCTGGACCGGGCCGCGCTGCGGCTCTGGCAGCGCCTGCACGGCGACCGGGCGTGGCGCCGCCTGGACCCGGAGCTGTGGGACTTCGAACTGGCCTTCGGGCCGGTGGTGGACGAGCTACAGCCGGATCTGATCCACGCGCACGACTTCCGGATGCTCGGCGTGGGTGCGCGCGCGATGATGCGGTCCCGCGCCGCCGGGCGGGACGTCAAGCTGGTCTGGGATGCGCACGAGTTCGTGCCCGGCATCATCGGTCGGCCCAAGAATCTTCGCTGGCTGCCGGCTCAGATTGCCTACGTCCGAGAGCACGCCCCGTACGCCGACGGCGTCATGACCGTCTCCTCGACCCTGGCCGACCTGCTTCGGGAAACGCACGACCTGCCCGAACAGCCGGCGGTCGTGCTGAACGCCCCGCCCGCTGAGCTCACCCTCGAGCAGCGGGCGATGCCAATTCCCGACATCCGGGCGCTGTGCGGGATCGACGCGGGCACGCCCCTGCTGGTCTACTGCGGCGGCATCAACCCGTCCCGCGGGGTCGACATCATGATCCGAGGCCTGACCCGGATGCCCGACGCGCATGTCGCGCTCGTGTCGGTGCACCCCAACGGCAAGGTTCCGATCATGTACGAGCTGGAGGAACTCGCCGCCGAGTTGGGGGTGGCCGACCGAGTGCACCTGCTGCCGTACGTGCCGCACTGGCAGGTCTCCGCGTTCGTGGGCCCGGCCGACCTCGGCGTCATCCCGATCCACCACAAGCCGAACCACGAGTTGGCGTTGATCACCAAGTTCTTCGAGTACGCGCACGGCCGGCTGCCGATGGTGGTCAGCGACGTCAAGACCATGGCCGAGGCGACGCGGGCCAACGGCCAGGGCGAGGTCTTCCGGGCCGAGGATCTGGACGACTACCTGCGTGCCGTGCGGGAGGTGCTGGCCGACCCGCAGCGGTACCGGGTGGCGTACGACCGGCCGGGTGTGCTTGACCAGTGGACCTGGGAGGCGCAGGCGCGGGTGATGGACGAGGTCTACACCCGCCTGCTGCCGGACCGCCCGAAGGCCCCGGCGCAGCGCACGGCCAACCCGTCGACCGTGGCGCAGCGCTCCTCACTGCCCGTGAGCTGACCGGGCGGGGGGCTTGGCCAGTCGGCCAAGCCCCCCGCGTATCTGCTGTTCCGCCTTGCCAACGGCTCAGTCGTCGAGCAGCAGCCGGTCGAAGCCGGACTGGGTGACGCTCCAGTCCCAGGTCTTCAGCGCGTGTTCCGCCGCGGCCTGGCCGGTCTCCCGCCACTGCTCCTCGGTGGCGGTGGCGGCGAATATCCGCTCCGCCGCCTCAGCCGGGCTCTCGGCCACCCAGTCGGCCGGGAAGAGGGTTCGGGCGCCGTGCGGCTTGCCGGCGAAGAACGGCCAGTCACGCACCACCGGCACCGCCCCGCTGGCGGCGCCCTCCACCAGGCCGCAGTGGAAACTCTCGCGTACCGAGGAACTCACGATGACGCCGACTTCCTGCAGTGCGGCCGGGACGTCGTCGGTCTGCCCGTAGCGCCGCACCGCCCCCAGTGGCTCCAGCTCCGCCAGGTCCTGCTTGAGCAGCTTGCCGTAGTCCTTGGCGGGCTTGCTGGTCCGGTCGTTGAAGTTGCTGCCGATCAGCGTCAGCCGGTACCGCTCGTCCCGTTCGCGCAGCTTCCGCAGCACCTCGATCGTCCACCGCGGGTCCTTGGCCACCGAGCTGAACCCGACCATGCCGAGGTTGAACCGGGCGTCGGCCGGCTTCGACCGTGGGTAGCGTTGCAGGTCCATCGCGTTGTCGATGACCCAGAGGCGGGGCCCATCCGTCTCGGTGAGCTGCGGCAGCACGGCGGTGGAGAGGTCGCGCAGGTGGTCGGAGACGAAGACGACGTCGTCGACCCGGGAGAAGTCCACCAGGTGTGGCCAGAAGTTGAACGCCTCGAAGCTGTGCAGCCGGACGATGATCCGGGTGCTGCCCGGGTCGTGCAGGGTGAAGAGCGCCGCGGTGGCTTGGCACCAGTCGACGAAGATGGTGTCCGCCCAGTCGAGGTGCGGCCGGAGCCACTCCTCGATCTTGGCGCCGTAGGACGAGTCACCGGCCAGCAGGTGTTCCATGACGGTGCTGCCGCTGAGCGCGAGCGGGCGGGTCACCTCGTCCTCGTAGAGGTCCAGGAATCGGACCTCCACGTTCGGCATGGCCCGGTAGCGCTCCAGAATCTCCGGCAGGAAGTTGTCGTTGATCAACGTCGTCACCAGCAGGCGCAGCGGCCGGTCGGTCGGCGCAGGGGCTGCCGGGGTGAGCCGACCGCGCGGCTGGGACAGCTTTCGCGCTGCGGTGCTGGCCCGGAACGGTGCCACGAAGGCTCCCGGATCCGTGCTCATCGGCGAGGTGAGTCGATCGAAGTGCAGTACCCGGTTGGACGACAGGCTCCACGCCATGGAGACGGCCGCCGCGGCCTTCTTGGTGTCCCGGGGCAGCAGGTCGTCCGCCAACGCGAGCTGGGCCCGGATCGCGTCGTGCAGGCCGCTCGGCTGATGGCCGAGCGTCAGCTCCGTCTTCGCCGCCTTGGTCAGCGTATCGGCGCGGGTGGCGAGGCTGCTGATCCGCTGTACGGCTGCGGACGCGGCCCGGGCGCCGGCGGCCGTGCGACCGGCCCGGACCGCGCTGTCGTGCAGGCGGACGGCGAGCTTGCTGCGGAGCCGGTCCGGGACGCGGGGCGCCGCCACGGCCTGGGTCCAGAGCCAGGCGCCCGCCGGGTTGCTCATCACCCGCTGGCCGGTGGCCTTCTTGAGGGTGGTCCGGATGGTCTGCTCCGCGGCGCTGCGGGCCCCGCGCGCGCCGATGCCGGCAGCGGCGGCGACCTGGCGCTCCAGGCGCTTCCCGACCGACTCGCTCCGGTTGGAGGCGAGGGCCTTCTGCGCGGGCACGAGCCCGTAATAGGCGCCGGCCCGGGTGTTGCGCTGCGCCATCTCCCAGACCGTGTGCACCGCGCGAGCGTCGAGAGCGACCAGCAGGTCGGCCCGGCGGTATTGCTGCCGCAGCCAGGTGCTGCGTCGAGCGTGCAGCCAGATCTTCCGGTTGGCCGGTGCCCGCCCGAGGGCCTTGCGGAACCGGGCGTCCCGCTTCTCGCCCGGTACGGCGAAGGTGCGGATCTCCGCCAGCGTCGGGTCGATCCCCAACTCCTCGCTGTCGAAGAAGCAGGCCACCGTGACGGTGGCGCCCTTGCTACGGAAGCGCTCCAGCGCCTCGACCAGGACGGCCGGCTGCTTCGGCGCGACGGTGGCCACGATGAGCACGGTGGTCATGGTTGGACATCTCCAGTCGAAGCGGTCGCGGCCGGGGCGGGAACGCCGGCCGGGGTCGGCCGCGCGAGTTCGGTGAGGTGTCGCACGGCCGGGGCGAGCACAGCGGGCCGGGCGAACCGGCTAGCGAGCTGGCGTGCCGCGGCCCGGTCCTCGTCAGTGGCCTTCAGGGCCATTCGCGCTGCCTCCGAGAAGGAGTCCGCCAGCCGGTGCGGGTCCAGACCCACCGCGCCGGTCCAGAGTGGATGTCCGGCCAGGATGTTCGTTGCGTCGTGGTCGACGTCGTGGGCGGAGAGCACCGGCAGCCCGGTGGCCATGAACTCGTACACCTTGCCGGAGGTGACAAAGCGGCCGCCGACCAGCATCAGCACCAGGGCGTCCCAGGAGCCAAACGTCGCTGCCAGGTCCGACTTCGGTACCGGGCCGCCGAAGCTGACATTGTCGACGGCAGCCTCTTTGAGCAGGTCCATGTGCCGGTTGGCCTCCCGCATCGGGCCGGCGCCGATGTGGCCGCGCACCTCGAACCGGGAGCGGGCCAGGACCGGATCGTTGCGCCGTGCGATCCGCCACCCGTCGAGCACCGACTCCAGGAAGGCCGGGGTGAAGTTGACCGAGCCGAGGTAGCCGAAGGTCAGCCCTGCGGCCGGATCCGGTGACCGGCCGCTGACATCGGGGAGGCTGTCCTCGTCGTAGCCATTGCGCACGACGTGCACCCGGTCGGCCAGGTGCGGGTAACGCTCACGGTAGAAGCCGGCGATGGGGTCGTTCACGCACCAGACCGCAAGTGCGTGCTCGAGGACCTTGAACTCCCAACGCCCGGAGACCGAGTCACGAGTGAAGGCCTCGCCGCCACCGATCACGTCCAGCGACCAGCCATCCCGGAAATCGACCGCGTAGGGAACCTTGTACTCCTCCCACAGCTTCCAGGTCGCCGCGAGGTTCACGTACGGGGCGCAGGAGGAGATCAGCAGGTCCGCGGGGTGCTGGCGGTGCTGCTGGATCACCGCCTTCTCCAACTCATAGCGCCAGCCGCCGAAGACCGGCTCAGGGAAGATCTTCTGCTCGCGCTTGCGGAGCCGGCTGATCCACCCCGCCGGGTCGATCGACCGTGCTTCGGAGAAGGCGCGGATGTCGGTCTCCAGGTCCTCCCGGATCAGCGGCAGCTCGATCACCTTGACCCGGGGGTCGACCTTCTCGGAGAGGGTGTGGTCCAGGCCGTACTCGCGCTCCCAGGCTTCCTGGCAGATGGTGATGACGGTGATGTCCCAGCCCATGGCGACGAACTGATTCGCCGTCTCGCGCAATCGGTATGCGCTGCTCTTCGCCGCAGGCGGGAACCCGATCGCCAGGTAGATGGCGTGTGGTCGCCGTCCGCCGCCGGACCGGGGAAGGGGTGCAACTCGATTGCTCATCGCAGGTACCCGATCGTGAGGAGGGGATGCGCCATCATGCCAGGTGACGCCGCAGCGTCTCGGCGACCCGGTGGGCGGCCCGGCCGTCGCCGTACGGGGTGCCGCGCGGGGCTTGCGGGGCCGGGCGGGTCGCGGTGGTCGCCCACTGCGCACCCAGTTCGCGCGGGTCGGGGACCAGTGCGTTCCAGCCGCCTTCGAGGGTCTCCACCCACTCCGTCTCGGTGCGCAGCGTCGTGCAGGGGCGGTCCAGCAGGTAGGCCTCCTTCTGCAGGCCGCCCGAGTCGGTGACCACCCCGACGGAGCCGAGTACCGCGGCGACCATGGCGCCGTACGGCAGTGGCCGGCCGGCGTGCAGGGAGCCCCGAGAAAGCTTCAGGCCGTACTCGTCGGCGCGGGCCACCAGCCGCGGGTGGGCGAGCAGCGCCACCGGCACCGGCAGGTCGGCCAGCGCGTCGAGCAGTGCGGCGAGCCGCTGCGGGTCGTCGGTGTTCTCGGCGCGGTGCAGGGTGGCCAGCAGGTACGGCTGCTCCGGGTCGATCCCCTCGGGCAACGGCGGCCGGGGCTGGTCCCCGCGCGTCACGTCGTCCCGGACCCGCAGGCAGACGTCCACCATCACGTCGCCGACCAGGACCGCCCGGGACGTCAGGCCCTCCGACGCCAGGTGCCGCATCGCCTCCTCGGTGGGGGCGAGCAGCAGGTCCGCGGAGTGGTCGGTGAGTACCCGGTTGTGTTCCTCGGGCATGCGGCGGTTGAACGAGCGCAGTCCGGCCTCCAGGTGGGCGACCGGCAGGTGCTGCTTGACCGCCGACAGGGTGCCGGCCAGGGTCGAGTTGGTGTCGCCGTAGACCAGGACCCAGTCCGGCCGCTCGGCGGCGAGCACCGGGTCGAGCGCGGCCAGCGTCCGGCCCGTCTGCACGCCGTGGCTGCCGGAGCCGATGCCCAGGTGCACGTCCGGGTCGGGGATGCCGAGGCCGGAGAAGAACACGTCGGACAGATCCGCGTTGTAGTGCTGGCCGGTGTGCACGATCACATGCTCACAGCCGTCCACCGCGAACGCCGCGGCGATCGGTGCCAGCTTCACCAACTGCGGACGGGCGCCGACGATGCTGACAACCTTCACTACCTGACTCCTCGGGGGTCTGCGACGGGGACGATGGGCGGGCGGTTGCCACCCCGGGGCGCGGGTCGGCGCCGTTCACCTCAACCGGTCGGGGTGCCCCGGCCGGGCCGAGCTATGGAGCTGTGTGGCGCCGGACCCGGGTGGGCACCGGGGACGACCACGGCGGTGGCTGCGCCCGCCGACGCCGCGGTATCCGGCTGGCGGGCGACGGCCCCTGGAATAGTAGTGCTTCGCGCGGCGCGCGACGACGTACGCGCTCGCTGCCTCGGAGCCGGTGTCGACCGCACGACACAGCGTGCTCGGGCCGGTCGGCCCCCCGGGAAGAAGCAGGCGGTGGCGGGAACACAGCGGCCAACCCTAGCGGATTTTGTCCGGTACCTCGCTTCTCGGGGCCGCCGTCCGATGCCGGGCCCGTACCGAGCGCGGGTCGCACCCTCCGGCACGTAGTCCAGCAACGACTGGTGCCCGCGGACTGACCCGTCTGACCGGGAACGCGTCAGGCTAGGGCGAGGAGCGCCACACCATGAGCAGGTAGCCGCCGAAGTAGGCGGACATGATCATCATGGCGGTGATCACGGTGGCCGCGCGGGCCCAGCCGGCGCGGGCCAACGCCACCGCAGGCGGGATCAGCAGCGGAAACGCCGGGAGCAGGAACCGGGCTTTGGAGTGGTAGTAGCCGGCCGCGCCGAGCGTGGTGACCAGCAGCAGGCCGCTGTAGAGCAGCAGTTGCCAAGGCTGCCGGTCGAGCACGCTCAGCACGAAGAGCAGGATCGCCAGGCCCGCTACCAGGGTCACCATGTACAACTCCAGCGCCGACGCCTTGCTCAGCACCATCTGACCCCGCTGCAGGGTGTCGACACCGAAGTCGAAGGTGGTGCCCCAACCGGCGTCCTGGATGTGGAACCAGCCGTCGGGCCGGCCGGTCTGCACGCCGACCCAGGCCAGGTAGCCCAGCCAGCCGAGGGGCGCCAGGATCATGGCCGCCCAGGGGCGCCAGCCGTGGCGCCGCTTGATGACGGCGACGAGCGCGGCCAGCCCGACGACGGCGATCAGCGACGAGCCGGTGGGACGGGTGAGGCCGGCGAGCAGGCAGAGCACGCCCGCGGTGAGCCAGCGATCGCGCAGCAGCGCGTAGAGCGTCCAGGCCGCGAGGGCCGTGAACAGGCCTTCGCTGTACGACATCGACTCTACGATGCTGTGCGGAAGCACTCCCCAGAGCGCCGCGAGCAGGATCCCGACCCGCCGACTGTGCAGCAGGTTGCCGACGGCGAATAGCCCCCAGGCGGCGGCGAGCGCCGCAGCCCAGGCCACGACGAGGGCGGTCTTGCGGTGGTCGAACGGGCTGAGCGGTTCCAGCAGAGCCAACATGCCTGGGTAGAGCGGAAAGAAAGCCATGTTGCTCTGCAGCTTTTCGTACCCGTCGTAGCCGTGTTGGGCAATCAACAGGTAGTAGGTGCCGTCGAACCGGGTGAGCAGGCTCTCCGTGCTGCGGTTGGTGGCGCGGGCCCAGATGTAGAACGTGACTCCGCCGACCACGCGGGTCGCCGCGTACGCGACCAGGGCCGGCAGGGCCAGCTGGAAGGCGGCGCGGAACCGGAGCATGGCCCCGTCCCGAGGCGCCGGCGTCTCGGCAGGGCTCTGTTCCGTCGTCGACGGGCGGCGCTCGTCGGTCGTCACCACGTCCATTTTCGTCCTGTCTACGCTGAGGCGGGGTGATCGGTCGGGCGCGGACGGGATCCGGCGTCACCCCCGGAGATGGCCCCCGCGCGGCACGGCGGTCACCGGTCGTCGACCAGGATGCAGGTTAGCAACCGCCTCGGCTCGGCGGGGACACCGAACGCCGCGCGGGGCGGGTCCGACGCCTGACTTGTCGTAGACTCGCTCGGGTCCCGCGGGCGCGGTGCTGGCTGACACGGAAACGAGCAGGAATGGGATCTGACGGCACAACCGCGGCGGGCACCCGTGGGCGGGTGGTCATGCTGGTGGACAACGGGGTCGATGGGGACTCCCGGGTGCAGAAGGCGGCGCGCTCGGCGGCCGAGGCCGGTTGGGAGGTCGTCCTGCTCGGGCGGGCGCCGGTCGGTCAGCCGCGGAGCTGGCGCCTCGGTGCCGCCGAGGTTCGGCTGATCCCGATGCCCGAGCCGCTGGCCAAGCGCCGACACGAATTTCGACGCGCACTGCTGCGTGCGCCGCTGGCCTACCCGCCGAGCGGGATCGGCGCCCATCGCGCGCAGGCCGTGAAGGCCTGGCGCGCCGACCTGCAGGTCCGCCGCGCCGCCTTGACGCTGGCGGTCCGCGACGGCGGTCGCGTCCCGTCGCTGGCCTGGCCGACGCTGCGGGTCGAGGAGAAGTTCTCCGGCCTGGTCCGTCTCTGGGTGTCGCTGCGCAACCGGGAGCTGAGCCGGGCCCGTCGTGGCCGCAAGCTGACCAGCCCCTGGGACCGGGCGTACACCCTGTTCTGGCAGCGGCTGCGCGGCGGCGGCGCGTGGCGCCGCCTCGAGCCGGGCCTGTGGGACTACGAGCTGGCCTACGGCCCGGTGGTCGACGAGCTGGCACCGGACCTCATCCACGCCAATGACTTCCGCATGATCGGCGTCGGGGCCCGCGCCAAGATCCGTGCTGCCACCAAGGGCCGGCGGATTGCACTGGTGTGGGACGCCCACGAATACCTGCCCGGCGTGCAGCCGTGGCGCGACAACGCCCGGTGGCTGCCGGGGAACGTCGCGCACGAGCGGGAATACGTGCCGTACGCGGACGCCGCGATGACCGTCTCCGCCGGGCTGGCCGATCTGTTGCAACGCGAACACGGGCTGGCGGAGCGCCCCGCGGTGGTGCTCAACGCGCCGACGCTGGAAACGCAGCCGGCGGGCGGCTCCGCCGAGCCGGTACCGGACATCCGGGCGCTCTGCGGGATCGGCCCGGCCACGCCGCTGCTGGTCTACAGCGGGGTGGCCGCGGCCAAGCGCGGGCTCGGGGTGATGGTCGAGGCGCTGCCGCGGCTGCCCGAGGCGCACGTCGCCTTCGTGACCAACAAGCCCCAGTCGGCGTACGTCAAGGGCCTCGTCCGCCGCGCCGAGGAGCTCGGGGTGGCAGGGCGGGTGCACGTGCTGCCGTACGTGCCGCATCACCAGGTGGTGCCGTTCCTGTCGGGCGCGCAGGTCGGGGTGATCCCGATCCAGCACTGGCCGAATCACGAGATCGCCCTGATCACGAAGTTCTTCGAGTATTCACACGCCCGGCTGCCGCTGGTCGTCTCCGATGTGCGGACGATGGCGGAGACTGTCCGCGAGACCGGGCAGGGTGAGGTGTTCGAGGCCGAGGACGTTGCCGACTTCGTCCGGGCGGTCACCGCGGTGCTCGCCGACCCGCAGCGCTACCGCGCGGCGTACGACCGGCCCGGGTTGCTGGCCGGCTGGACCTGGGAGGCGCAGGCGGAGATGCTGGACGGCGTCTACTCCCGGCTGCTGCCCGCCGCACCGCCGCGCCCGATGTCCGCCCGCAACACCTCCACCGGCGCCGAGCAGGCAGTGGCGGAGGTGGGGGCGTGAGTCAACCCGACGTGACGGTGGTGATTGCCGTCTACAACACCATGCCGTACCTGACCACCTGCCTGGATTCGCTGGTCGGGCAGACCATCGGGCTGGACCGGCTCGAAGTCGTCGCGGTCGACGACGGCTCCACCGACCGCAGCGGCGCCGAGCTGGACCGCTACGCGAAGCGGTACCCGGATACGGTCCGGGTGCTGCGCCAGGCCAACTCCGGCGGCCCGGCGGTGCCGAGCAACCGCGCCCTGGACCACGCCCGCGGGCGGTACGTCTTCTTCATCGGCTCAGACGATCATCTCGGCCCGGAGGCCCTGGAACGCCTGGTGGACGCCGCCGACCGGTGGGGCTCCGACGTGGTGCTCGGGCGGATGGTCGGCACCAACAAGCGCTACGTGCACCAGGCCGTCTACGCCGAGACCCGGGAGCAGGTCGATCTCGTCGACAGTGCGCTGCCCTGGTCGCTGTCGAACACCAAGCTGTTCCGGCGGGACCTGATCGAACGGCACGGGCTGCGCTTCCGTACCGATATGCCGATGGGCAGCGACCAGCCGTTCACACTGGAGGCCTGCGTCCGCGCGAACAAGGTCTCCGTCCTCGCCGACTACGAGTACTACTACGCGGTCAAGCGGCACAACGCGCAGAACATCACCTACGCCAGCCGCTTCGAGGAGCGGCTGCGCTGCGCCGAGGAATTGGTTGGCTTCGTCGCCGGTCTGCTCGAGCCCGGGCCGCGGCGGGACGCGGTCCTGCTGCGTCACTTCAGCTGGGAGGTGGCGAAGCTCCTCAAGAGCGAGCTGCTCGACCTCGCCGCTGACGTCCAGGAGCGCGTCCACGACCGGATCCGCAAGTTGGTCGAGGCGTACCTCACCGACGACATCCTGGCCCGGTTGGCCCCCGACCTGCGGCTGCGGCTGGTCGTCGCCCGCGACGCCGAACTGGAGCGGCTGTGTGAGCTGATCCGGCAGCAGGCCGGGCGGACGCCACCCGAGATCAGCGTCGACGATGGCCGCTGGTATGCCCACTATGTCGGCTTCCGTGACCCGTCGCTCGGCTACCCGGACGAGTGGTACGACGTGACCGACGGCTCCGCGGAGGTGCTGGCGACGCTCACCGCGACCCGGCTGGCCTGGGGACGGGACGCCGCCGGCGCCCGGTCCCTGGTGGTCACCGCGCAGAGCCGCTGGGCGGAGCTGGCCGACCTGCCCGCCGAGGCGCTCCGGGTCAGTGCCGGGAAGGTGGCCGGCGTGACATCCGTCACCACCGGTGAGCCCGGTACCGTCGTACGGACGGTCTTCGCGGTGGACCGGCTGCTCGCGGCCGTGCTGCCCAACGGCGGACGGGAGACGGTACGGGCCGAGGTGAGCACCCCGGCCGGGGCCGGTTCCGCGCCGTTGCGGACCGACCGCCGGGTCGGCGCGCCCCGCCTGCTCACCCGCCACGGCGTCCGGTTGCACCTCGTCACGCCCACCACGAACCACAAGGGCCAGGTGATCGTCGCGATCACGCCGGTGGATGCCGGTCGGTTCCTTGCCCGCCTGCGCCGAATCTGGCCCTCTGGAGGAAAGTAGTTTCATGAACATCTGCGTCGTCGCGCTCGGAAAGATCGGCCTTCCGCTCGCCGTGCAGTTCGCCTCGAAGGGGCACCGGGTGATCGGTGCCGACGTTTCCGAGCGGGTCGTCCAGCTCGTCAACGATGGTGCCGTGCCGTTCCCCGGCGAGGCCGACCTGGACGTGAAGCTGAAGGAGGTGGTGGCGGCCGGGTTGCTGTCGGCCACCACCGACACCGCCGCCGCGGTCGCCGACTCCGAGGCCGTCGTCGTGGTGGTGCCGCTCTTCGTGGACGCCGACGGGGTACCGGACTTCGGCTGGATGGACGACGCCACCCGGGCCATCGCCCGCGGCCTGAAGCCCGGCACCCTGGTGAGCTACGAGACCACCCTGCCGGTCGGCACCACCCGCAGCCGCTGGGCGCCGATGCTCCAGGAGGGCTCCGGCCTCACCGCCGGCAGGGACTTCCACCTGGTCTTCAGCCCGGAGCGGGTGCTCACCGGGCGGGTCTTCGCCGACCTGCGCCGCTACCCGAAGCTGGTCGGTGGCGTCGACGAGGCGTCCGCCGCGCACGGCGTGCGCTTCTACGAGGCGGTCCTCGATTTCGACGAGCGCCCCGACCTGGAGCGCCCGAACGGGGTGTGGGACCTGGGCTCGGCCGAGGCGTCTGAGCTGGCCAAGCTGGCCGAGACGACCTACCGGGACGTCAACATCGGCCTGGCGAACCAGTTCGCCCGCTTCGCCGACACGGTCGGCGTCGACGTCACCAAGGTCATCGAGGCGTGCAACACCCAGCCGTACAGCCACATCCACTCGCCGGGCATCGCCGTCGGTGGCCACTGCATCCCGATCTACCCGCGGATGTACCTCTGGAACGATCCGGCCGCCACCGTCGTCCGCTCGGCCCGGGAGGCCAACGCAGCCATGCCGGAGTACGCGGTCGACCTGCTCGCCGCCGCGTACGGGGACCTGACCGACGTGGGCGTGCTGGTGCTGGGGGCGGCCTACCGGGGTGGAGTCAAGGAGACCGCCTTCTCCGGCGTCTTCCCCACCGTCGAGGCGCTGCGTCAGCGGGGCGCCAAGCCGTACGTCTCCGACCCGATGTACACCAGCGAGGAGCTGGTGGCGCACGGCCTGCCGGCGTACGACGGTGAGCCGCTCGGCGCTGCGGTCATCCAGGCCGACCACGCGGAGTACCGCAGCCTCGTCCCGGCCGACCTGCCGGGCGTGACCGTTCTGGTGGACGGTCGGCGGGTCACCGACCCGGCCCGCTGGGCCGGCGTCCGCCGGGTGGTCATCGGCGGCTGATCCCCACCCGTCCGCTCCGGGCCCCGGCCGTTCCACGGCCGGGGCCCGTTGCGGTGCGCCACCCGACGCACACCGCCGGTGAGTCGCCCCTCCCGCCCGTTCACCCACGAGACACCCCGGCAATACTTGTGTTACTTGCCCCGTTTAGGGCTGCGGCGGCCGATATCGAACGCCGTCAACACCGGTGAGCAGACAGGGAGCGTGTCGTTGTTCAGCAGAATACGGAGCCAACAGGGTGTCGCCGTCGCCGGCGTGACCCTGCTGAGCTACGGGATCATGGTTCTGGCCGGCGTCCTGGGCTGGGCGATTCCGTTCGTGGTCGCCGCGTTGGTCGCGACAGCGGGTGAGTTCGCCCTCGCCAACCGGTTCGCCGCCACAGCCGTGCTGCTGGAGAAGGCCGGTATCGAGCCGGTCTGGCGGTGGCTCGTCCGCGACCTCTCGGTGGTCCTGCTGATCGTCAGCACCGTCCGCCCCGGGGTGGCCGCCACGATCGGGATCATGCTGCTGCCGGCCGCGCTCTGGGCCGTCGCCGTCGGAACGACCGCGTTGAACCGGGTCGTCGAGGGCCGCGCCGCGACGCCGGCGTTCACTCGCAACATCGACCTCGGCGCGGTACGTAGGGCACCGGTACCGCCGGCCTGGGCCGAACGCGTCTCGGGCCTGCGGATGCCGGTGCTCAACTTCCTGCTGCCGCCGGCGGCCGTGGTGGCCGCGCTGGTCGACCGGATCACGCCCGTGCTGGTGACCGGTCTGGTCACCCTGGCCATCGGGCTCGTCGCGGCGGCCGTGCTGACTTTCACCCTGCTGCGTGGGCGTGGCCGTAGCCCCGGGGTGCTGCCCGCCGTGCACGACTGGCTGGCCCGGGAGCGTCCGGAGGTGGCGCTCTACTTCGCCGGCCCCGGCAAGGACGTCTACCAGGCCAACATGTGGCTCGCCCCGGTGGAGGCGGCGGGCCGCCGCGCGGTCGTGCTGCTGCGCGCCGAGGACGCCTTCGAGGCGCTGGCGGACACCCGGCTGCCGGTGATCTGCGTACCGGCCGGGGTCGACTTCATGAACCTCGATTTCAGCCCCGTCCGGGTGGCGCTCTACGCGGCGAACGTGGGCGCCAACATCCACATGATCCGCGAGCCGGGCGTCCGGCACGTCTTCATCGGGCACGGCGACAGCGACAAGCAGGCCAGCGTCAACCCCTTCAGCAAGGTGTACGACGAGGTGTGGGTGGCCGGTCGAGCCGGTCGGGAGCGGTACGCGCAGGCCGGGGTGGGCGTGCTCGACCGGGACATCGTCGAGGTCGGCCGGCCGCAGTTGTCCGGGGTGCGGACCTTCGGCTCCGGCGCGACCGACCGTCGGTTCACGGTGCTGTACGCCCCCACCTGGGAGGGGTGGCTGGACGACGACCCGCACCACACCTCGCTGGTGTCGATGGGGGAGCGGATCGTGTCGGGCGTGCTCGCCGCGAACGTGCGCCTGATCTACAAGCCGCACCCGCTGACCGGCACCCGCTGGCACAAGGCTCGGGCGGCCAACGACCGGATCGTCAGCCTGATCCGGGCTGCGGGCGGCAAGGTGGACGTGACCTCGCTGGACGGCGACGCCCATGTGGTCGTCACCGGCCGGGTGCCGGCCCTGTTCGACTGCTTCAACGTCACCGACCTGCTGATCAGCGACGTGTCCAGTGTGGTCTCCGACTTCGTGCAGAGCCAGCGGCCGTACGTGGTGGCCAATCCGGCCGGCCTGCCGGAGGACGAGTTCCGCCGCGCGTACCCCACGTCACGGGCGGCGTACCTGCTCTCCGCCGACTGCGGTGAGCTGGGGAAGATTCTCGACCTCACCCGGGCCGGCGACGACCCGATGACCGAGGCTCGGCGTGAACTGAAGGAGTACCTGCTCGGCCCGGACGAGCCGAACCCGATGGATCGTTTCCGCGCGGAGATCGAGCGTCTCTGCGCCTGAACTGCGCCGGTTGCCGGTGAGGGGCGCTCCGCTCACCGGCAACCGGTAACGGTCAATTCCGACGCGGCGGGTTCGCCACGTCCCGGGAGACGACCTCGCCCTTCTCGTCGACCCAGCCTTTCGGCCGGGCCGGGTTGCCGGCCACCAGCTGGTACGGCGCCACGTCCCGGGTGACGACCGAACCAGCGGCGATCATCGCGTACTCGCCGACCTCGATGCCGCAGACCAGGGTCGCGTTCGCGCCGATGGAGGCGCCTCGCCGGACCAGGGTCGGCGTGATCGTCCAGTCCGGATTCTGCGCCCGCGGCCGGAAGTCGTTGGTGAAGACCGCGCACGGGCCGACGAAGACCTCGTCCTCCAGGGTCACACCCTGGTAGACGGAGACGTTGTTCTGGATCTTCACGCGGTCGCCGACCGTCACGGTGGCGTCGACGTACACGTTGCGCCCGATCACGCAGCCCGCGCCCACCTGGGCCGACGATCGGATGTGGGCCAGGTGCCAGACCTTGGTGCCGTCGCCGACCTGGGCGCCGTCCTCGACGTCGGCGGTGGGGTGGACGAAGACCGAGGGGGCCGGTGAGGTGCTGTCAGTCATCCTTCAACTCGCATGTGTCGCAGGGCGCGCCGGGCGCCGTCGGTGACCCGCGCCGGCTCGGGCCGGAGACCGGGCACCGGTCGCGCGGATCGGGGCTGCCACGCTGCCCCGGGCACGGAGCGTGTCGTCGGGGCGCGGGACTCGGCGTAGCATATCGACCGCTCAGCCGAGCAGCGCCGCCACCGCCTCGGCGGCCGGGGTGTCCGCCGGCAACGCCTGCGCCGCCACCACCGCCGCGACTGCCAGCGGGCCGTACACGTGCGGGAAGAGTTGTCCGCCGCGCGACGGCTCCCAGCGCAGCGCGTCGCCCAGCCGCTCTTCCGCCACGCTCAGCAGGGTCAACCCGGTCGCCCCGGTGAAGTGCCGGCGCGCCGTCTCCACCACCTGGTCGCGGCCGGAGAGGTGGATGAAGCCGTCCTGCCGGTCCACGGCGGAGCCGGTGAAGGCGCCGGCGGCGAGGGCGTCGTCCCATTCCGTGGTCGGCAGCAGTTTGTAGATCACAGCGGCAGCCTACGGGGGCACGCCCGGGGTGCTCGCCCGGTTTTCGCCGGTACCGCCGCGCCCGTCGCCCCCCGCCGGGCATGCTCAGGTCAAGGGCCGCGGAGGGATGGGCGATGCAGAGCTACGACGACGACTGGACCGACAGCCAGCGCGCGCTGTACGACGAGTGTTACCGGGCCGGCGGCGAGTGGGCCGAGGACCCGGACACTCCGTCCGACGACGTACAGCACGTGATCAACCTGGCCGAGGCGGACGATGACGCCTTCCAGGACGCCGAGATCGACTATCCGCCCCTGGTCGACGCGGTCACCCAGGCCAGCGGAGTCAACGTCACCAGCGTGCCGGCCAGCCACGAGGACCCGGGTTTCCGCGGCTTCACCGACGGGGTCCGGGACGCCACCGCCGACGACGTCTTCGGCCTCTAGTCGACCCGTCGAGGTAGGCGGACCGCGCGCCGGCCGCAGGCTTCTGCCACCATTCGCAGAACAACGCTGCGACGGACGGGGGCCTGGGTGCGGATCCTGCTGGTGGAGGACGACCGCCGGGTGGCCGCCGCGCTCTCCTCCGCCCTCACCCGCCGTGGGTACGAGGTCGAGCACGCGGGCACCGTCGCCGCCGCGCTCTCCGCCGCCCCGTGCGACCTGGTGCTGCTCGATCTGACCCTGCCTGACGGGGACGGCACCGACCTGTGTCGGGAGCTGCGTCGCCGCAGCAGCCAGCTCGGCATCATCGCGGTGACCGCGCGGGGCGAGGAACGCGATCGGGTGCTGGGCCTGCGCCTCGGCGCGGACGACTACGTCGTCAAGCCGTTCTCGATGGTGGAGTTGCAGGCCCGGATCGAGGCGGTGCTGCGCCGGGCCGCGAACGCCCTCCCGGAGCGGCACTTCATCGAGGCCGGGTCGGTACGCATCGACGTGGCCGCGCGGGCGGTGACCGTGGACGGCCGCGCGGTCACGTTGACCCGCAAGGAGTTCGACGTACTGCTCTCGCTGGCCCGCCAGCCCGGGGTGGCGGTGCCCCGCGATCGCATCCTGCTCGACGCCTGGGGCACCACCTGGGCCGACCGGCACACGGTCGAGGTGCACGTCGGTTCCCTACGCGGCAAACTCGGCGACGCCCGCCTGGTGGAGACCGTACGCGGCGTCGGCTACCGGCTGCGCGACGCGTGAGGGGCTGACGTGCGCCGTCGACTGGTGATCAGCTACCTGCTGCTGATGGTGCTCGTCCTCATCGCGTTGGAGACCCCGCTGGCCGCCACCATGGCCAGCAGTGAAACTGAACGGATCCGCGCCGACCGGCTCGCCGACGCCACCCGGTTCGCCTCGTTGGCCGGGCCGGCGTTACGTGACGGCGGGCCGGGCGCGATCGAGTCGGAGCTGACCAGCTACGACAACCTGTACGCGATCGGCGCGGCGGTCGTCGACCGGGACCGGAGCACCTCGGTCTCCTCGCCGAGTTGGCAGCCAGGCCCGGGGACCGCGGCGGTGCTGGACATCGCGCTGTCCGGGCAGCAGACCAGCGCCCCCGAGTCGGTCTGGCCCTGGACGACGGGCCCGGTGGTGGTGGCGGTGCCGATCAACGACGGTGGTGAGGTGCTGGGCGCGGTGGTGATCGTGACCCCTTCCGGCCCGATCCGCCGGGCGGTCGTCTTCTGGTGGCTGCTGCTCGCGCTGGCTGGTCTGCTCGCCGTGCTGGCCTGCGTGCTCACCGCGTTCGGGTTGGCCGGTTGGGTGCTGCGCCCGGTCACCGAACTGGACGCGGTCACCCACGAGATCGCCGAGGGCGACCGGGGTGCCCGGGTGCAGCACCGCCTGGGCCCGCCGGAGCTACGCCGGCTCGCGGCCAGCTTCAACCACATGGCCGACGTGGTCTCCGACGTGATGGATCGGCAGCGTGCCTTCGTCGCGCACGCCAGCCATCAACTGCGCAACCCGCTCACCGCGCTGCGCCTGCGGGTGGAGGAACTGGGCCCCAGCCTCAGTGACCCGGACGGCCGAGCCGAGCACCGGCTGGCGCTGGAGGAGACCGACCGGCTGGCGTTGGTGCTCGACGCGCTGCTGACCCTCGCCCGGGCCGAACGGGAGGAGAACGAGCGGATCACCGTGGACGCGTCGGCGGTGGCCGCGTCCCGGGTGGCCGCGTGGGCGCCGCTGGCCCGGCACCGCTCGATCGCCTTGCGGCTGGCCACGACCGACGCCCCGGCGTATGCCCAGACTGTGCCGACCGCCGTCGACCAGGCGCTGGACGCGCTGATCGACAACGCGGTGAAGTTCAGCGGGGCCGGTGGGGTGGTGACGGTGACCGTGGTCCGACGTGACAACGGGGTGGCCCTGGAGGTGCGAGACTCCGGTCCGGGCATGACCGAGAGTCAACTCGGCCAGGCGACCGAGCGGTTCTGGCGGGCGCCGGACGTGCAGAACGTGGACGGCGCGGGTCTCGGCCTGACCATCGCCGCGGTGCTGGTGGACGCGTCCGACGGGCGGCTCACCATGCGCCGGGGGGAGTCCGGCGGGCTGGTCGCCGTCCTGTGGTTCCCGGCGCCTGAGGCCGACCTGTCAGTGGAGCCCTCGGACGAGGAATTGGCCGCCGACCTGCGGCCCACCCCGACGGGGTGAAGGCGGGCCGTCAGGGTTTGGCCGCGCGGTACCAGGCGGCGGCCCCGGGGTGCAGCGACAGCGGCGCGGTGACGATCGCCGAGCGCGGGCTCATCCGCCCCGCCGCGGGATGCGCGGCGGCCAGCTCGGCCCGGCGTTCCATCAGCAGCCGGGTCACCTCCCGGACCAGCGGCTCGGGCAGGTTGGCCCGGACGATCAGGTAGTTCGGGTTGGCCACCGTGGTCATCGCGTCCACCCCGTACACCGAGCGGGGGATGTCCCGGGAGACGTAGACCTGGCCGTAGCGGGAGCGCAGCGGCTCCGTCCATTCGCTGAGGTCCACGATCCGGGTGGCGCTGCGCCCGGCCAGCTCCTCGATGCCCCGCACCGGCAACCCGCCGGAGAAGAAGAACGCGTCGATCCGCCCGGAACGGAGCGCCGCCACCGAGACGTCCAGTCCGAGCCGCTCGCGGTGCACCTCGTCACCGCCGAGTTGGGCCACCTCCAGCAGCCGGGTCGCGGTGATCTCGGTGCCCGATCCGGGTGCGCCGACGGAGACTCGGCGACCGCGCAGGTCGGCGACCGTGCGGACCGGACCGCCGCCCGTGGTGACCAGGTGCAGTTGGTCGTCGTACACCCGGGCGATCGCGTCGACCGAGGGGCTCTCCGCCGTGGTGGCGGGCAGCACGTCGGCCTGGGTGAAGCCCAGCTCGGCCCCGCCGGAGCCGACCAGCTGAACGTTCTGCGCCGACGCTGCGGTGATCACCACGCTGGCCCGCACCTTGGGCATTTCCCGGTTGAGGATGGCCGCCAGGGACTGCCCGAACGCGTAGTAGACGGCGGTGGGGCTGCCGGTGGCGATCCGGATCGACGTCGGCTCGATCGGGGCGTCCCGGCAGCCGGCGGCGGTCAGGATCGTGGTCAGCAGCACCGTCAACAGGGCAGCCGTCCCCGCGTGGTGGCGGCCAGGCCGGCTGGACGAGGTACGACTCACGCGGTGCACTGTGCGCCGTCGGACCGGCGCGCGCAAGCCCCTTCCGGTGGTGCGCGACCTGATCACCGATCAGCAGGCCGGACGACGTGTCGGCGTCACGACCACGCCGCGCGCCGGCTCCAGGGCAGCGCTGCTGAGGATCCGCTGCCGGTCCGGGCCGTCGGCCACGCTGACCAGGAAGCAGCCGGTGCCCGGGCGGAGCCCGGCCGGCACGTCGAGCACCGCCGCGCCCCGAATCAGCACCGCGGCCAGCTCCCGGTCGGTGAGTCGTACGCCGAGGATGTGCCGGCGGACGTGCCGCCCGGCGGCCAGCAGCGCCGACCGCCAGGCCGCCGCTGCCAGCCGGGTCACCATCCGCCGGCGCGCCGGCGAGGCGCCGGGCAGCGGCCCGCCGAGCAGCTCACGCCGCCCCTGCCACCAACCGGCGTTCAACACCCGGGTGTACGCGCCCTGGTGCTCCTGGGGCACCCAGAGCCGGTGCAACTCGTAGCGGCGGCGCAGGCCGCCGACGGCCACCTCGTGGGTGACCGGGATGTCCAGCCGGGCGAGCAACTGCCGCATCCGCTGCGCGGCGTCCTGCCGGTTGAACTCCACCCCCGGCGAGCGCGCCGGGAGCGCCACGCTCGGCCGGGCGGCGGTCGGCGGCGGCGTGCAGCGCAGCAGGCAGGCGGCCTCGAACGCGTCGCCCAGCGTCAGCCAGTCCAGCGGGGGTGGCGATGCCGGGGAGCGGGGCCGGTCGAGCAGGGCGGGTTCGCGGGCCAACGGAGGCTCCCTTGTCGGAGTCTGGGTTCCCCTACCGTGGCCCCTGCGTCGCCGTTACGGAACTGGTCGCGCCCAGCCTTGAGCAAATCTTGCGGCTGCCCCGCCGCTACAGGTCGCTGACCACCAGATCCACCTGCCGCACCCGGCCGGGTGCGGTTGCCTGCTCGACGACGGTGTACTTCAACTCCCGCAGCGTGCCGACCATTTCCGCGGCGGTGCGCGGCCGGGCCCCGGCGACGAGCAGGTCACGGACCAGCCGCCCCTTGGTCGCCTTGTTGAAGTGGCTGACCACCGAACGCACCGGCACGCCGTCGACCTCGCGCTCGTGCAGCACCCGCACGGTGACGGTCCGGTCGGCCAGCTCCCCGCGCGGCGTCCAGGTGGCCGCGTACGCGCCGGAGCGCAGGTCCAGCACCGGGCCCTTGCCGGCGGCGGCGTCCAACGCCGGCGCCAACTCCTTGCGCCAGTACGCCGACAGCGCCCCGACGCCCGGCAGGCGAGCGCCGATCGGGCAGCGGTACGGGGGGATCCGGTCGGCCAGTCGGACCGCGCCCCACAGCCCGGAGCTGATCAGGATCGACCGTCGGGCCGCCCGCTGCGCCGCAGTCGGCAACGAGGTCAACTCCAGCGCCTCGTAGAGCACCCCGGTGTAGAGCCGCTCGGCCGGCGCGGTGGCCGCCTCCCGCAGCCGGGCGTTGCGGCGCAGGTCGCCCCGCTGGCCCTCGCTGAGCCCGAGCGCGGCCCGCGCCGCCGCCTCGTCCGGCCCGGCGCTCAGCGCCACCAGCGCGTCGAGCACCCGCTCGCGGGCCGGGTTCAGCTCTGGCAGCGAGACCTTGTCCGGGGTCCACCGCCGTCCGGTGCCGGCGTCGGCCTTTCCCTCCGAGGGCGGCAGCAGGATGAGCATCGGGTCTCCTCGACGGGCGGGACGGCGCCCCACGCGCCGGCCCGGCCAGCGTACGACCCGCCTCTATCGCCAGGGCCGCAGCGGGGTGTCGGGGTGGTACACGCGATAGCCGCCGACCTCCTGCACCGGCGCGGCGTCGGCCCGGTCGGCGAGCAGCGCCCGCAGCCGCCGATCCATCGGCGAGTCGACCTTCATCACGTAGCCCGGTCGCTCGGCCTGCCCGACCTGCCGCCAGTACGGCCGGTAGCGGTTCTGCCCGGGGGACAGGTCGCCGTCGAGCACCCCGCAGACCACCGTCTCGTCCGTATTGAAGATCAACCGGTTGCAGGTCCAGTAGTCCCCGTACACCTCGTGAGGGCCGTTGGTGCGCAGCGCGGCGGCCAACTCCCGGGCCTGGCGCTCCTCGGTCCGCGACGTGGCGGTGCCGGTGGCCGCGAAGAGCACGGTGATCACCAGCGTGGTCGCGGTCAGTGCGGCCAGAACGGCGGTGGACAGCGCCCCGGTGAACCGGCCGAGTGCGCCGACCGTGCCCCGCCAGCAGGCCACCGCTGCCACCCAGAGCGGCCAGAGCACCGCCGGCAGCGACAGTTGCAGCACCGACAGGTAACGGGCGTTCTCCAGTGGGTTGGTCGCGGCGAGCGGGCTGCGCACGTACGACAGCAGGGTCAGCGCCGCGCCGACGACCAGCGCGAGCTGCACCACCGGCCCGACCCGCTCGCCGCGCGGGGCTCCCGCGGCCCGGCGGTACGCGAGGACCGCGAGCACCGCGCCGGCCACCAGCAGCACCGGATACAACAAGCCGAACCACTGTTGCCAGCGTCCGCAGCCGTCCACCGGGCAGAGCCCGTGCGCCAGCGGAACCCCCTCCAGGAGGCCGCCGCGGATCCGGTCGGACCAGGGCGGGGTTGGCCCGGCCTTGGTGCTGACCTCCCGGAACACCGACAGCGAGTCCGCACCGGGCGGGGCTCGCAGGTTGTCCCAGAGCATCGGCGCCACCCCGACGACGACCCCCGCCACCAGCAGCAGGCCGGACCAGCCGAACAGCTCTCGCCGCACCGCCCACACCAGCGTCAGCCCGGCCACCGCCAGGTACGGCAGGATCAGCCAGTCCGACCAGGCGGCGAGCCCGACGAGCAGGCCGAACAGGGCGAACGCGAGCCGTCGGCGGTGGATCGTCCCGGCGGCCAGCCCCACGGTGATCAGCAGCATCAGCAGCACCGCCGGCTTCACCTCGGGTCGGCCACCGACGACGGTGAGTTGGTCGCGCACCACCCGCTCGCCTCCGAGCGCGAGCAGGCCCACGACGAAGGTGGCGAACCAGGGTGTGCAGAGCCGGCGGGTCAGCCGGTAGATCAGATAGAGGAAGACCGCGTACAACGCGAGCATCGGCAGCCGCAGCACCGGCCAGCTCGGCCCGGCCACCGCCACCAGGGGAGCGGCCAGGTACGACTCCAGCATCCCCATGTAGTGCTGCCCGTAGAGGAAGACCGGGCGTTCCCGGCCCTGCGCGATGTGCAGCGCTGCGAGGCCGAACGTCGCCTCGTCACTGTTCGACACCGGCACCGTGTACAGCGTCAGGACCAGTCGATACCCGACGCCGGCGAGCCCGAACAGCAGCGCGACGAGCGCCGGCCGGTCGAGTCTCGGGCGCCATCGCCCACGGTGCTGCTCTGGATGTGACACGACCACGCCCCCGTCGTCGTCCCGACGGAGTGTTTCACGTTTGGTGGGGTGGCCGGGGTGGATCGGCTCAGCCGGGGCCGGCTCGCGTGGCCGTGGCTGTCGACGTGTGGCAGGGTTGGCGGGTGCCACCCACTCCCGCCGGCCAGTTGGCCGTTACGAATCTGCACCGGGCCGCGCGGATCGAGGACGCCGTGCACCAGCTCGTCCAGCGACGGCTGCGGCGCACCGGCTGGCGGGTCAACATCGTCGCGTACACCGGCTATGGCGCGCCCGGCTGGGTGCGGGTGATGTGCCGGGTGCTGCTGGGCCGACCGGACACCCGCCAGCGGGGTCGGCTGGACAAGGTCCGCGGCTGGCGCAGCTTCACCACCCTGCCCAACAAGCACGTCACCGTGACCATCGAGGCCGGCGGGGTACGGCACGAGACGCAGGCCGACCGCAGCGGCTTCGTCGACACGCTGGTCGAGGCCGACCTGGCGCCCGGGTGGGGCACGGTCCGCCTCAGCGTTCCGGACGCCGAGCCGGTCGACGCGCCGGTGCGCATCCTCGACCCGGAGGTCAAGTTCGGCATCCTCTCCGACATCGACGACACGGTGATGGTGACCGCGCTGCCCCGGCCGCTGCTCGCCGCGTGGAACACGTTCGTGCTCGACGAGCACGCCCGCAACGCCGTTCCCGGTATGGCGGTGCTCTACGAGCGGCTGGTCACCGCGCACCCCGGCGCACCGGTCTTCTACCTCTCCACCGGCGCGTGGAACGTGGCCCCCACCCTGACCCGCTTCCTGTCCCGGCACCTCTACCCGGCCGGGCCGTTGCTGCTCACCGACTGGGGCCCGACCGCCGACCGCTGGTTCCGCAGCGGAATGGAGCACAAGCGGGTCACCCTGGCACGGCTGGCCAAGGAGTTCCCGGAGGTGCGCTGGCTGCTGGTCGGCGACGACGGGCAGCACGACCAGGAGATCTACCGGGAGTTCGCCGCCGCCCACCCGGAGAACGTCGCCGGGGTGGCGATCCGCCGCCTCTCCCCGACGCAGTCCGTGCTGGCCGGTAGCCTGCCCGCCCCGGCCGGTCGCCCGTCGTCAGGGCCGGTGGGTCAGAAGTGGTTGTCGGCCCCGGACGGCGCAGGCCTGTGGCAGTTGCTCCGCGAAGCCGGCCTGGTCTGATCTCCTCACATCTGCCGGTGGCGATGTGAGGTCGTTGCGGGAAAATCGTGAAGAATACTTGCGCAGCGGGTCGGCAGCATTGAACATATTTTCGTGCGCAGAGACTATGGTCAATATCTTGCAGGGCTGGCGCTGGTAGCGGCGCTGGTGCTCGGCGCGGCTGCCCCCGCCTCCCCGCCCACCCCGCCGGACACCGTGCCGGTGGCCGCCCAGGCGGCCTGCGTAACCGATCCGGCCACCCCGAAACGGCAGTTCCGGGGCATGTGGATCGCCAGCGTGGCCAACATCGACTGGCCCAGCCGCACCGGGCTCACCCAGGCGGCCCAGCAGGCCGAGTACCGGGGCTGGCTCGACCTGGCCAAGCAACGTCGGATGAACGCCGTCGTCGTGCAGATCCGCCCCGCCGCCGACGCGTTCTGGCCGTCGACGTACGAGCCGTGGTCGCAGTGGCTCACCGGCGCCCAGGGCGGCAACCCCGGCTACGACCCGCTGGCCTTCATGGTGGCCGAGGCGCACGCCCGCAACCTGGAGTTCCACGCCTGGTTCAACCCGTACCGGGTCGCCACCGACACCGACCTGACCAGGCTGGCGGCCAGCCATCCGGCCCGCAGGAACCCGGGCTGGGCCGTCGCCTACAACGGCCAGCTCTACTACAACCCCGGCATCCCCGCTGTCCGCGCCTTCGTGCAGGACGCCATGATGGACGCCGTCCGCCGCTACGACATCGACGCGGTGCACTGGGACGACTACTTCTACCCGTACCCGGGCAGCGGTGGCGGTTTCCCCGACCAGGCCACCTTCTCCCAGTACGGCGCCGGCTTCAGCACCATCGCCGACTGGCGGCGCAACAACGTCAACCTGCTGGTCCGGGAGATGCGCGACCGGATCCGGGCGGTCAAGCCGTGGGTGAAGCTCGGCGTCAGCCCGTTCGGCATCTGGCGCAACGCCGGCACCGACCCGCTCGGCTCGCGCACCACCGGCCTCCAGTCGTACGACGCGATCTATGCCGACACCCGCCGCTGGGTGAAGCAGGGCTGGATCGACTACATCGCCCCGCAGATCTACTGGCACATCGGCCACTCCTCGGCCGACTACGCGGAGCTGGTCCGCTGGTGGTCCGAGACCGTGGCCGGCACCGACGTGCAACTGCTCGTCGGGCAGGCCACCTACCGCGCCGGGGCGTCCGGGCAGGACGCCGCCTGGCAGGACCCGGCCGAACTGACCGACCACCTGACGCTCAACCGCACCCACCCCCGGATCCTCGGCGACATTCACTTCAGCGCCAAGGACGTCCGCGCCGACCGCATCGGCGCCGTCTCCCGGGTGGCGACCGACCACTACCGCCGGCCCGCGCTGGTGCCGGCCGGGGTGGGCGGCGCCCCGCCCGCCGCGCCGAACCTCACCTCGGCGGTACGCGGCACCGGCGGCGTGACCCTGAACTGGCAGCGCGGTGCGACCGGCAGCACGGCCTCGTACGCGGTGTACCGGCTGCCCGGCGACGGCGCGGTCGACCCCTGCGACCTCGCCGACGCCCGCAACCTGCTCGGCACGGTCCGCGCCTCGGGCAGCACCGGGACGTTCACCGACGCCACCGCCGCGGCCGGGTCGACCTACCGGTACCTGGTGACCGGGCTGGACCGGCTGCACCACGAGAGCCCGGCGAGCAACGCGCGGGTGGTCACCGGCACCGGCGGCACGTTCAGCGTGATCGTGGACAACGCCACCGCCGGTGGCTTCACCGCCGCCGCCACCTGGGGCACGTCGTCGTACCTCAGCACGCGGTACGGCGCCAACTACCGGTTCGCCGAGCCGCAGGCGGTCAGCGACCCGGCCTGGTTCAGCGCGACGCTGCCCGCCGCCGGCTCGTACCGGGTCGAGGTCTGGTACCCGGCCGACTCCGGCTACAACAGCGCCACGCCGCACCTGGTCGCGACGGCGAACGGGACCGTGACGGCCACCGTCGACCAGCGCAGCGGCGGCGGGCAGTGGCGGGTGCTGGGCACCTACGACTTCGCCGCGGGAACGCGCCAGGTCGTCGGGGTCAGCCGCTGGACCAGCACCCAGGGGTACGTCGTCGCCGACGCCGTCCGGATCACCCGGCTCTGAGGCGATCCCAGGAGGAGCGGATCAGCTCCCGCTCGGTGGCGGCGAGGTGGGCAACCGTGGCCAGCCAGGCCCAGGCGTACCGGTCCGGGTCGGGATCGGTACGCCGACCGAACGCATCCCGCCCGCGCCGGTCGGACTCGTCGGTGAGCGCGGCGACCACCGTGGCGGCGGTCGTGAAGCCGGCGCGGCGCAGCGGACCGGTCAGCGCGGTGCCCTCACCGCGGGCCGTCTCGACGACGGCACGGCGACCGCCGGAGACGGCCAGCTCCACCAGCCGGCGAACCCGCCACAGCGGGGACTCCGCGACCGGGTCGACACCGACGGCGAGGACCTGTTCGGTCATCGCGGCCGGGTCACGCGGCGGTAGGTGACCGCCCTGGATCTCCTCGTAGCCGAGGTCGGCCCGGCCGTGCCAGTCCGCCGGCAGCCGGAGCGTCGTGGCGGCACCGGGCACCGGGCCGACCGCGAGCGGGCGCAGGGTGCTGGCTCGGTCCGGGTCCAGCCGGCCGACCACCCGGATCCGCAGGCCCGGCCGGGAGGCGAGCCGCCGTAGGTTGGCCACGTGGGCCAGCATCGGGTGGGAGCCGGCCGGCGCCAGCCGGATCAGCGGGCCGTCCGGCACCGGCGCCCGCTCCGGTCCGGTGTCGGTGGCGGGGGCCAGCTCGCGGGCCAGCACCTGGTCCCCGACGGCACCCACGACCATCAGGTCACCGCCGACCAGCGCGGTACCGGCCCGGATCGGGTCCTCCGGGTCGTCGGCGGCGAGTTGGGCGGTCACCATCTCGGCGAGTGGGCGGGCGAACAGTTCCGCCAGCGGTCCGATGGCCCAGTCGGTCTCGGGGAGCGGGCTGGCGCGGACCCCCTTGCCGGCGCCGAGCCGGCCGTCCGGGGAAACCGTGGTGCCGGTGATCCGCAGGCCGCCGCGGGCCAGTACCGCGTGGTTGACCGCGACAGCGCCCATCTCGGTGACCGCCCGGGCGCAGTCCCGTGCCCGCTTCGGGCCGCCCGGTTTCACGTCGCCGAAGGAGAGCCGGCGCCCGTCAGCGGCGACCAGATGGGTGACCACTCCGGCGTATCCGTTCGCGCTGATCACCGGCTCCCGGCAGACGCCGTACACCTCCAGCGTTCCGTCCGGCTGGTAGGCCCGCCGGAGGATGCCGACCAGCGCCGGGTCGGGATCGCCGGCGGCCAGCCGGCCGACCACGTAGAGCAGGTCGTGCAGCACCTCGACCAGCTCGGCCAGCCGGTGGCCGGCCTGTCGTTCCCGTTGGGCGCGCAGGCCACGGACCGTGCGCAGCGCGGCGCTCTCGGCTCGCGGCAGGCCGGCCAGCCGCGCGCTGTGGGCGGCCCGCAGTAGTTCGGCCTGGGGAACCGCACCGGCGGCCGGCACGCCGGCCGCGAGCACTGCGGCGGCGGCCCGCCACAGCGCACCGGCGGCGGCCCGTTGCGCCTTCGTCGGTGCCGTGTTCTGGCCGGCACGACCGGCGGCCGATCTCTCGGTCCGTCCGGTCCGGCCGGTTTTAGCGCCATGGCCGTCCGGAGCGGACGACGCCCCGGCGGACGCCGGGTCCGGATGGGTAACCGGATCGGCGACCGGGCAGGTGACCAGGACTGCGGTCCGGTGCAGACAGCGGGGTGCCAGCAGGCAGCTGCACCGCGCCTGGTGCCCTCCGGTGACCGCGCCGGTCGGCCCGGGCGTGAGGGTGACCAGGGCCTCGGCGTCGCAGTCGACCGATACGCCGCCGTCGACCCGGCCGACCGGTACCCCGGCCAACCGTCCGACGGCGGCGTCCAGCCGCTTGTGCAGCCGGGGTGGCAGGGCGGCCACCGCCGCAGCGGCGACCTCCGGCAGCACCGGCGGCAACAGGTCGGTGGGT
The DNA here is from genome assembly GCF_040607415.1 of Micromonospora sp. NPDC005291. NCBI lineage: Bacteria > Bacillati > Actinomycetota > Actinomycetes > Micromonosporales > Micromonosporaceae > Micromonospora > Micromonospora sp. NPDC005291. The sequence continues at coordinate 189,655 of NZ_JBEXGR010000005.1, forward strand.
GTGCGGTCCGTCAACGTGATCCTCCGCGGATACGATCGCCCACCCAGCGGGCGAGTTCGAGCGGGCTGAGCGCGGCGACCGGCATCCCGGCCGCGACGAGTTGCTCAGCGACCGGTACCGAATAGCAGGGCGCGCCCCGGTCGTTCAGCGCGGCGCAGCCGAGCAGATGCACACCGGAAGTGGCCAGGGTGCGGACCTCGCCGAGCAGCCCGGCCAGCGGGTAGCCCTCCTCGAAGTCGCTGACCACCGCGACGATGGTGCGGCTCGGCACGGTCACCAGCGAGCGGGCGTGGGCCAACCCGGCGGCGATGTGCGTACCGCCGCCGACGCGCACCTCCAGCAGCAGCGACAGCGGGTCGTCGACCCGGTCGCTCAGGTCGACCACCTCGGTGGAGAAGGCGAGGAAGTGGGTGGACAGGGTCGGCACCCCGCCCAGCACGGCGGCCGTCAACGCCGACCACACCACCGACGCCTCCATCGAGCCGGACACGTCGACCACCAGCACCAGCCGCCAGTCGGCTTCCTTGCGGGTCCGGGCGTTGAAGACCGGGCGTTCCGGCACCACGACCGTCCGGCCGTCGTGGAGCCGCTGGGTGTGCTGCAGGTTCGCCCGCAGCGTACGGGCGAGGTTGATCCGGCCCCCGGGACGGCGGGACGGACGCGGGTTGGTCAGCCCGGTCAGCGCCGGACGCATCTGGGTGGCCAACTGCTTGGTCAGTTCCTCGACCAGCCGCCGGACCAGTGGCCGCAGTTTGGCCAGGTGCCCCTCGGGCAGTCCGCCGGCCAGTGACAGCACCGAGGTCAGCAGCTCCATCGAGGGGCGTACCGCGGCCGGGTCGAGCTCGGTGAGCACGTCGGTACGGCCGTTCTCGGCCGCCCGGGCGATGACCTCCTCTCGTACCGAGGTGCCGAAGAGCGCCTCGAGTTCGTCGGCCCACTCGCGTGCGGTCGGGAAGGAGGCATCCTGGCCACCCCCACCGCCAGCCCCCTGGCCGACGTTGGTGGCGCCCTCGCCCTGGCCCGCCCCGTACAGCTCGTCCAGGGCGCGGGCGTAGCGGCGGGCGCCGGCCGGCAACCGGTCGGGTTGGCGGCCGAGCAGCAGCCGCCACCGGTCGGTGGGGGTGAGCTGGGCAGCCGGCGTGTCCGGGCCGGGTTCGGTGTCGGCGGAGCCGCTCGGCGTGTCCGGGCCGGGTTCGGTGTCGGCGGAGCCGCTCGGCGTGCCCGGGATCGGTATGCGGCGGGCGATCAGGGCGGCCCGACCGGCAAGGTCGGCGGCGGTCCAGCGGGCCAGCATCTCGGGCGGGACGGACAGTGCCAGATCGAGCCGATCGCCGAGCCGGTCGGCGACGGTGTGCAGCAGCCGGTCCCGGGCCGCCGGGGTGAGCACGTCGAACCCGCCCCGCAGTGCCGGCAGCCGGTCCAGGAACTCGGTGTCGGTGAGCCGCTCGATCCGCTCCAGCAGCGGGTCCAGCGCAGCCGGGGCAGACTGCAGCAGCGGATGCGCCGCAGTGAGCAGACCCCCGAGCAGCCGGTGCAGCTGCCGACGGGTGTCCGGTCCGGTCGCCGCGTCGATCCAGCCGGCCATCCGGGTGCCCAGGACCTCCAGGTCGGTCAGGTCGAGCAGCACCCGGGCGGCCAGGGCGGCGCCCTGGATCAGCGGCGAACCGGCCCGGGCCAGGTGGCCGAGGGCCTCGTCCAGGCGCAGGCCGATCCGATCCTCGCCGGCGCGGACCGCGAGGTCGACCAGCGCGGCGGCGTCGGCTGTGGCGTCGCTGCCGGCCAGGCCCGGCAGCCCGCGGACCGCCGCGTCCAGCAGCACGACGGCCAGCTCGGCAGCCCGGGCCCGGCCGTCGGCGGTGGTGCCGGGCAGATGCTCGCGGCGCAGGGCCTCCAGCAGGTCCAGGGCGGCCAGCAGCTCGGGCAGCGTGCCGGTACCAGGCAGCACCACGGTGGCCAGCTCGAGCCGGTCCGTGACCAGCTCGGGCAGGTCGCAACGGGCGGCGTCGCGCAGCCCGGTGAGCAGCTGCGCGGCGGTGGGGCCCCCGTCGGCGGACTCCCGGCGGAACCGGTCCCGCAGGGTGCCGGTCGCGGCCAGCGCCGCGGTCACCCCGCGTACGCCGACCAGGTCCAGCCGGGCCGCCACGGACGGCGTCCAGGCCAGTTGCCAACGGGTGGTCAGGGCGGTGCCGTCGCCGGTGCCGGAGACCGCGATCGGCTCGCCGTAGCCGACGCCGCAGATCTGCAGGCGTTGCAGCAGATTCTCTCGCCGCCCGTCCAGCTCGGTGCGCAGCGGATCCAGCCGGACCTCCCGGGACTTCGGGCTGTCCGGGTTGGGCAGCCGCAGCGCGGTGAGTTCCGCCTCGACGGCGGGACCGAGGCCGGACCGCGGCGTACCGGGGGCGATCCGGCCGCGCTCGGCGCCGACCAGCACAATTTCCAGCGCCTTGGCCAGCGCTCGGCCGCGGCCGAGCAGTTCACCCTGGCCGAGCACGGTGGTCACCGCCTCCAGCACCTCGCCGCGGCCGGGGGCGGGCAGGTCCCGCAGCCGGGCCAGGTCGCCGGCCAGCCGTACCGTCTCGGCGGCCTCGCCGGTACCGGCGGTGTGACCGGCCGAGCGGAGTTCCCGGCACAGGTCGGTGACCGCCCGGGCGGCGGCGACCCGGATCTGTTCTGGGTCGCCGGCAGCGGTGAAGACGGACTGCTGCCAGCGCGGGTCACGGATCCCGGCTGGGTAGCCGGAGCGGGAGTCGAGCAGGTCGAACGTGTACGGCACCAGCGAGGTGATCGCCGTGTCGCCGCCCTTGGTGGTCGGCCCGGGCCGGGTCGTCACGGACCGGACCGTACCGGCCTGAGTGGCGCCGCCAGCCGTGCTGGCCGTGGGGGCGGGGCCAGCGTCGGTCGACGGGGTGGCGAGCAGGGCCGGGGCGTGGAAGGCGCCGATGACGGCGGCGACCCGCCGGCCGTCCGCGCTGGTCTCGGCCAGCACCTGGCGCATGTGTCGCTCGCGGGCCAGGTCCCGGGCCGGTATGCCGTCGCCGCTGGCGCTGTCGGTACGCATCGCCCATCCGACGCCGAGGGCGGCCCGACGGACCGCCTCCGGTGGGCAGCCCGGGGCGCGCACCTCGACCACCCGGTCCCACAGGTCGTCGCCGTCGCGGCCGGTGCCGCTGGCGCTGAGGGCGGCGGCGTAGCCGGACTGGCGCGGGCCGCGCACCGGCTCACCGGCGTCCGGGTCGCCCTCGGCGTCCGGCTCGGACCCGGCGATCGAGTCGGAGTCGGTGGCCGGTTCGATGGTGTCGGCGCTCCAGCCGGGGTCGGTCAGCGGCAGGTCGCAGCAGACCACCTCGACGCCACGCTGTCGGGCCCAGCGGATCGCGGCCAGTTCCGGAGAGAAGTCGGCGAACGGGTAGAAGCCCGTCGGCCCGTCCTCGCCGTGGCTGCCGACCAGGGCCAGCGGGGCCCGGGCGGCCGGGTCGGACAGGTACGGCAGCCAGCGCTGGAAGTCGGCCGGCAGCTCGATACAGACCACCTCGGCCGCGGCGGCGTCAAGCAGCGCGGGGAGCGCCGCCGCCAGGGCCGGGCTGTGATGCCGCACCCCGATCAGGTACGGCCGGACGCAACCGGCGAGCGCGTCGACCACGGCTCGTGGGTCGGCCGGCGTCGAATCGACAGTCGACGGGCCGGCCGCCACCGGGTCGGCGGTCGGCGGTGCCCCACCGGGCGACGTGCGGGGTACGGTCGTCACCGCAGGTTCTCCCGCAGATCCCAGAGCCGGCGCCACATCGCCGAGCCGTCCTCAGCGCGGCGGCGGACCGGGCCGTCCCAGTAGCCGAGCAGCCGGGCGTGGTCGTTCTGGTCGTCCTTGCGGACCACGCCCAACAGGTGCCCGGGGACCAGGTCGAGCGCGTCCCCGCCGGGCAGGTACGCGGCGGCCAACCCGAGCGAGGCCGCCACCTGCACCGCCTCGGCGGTGGACATCACCGTGCCGGGCCGTTCCACGTCCCAGCCCTCGCCCGACCGGCCGGAACGCAGGTCGCGGAACACGGTGACCAGGGCGTCCAGCACCGCGTTGTCCACGGTGTACGCCGCGCCGGCGCGCTGCACGGCGGCGGTGGCCTGCCGGCGTACCAGGTCGGTTTCGGTGTCCACATCCGAGATCGGGTGGATGGTCTCGAAGTTGAACCGGCGCTTGAGGGCCGAGGACATCTCCGAAACGCCCCGGTCCCGCAGGTTGGCGGTGCCGATCACGGTGAACCCGGGTGCCGCGCGGATCAGGCCGTCCTCGGTGCCGCTCAGCTCCGGCACGTTCATCCGCCGGTCGGACAGGAGGGACACCAGCGCGTCCTGCACCTCGGGCAGGCAGCGGGTGATCTCCTCGATCCGGACCACCCGGCCGGTACGCATCGCGGTCAGCACCGGCGAGTCGACCAGCGCCTGCGGGGTCGGGCCCTGGGCGAGCAGCAGGGCGTAGTTCCAGCCGTACCGGAAGGCGTCCTCGGTGGTGCCGGCGGTGCCCTGCACGGTCAGAGCGCTGGTGCCGCACACCGCGGCGGCCAGCAGCTCGGACAGCATGGACTTGGCGGTACCGGGCTCGCCGACCAGCAGCAGGCCCCGCTCGCCGGCCAGAGTGACCACGCACCGTTCGACCAGGCTCCGCTCACCGACGAACTTCGCCGGGATGGTCATGCTGGCCGGCAGTTCGGTGTCGGCCGGGCCGGTGCGCCGGTCGGCGGGCAGCTTCAGCGTCTCGCCGTCGCTGCCCCGGATGAAGGTGACCACGGCGCGCGGGGTCAGCGCCCAGCCCGGCGGCCGGGCCCCGTCGTCGTACGCGGCCAGGAAGGCCAACTCGTCGGCGTACCGCTGTTCGGCGGAGAGGACCTGGGCGGCGGTCTCCGGCACCACGGTGGGGCGGACGTGTTCCGTCACGGTCACGGATGTTCCTCGATCTCTATCTGGTTCGGGCGAGGGTCAGCGGCGGGTGCCGCGGGTGGGCAGGTTGTCGAATCGGGGCCGGTCGCCGTCGCGGAGGCGTTGCCAGGCCCGCAGGTAGAGGTCGGCGGCGGGCTCGAACGGGACGGTCACGCCGAGCCCGGCCGTACCGTCTGGTGCGAGGCCGAACAGGGTGGTCTTCCAGCCTTCGATCGGTTTCTGCCCGCGGCCGCGCTCCAGCCATGGGCCGGGCAGGAACAGCGACCGGCCGGCGCGGGACCGGCTGGCCTCGACGACCAGTTCGGTGCCGGCCAGTTCGGCGCGAGCCGCCTTCAGCCGGGCCGGCTTCCACCCGGTCCACTTCGTCGTGTCGCGGTCGGTCGGGTCCGGCATGGCCAGCAGCATCAGGTACACCGCCGCCGCGTCAGCGCCCAGGCCGTGTTCCCCGGCTGCCTCGGCGACCAGGTCGGGCACCGAGCGGGTCGGATCCTGCGGCCACCAGGTCCCGTCTGCCGCCCGCGCGCCGTCGCCCGGTTCCCCCGAATCGCCGAGCAGCGCCGCGAAGCGTGGGTCGCGGACCAGCCGCAGCGCCACCTCCGTCGGGTACGGCTTGGTCGCGTCTGCCCGCAGCGCCGTCAGGTACGGGTCCGTCCCGTCGACGTCGAGCAGGTCCGGCCGCAGCGCGGGCGAGGGCTGGGCGTCGGCGGTGGCCAGGACGATGGCGCCGTAGCGTTCCCAGCCCGGGCCGGTCGCCGACGGGGTGCCGGCCATCTGGCGGAACGCGGGCAGGGAGACGTACTCGTTGAGGTCGAGCAGCAGGTCGGGGTTGGCCAGCCGATCCCGGATCAGAGCCAGCGTGGCCGGCAGCGTGGCCCGGCACGGATCGCCGGCCGGCGTGTGGTGGGCGACCCAGGCGGCCAGGGTGACCGCGGAGCACAGCACCTCGCCGGTGAAACCCGTTGGCTGGCCGTCAACCGGCTGGGCCCGATCGCCCTTGATCTCGAAGGTCAGGTCGGTGTTCAGCTCGGCCGAGCTGGCGGGGCCGAGCACCGCCGGCAACGCCTTCGTGGGTGCCCAGTCGGTGCCGACCGCGCGCACCGCGTCGATGAAGAGCTGTTCGGGCACCACCGCCCGGCGTCCCACGGCGGCGTTCCAGACCCTCGCGGCGGCGGCCACGTCCACACCATCGGTCCACAGCCGGGCCGGGTCGTCCGGCAGCAGCGCCGAGACCGCGGCCAGCCGGACCGCCGGGCTTGACTCGTACAGCAATTCGTAGGCCAGGTTGACCTCGCGGGCCTGCTTGATTCCGAGTGTCTTGAGCAACTCGGGCGTGGCGGTGTCCATCGAGTTCCCGTACAGCAGGCCGGCCAGCACCAGCTTCCCGGCGGTGGGGGTGACGCCGGTCAGCTCGGCGAACTGCTCGGCCGCTTCCGGCCGCCAGGGCAGTGGGCCGCGCGCGGCCCACTCGGTGAGGAAACCGGTCAGCCAGCCGCCCGGCCGTTCGTCACCGACCGTTGCCGAGGACCGCACCGTGTACGGCTCGGGCACGGCGAACACGCCGGCCGGGTCGTGGTACAGCGCGTCGAGGAGGTAACCGCCGGCGGTGCCGAAGTGGTGGAGCACGGCGATGAACGCCCCGTCGGGCAACGGCAGGATGCCCGGTCGGGGGTATCGGGGTGCGCCGTCGAGGCCGGTGAGGTCGTCGTCCCGCAGGTACAGCGAGAATCGACGCCAGCGGGCTGGTTCGGCCGCCGCGCTCACGTCGAGCCGGTCCAGCTCGATGAGCAGGGCGCGCAGCGTCTCCCGGTGTTCGTCCGGGGTGACCGCCGCGACTGCCCGGTAGGCGACGGCGGCGACAGCGCCGAGCACGTCCCACCAGTTCAGGGCAACCGGCAGCGACGGCCCGTCGAGGTGCAGCCGTACGGCGGCTTCGCTCCCGGTGGCGGCGGATCGCTGGGCGGCGATCACCTGGAGCTGGGTGAAGGCGTGGGTCGAGCTGCTCGCCCTGGCTGCCGAATGCAGACCGTTGAGCGCCAGCTTGAGCTGCTCGTCGGTCGGCCCGCTCGCGGTGGCAGCCGGTGCCACCGCCTTCGGGGCGGACAGCGACGTGGTGAGCCGCTCGCCTACCGCCTCCAGGTCGGTGCGCACCTGGGCGGCCAGCCGCAGCACGCCGGCCACCCCGGCCAGCAGCGCGTCATGGCTGATTGTCGGCAACGTCGAGCGGACCAGTTCGACCAGGGCGTCCTTGCTGTCGACGGTGGCGGATGCGCCGGCCGTTGGGCCGACCACGGACCCCGGGAGGGCGATGGGAAGGCCGGTGATGGCCTGCGTGGCCGCGGTCAACCCGGATCGGGTCGCGGCCTGGGCGGCGGCCCGTGCGGCCGCTTCGGCCATGGCGGCGCGGCGTTCGTCGAGGGCAGCCTTGAACAGCGTGGCGGCGATGTCCCGGTCCACCCGGCGCAGGGCCGCGGAGCCGGCCGGATCCCGGTGCAGCATGTTGCCGAGGAACTCCCGCCTCGGCAGCGGGACCATGCTGGCGGTGTAGGGCCGGCCCGACGACGCTCCGGCGGTGGCTGACACCACACCGTCCGGGTCGACCAGGACGAAACCCTCGAGGACGGCCCGTGGCCGGTCATCGCCGGGCAGCATCAGCGCCGCGATCGGTTCCTGTCCCGGGGCCACGGTGACGGTACGGCCAGCCAGGTCCTCGCCGCGCACCGCGTCGTCCGGCAGGGTGACCACCCGCCAGCCGAGTAGACCGTCCACCGGAGCGGCGGCCGGGGTGGCCCGGTCGGACAGGGCCGGCCGCAGCCAGCTGGCCGACTCCTGGAGGCGGCTTCCACGCACCGGCAGCTCGGCCAGGAACCGGGGCAGGCTGCGTCGGCCGTGGGTGTTGCTGGCCGGGTCGTACTCGCGCCAGCCGTCGTCGCTGTTCTCCTCGTCCGGGCGGTAGACCCAGTGAGAGGTGCCGTCGGTGATGACCGGCAGCTCCACCGGGACAGCGGTGTCACGGGGGTGCAGCACGCCGCCGCCGGTGGTCCGGCCGCCGCCGGCCAGCGGCAGGGTGATCTCGTGCGGGTGCCCCTGGCCGCGAAGAGTGCCGTTGATGGCCTGGGGCTCGTCGGGTGACGAGTGCCAGTAGCCGCACAGGTCGTAGTTGAACGACTGGGAATGCCAGAAGACCAGCAGTTGGCCGTCGACGTAGTGGTAACCGGGCTGGCGCCACCTGTCGCCGGCCGGGATTCGCAGGTCGTGGCGGAGCACGATGCCCTCGGCGCCGAGCACGCGCACCGTGGTCGGCCCGCCCATGATCACGTACGGCCAGGCGTCCTGCTGGGTCACCTCGACCCGGTGGTCGCCGCCGGTCACCTCCTGCCAGGCCTGCTCCCAGTCCGGCCAGCCCAGCTCGTCGAGGAGCCCGCCGCGCAGGCTGCGGCCGACGTGCTCGGCGAGGTCGACGTCGAGGGCCTGCCTGAGCTCGCCGCCCACCGCCTGCGCGGCGGGCCCGTCGAGGTCGTCGAGGACCAGGCGCAACGCCTCGACCGGGAGGTTGCCCAGCCACTTCACCGCATCTGGAAGGTATGGCAGCCCGGTGGTGAACCGGTCGCGGATCCGGGCCCGCAGCCAGTCGGTCAGCAACGGCCGGACGCCCCGCGTTCCGGCCAGCCGGCGCTGGGCCTGCTGCTGGTCGTCGACCTGGTCGAGGCCTCGGCGTAGAGCCCCGGTGAACCGGTCGTCGCAGGCCAGGGCGAGCAGCTCCCGCTCTCCCTTGACACTCACCCAACGCGCAAGATCCAGGGTGTCGCGTTCCTTCGGCGGTGCCACCGGCAGGTCGAGGGCGAGCAGCAGGTCGAGCAGGTCCAGGTCGCCGGCGACGGCGAGGGCCTCGCCGCTGTCGGCCAGCTCGGCGCGCAGCCGGGCGGCCATCCGCTCGACGAGTGGGTACAGCTCCCGCAGTGGCCGGTGGCGGTCCAGGTTGGCCCGACTCACGAAGCGGCGCAGCCAGCCGACGGAGCCGTCCTGCGGACGGGCCGCGTCCGGCACCTCCGGGTCGGAGAGCCCGGCGAGCGCACCGGTGTCGGCCAACAAGGCCAGCCACCTGACCAGGTTGTTCCGGTCGGCGGGCATCAGATCGAGCAGGCTGCCACGGATCGCCGGGTCGCGGCCGGCCAGCGCCGTCACCGCCGGCAGGTGCGCCTTCCACCAGCCGGCCGGCGCCTCGGCGGCCACCGGCAGTCGCAGCAACTCGGCCAGGTAGGCCGCCTCGCGGTCGGCGATGGCGGCGGCGCCGGCCGCGCCAGCGGCCCTGGTGGCGGCCCGGACCAGCCGCTGCACCGCGTTGGCCGACTGCGCGGAGGGAACCACGCCGGCGGCCGCTGCCCGCAGGGCCAGCCGGCAGAACCGCTCCAGCGCCTCGTCGGCCGGCAACTGGGCGGACAGCTCCTTCGCGTAGCCGGCCAGGGCGGTCGCGGAGACCACCTTGGCCGATGCGAACTCCACGTAGACCTCGTCCAGCCGGTTGAGGTCGACCGGCAGGCCGTGCTGCGCCTCCGCCTTGCGCGCCTTGTTGAACAACTGCGTCGCGTAGGTGTCCTGCCCGGCGGCCAGGAACACCCGCGCCGCCTGCTCGAAGAACGTCGGCAGGAAGTGCGGCAGCGTACGGGCGAGGCGGTCGGCGACGCTCTGGTGCCCGTCCAGGGCGGCCTTCGGCCGCGACCTGACCTGCTTGGCCAGCTTCTGCAGCTCCGGCACCACCGCCAACGCGTGCCGGCCGTCCGCCGGGTGGTGCACCAGTACCCACTCCGGGAAGGCCAGCGGGCGGCGCGGGCCCAGCCCGACGACGGCCGGCTCGGCGCCCGGTGTCAGACCGAGGAACCCGACGGCCATGTCCTCGCCCTCGCCGAGGGCTGCGTCGACCAGGCGAACCACCGGCCGGTCGTCGAGGGCCGGGTGTCGGTAGGTGCGAGCGGTGAGGGGCACCGCCCGGTCGCCGACGCCGGCGGTGCCGGTCGGCAGCACCGCGCCGGCGGCCAGCAGGCTCTCCGCCAATTCCCCGTCCGATCTGGTCGTCATCCCGGTCACGCCTTCTCTTCCGTTCGGGCCAGGGCGCCGGACAGGGCCATCGCCATCCGTATTCCTTCCGACCAGGCCACCGGCCCGACCTCGGTCAACGGCAGCATCGGCCCGTCCACGACCGACCAGGAGAGGCTGCCGAGGGTCGCCTCGGAGTCCCAGTAGGTCTCGTCGAACCACATGGCGGCCTCGACCGTGCGGCCGGCCTCCCAGACCCGGCACTTGACCTGGCTGTTGGAGACCCGGAAGCCGAGCGTGGCGGCGCGGGCGGCCAGCCGGTTGGGGACCGTGGTGCCGTGGAAGTCGTTGATCGTGTTATCCCGGTCCTTCAGGTTGGCCGGCCTGCCCCAGATGTCCCGGTGCAATTGCTCGACCCGCTGGGTGACGTCCAGCTCGTCGGCGAACTCGCGCAGGTCCGCCAGATCGGGCACGCGCATCGGGTGGGGCAGCGTGGCGCTGGCCGGCGAGAGCCGGACGGTGTCCCCGTCGAGGTTGACCACCCGCAGGTCACCGGTGTCGGTGACGTCCCGCAGGAAGCCCGGCTCGGCCGGGTCGTCCCCGAGCACTACGAGGTCGCGCAGCGCGCCCTGCCAGGCCGGGTCCGGCCAGACCCGGGCCAGCAGCCCGGTCGGCACCGGCAGTGAGGACACCATCCAGGCGTCGACCCGCGCCAGGCAGTCGGCGGTGTGCCGATCCAGCCACTGGCTGAGCTGTCGCAACCGGTCCACCTCGGGGTCGTCGCGCAGCGACTTCGGCAACGTCCTCAGTGGACGACCGCTGGCCCGTGTGCCGGTGGATCGGGCCGCCACCTTTCCGTCCACGAGAGTGACCTCATAGGAGTCTCCGACCGCCAGCCAGCCCATCAGGAACACCCTCCACAGTGGTAGGCCGGCCGGATTTCGCGGCGAGTTGGCCGAGACTGATCAACGAGGGGGGACGTTAACAGCAGTGACCGACATGACAGGAACCCGTTGGCCGGGCGGCGGTGGGCGACCCCGCCGCCTCAGTCCCGGCGGAGCCAGACTGCGCCCAGTGGGGGGACCTGGAGGGCGGCGGAGGCGACCATGCCGTGCCACGGCACGTCCTGCGCCTGCACCGCGCCCATATTGCCCACCCCGGACCCGCCGTAGTGGTGCGCGTCGGTGTTGAGCACCTCGGTCCAGGTGCCACCGGCGGGCAGGCCGATCCGGTAGTCGTGCAGCGGAGACGCGGAGAAGTTCGCCACGCACACCAGCGTCGAGCCGTCGGGGGCGATCCGGACGAACGACACGGTGTTGTTGGCGACGTCGTCGCCGGCGATCCATCGGAACCCGGCCGGCTCGGTGTCCTGCGCCCAGAGCGCCGGAGTGTCCCGGTAGACCCGGTTGAGGTCAGCGACGAGTCGCTGCACGCCGGCGCGGGCCGGGTCGTGCAGCAGGTACCAGTCGAGGCCGCGCTCCTCGCTCCACTCCCGGTCGTCGGCCAGCTCGGAGCCCATGAAGAGCAGCTGCTTGCCCGGGTGTGCCCACATGTACGCCAGCAGCGCCCGTACGTTCGCCAGCCGCTGCCACGTGTCGCCGGGCATCTTGCCGGCCAGTGAGCCCTTGCCGTGCACGACCTCGTCGTGGCTGATCGGCAGCACGTAGTTCTCGCTCCAGGCGTACGCCAGGGAGAAGGTGAGCTGGTGGTGGTGGTGCTGGCGGTAGATCGGGTCCTTCGAGGTGTAGAGCAGGGTGTCGTGCATCCAGCCCATGTTCCACTTGAACCCGAAGCCCAGCCCGCCCTCGGCTGTGGGGCGGGTGACACCCGGCCAGGCGGTCGACTCCTCGGCGATCATCACGACCCCGGCGTGGTGCTTGTAGACGGTCGCGTTGACCTCCTGCAGGAACGCGAGGGCCTCCAGGTTCTCCCGGCCGCCGTACTGGTTGGGGGTCCACTCGCCGTGCTGGCGGGAGTAGTCCAGGTAGAGCATCGAGGCGACGGCGTCCACCCGCAGCCCGTCGACGTGGAACTGGTCGCACCAGTAGAGCGCGTTGGCGACCAGGAAGTTGCGTACCTCGCTGCGACCGAAGTCGAACACGTAGGTGCCCCAGTCGGGGTGCTCACCGCGCTGCGGGTCGGGGTGCTCGTAGAGCGGGGTGCCGTCGAAGCGCGCGAGGGCCCACTCGTCCTTGGGGAAGTGCGCGGGCACCCAGTCCAGGAGCACGCCGATGCCGGCGGCGTGCAGCTGGTCGACCAGGTGCCGGAACTCGTCCGGGTCGCCGAACCGCGAGGTCGGCGCGTAGTAGCCGGTCACCTGGTAGCCCCAGGAGCCGCCGAACGGGTGCTCCATGACCGGCAGGAACTCCACGTGGGTGAAGCCCAGCTCGGTGACGTACGCGGTGAGCTGCTCGGCCAGCTCGCGGTAGCTCAGGCCGGGCCGCCACGAGCCGAGGTGCACCTCGTAGACGCTCATCGGCTCCTGGTGCGGCTGCCGTTCGGCGCGGCGGGCCAGCCAGTCCGCGTCGGACCACCGGTAGGTCGAGTGGTGCACCACAGACGCGGTGGCCGGCGGCACCTCGGCGTACGCCGCCAGGGGGTCGGCCTTGTCCCGCCACTGCCCGTCGGCGCCGAGGATCCGGTACTTGTAGCGGGCCCCGACCCGCGCGTTGGGCACGAACAGCTCCCACACCCCGCTGGAGCCCAGCGACCGCATCGGCCAACCGTCGTCCGCCCCCCAGCCGGTGAAGTCGCCGATCACCCGGACGCCGCGGGCGTTGGGCGCCCAGACACTGAACGCGACGCCCTCGTCGAAGACCCGGGCGCCGAGCGCCTCCCACAGCCGCTCGTGCCGGCCCTCGCCGATCAGGTGCAGGTCCAGCTCGCCGAGGGTCGGCGGGTAGCGGTACGGGTCGTCGTGCGTGGTGCCATCGGCTTCCACCCGGTAGTCGAGGACCGGGCCCTCGACGGTGGTCTCGAACACACCGACGTCGTGTACCCGCTTCATCGGGTGCCGTTCGTCGCCGACGAGCAGCACCACGTCGTCGGCGCCCCGGCGCAGCGTGCGGATCGTCGTCGACCCGTCGGCGGCGGGATGCGCGCCGAGCAGCGCGTGCGGGTCGTGCGTCGCGCCGGTGATCAGCTGGTCCATCGGGCGTCCTTCGGTGCGGCGTCGGTCGGTGCGGAGGCGGACGAGCGGGAGGCGGACGAGCGGCGCGCGGCCGAGCGGGAGCCGGACGAGCGGGGCGCGGCCGGTGCCGGGGTCGTCGGCGCGGTGCCGCCGGAGAGGTCGTCCGGCACCTCGGTGACGGTGAGATCCGCCGGCTCGGTACCCGCGGGCACCGGCGGTGCGGACGGCGTCGGGCGGCGCACGGTCAGCACGTGCGCCGGTTGCAGGTACGGGTCGAGCCGCACCGCGTTGCGCTGACCCCAGTCGTAGCTGGTGCCGGTGAGTTCGTCGTGCACGGTGAACCGTTCGTGCCAGTCGAAGCCGAGCGCCGGCATGTCGAGGGTGGTGTTGCCCCACTGCACGATGCGCGGGTCGAACGAGCAGATCACGATGACGGTGTTGCCGGTCTCCGGGTCGTGCTTGGACCAGCAGAGCAGCGCCGGGTTGTCGATCTCGTGGAACCGCAGGTTGCGCAACTGGTGCAGGGCCGGGTTGTCACGGCGTACCCGGTTGAGGGTGGCGAGGAACGGTGCCAGCGAGCGGCCCTGCGCCTCGGCGCCGGCCCAGTCCCTCGGGCGCAGCTCGTACTTCTCGTTGTCCAGGTATTCCTCGGCGCCGGGGCGGGCCACGTGCTCGAACAGCTCGAAGCCCGCGTACAGGCCCCAGGAGGGGGAGAGCAGCGCGGCCAGCACCGCCCGGATCTTGAACATCGGCGGGCCGCCGTGCTGCAACGACTCGTGCAGGATGTCCGGCGTGTTCGGCCAGAAGTTCGGCCGCATGTAGTCGGCCGCCTCGATCAACTCCTCGCAGTACGCCCGCATCTCGGCGGCCGTCGTGCGCCAGGTGAAATAGGTGTACGACTGCGTGAAGCCGATCTTGCCGAGGCCGTGCATGATCGCCGGACGGGTGAACGCCTCGGCCAGGAACAGCACGTCCGGGTCGACGGCCTTCACCTCGGCGATCAGCCAGTGCCAGAAGTCGAACGGCTTGGTGTGCGGGTTGTCCACCCGGAAGATCCGGACGCCCTCGCCGACCCAGTGCAGGACCACCCGCAGCACCTCGGCCCGGATGCCGGCGGGGTCGTTGTCGAAGTTGACCGGGTAGATGTCCTGGTATTTCTTTGGCGGGTTCTCCGCGTACGCGATGCTGCCGTCGGCCCGGGTGGTGAACCACTCCGGGTGCTCGGTGACCCACGGGTGGTCCGGCGCGCACTGCAACGCCAGGTCCATCGCGACCTCCAGGCCCTGCGCCGCCGCCGCGTCGATGAAGGCCCGGAAGTCTGCCGGCGTACCCAGATCGGGGTGGATGGCGTCGTGGCCGCCCTCGGCGGCGCCGATCGCCCACGGCGAGCCCACGTCGGTCGGCCCGGCGGTGAGCGCGTTGTTGGGGCCCTTGCGGTTGACCCGGCCGATCGGGTGGATCGGCGGCAGGTAGAGCACGTCGAAGCCCATTGCGGCCACGCCGGGCAGCCGCTCGGTGGCGGTGGCGAAGGTGCCGGATCGGTCGCCTACCGCGCCCTCGGAACGGGGAAAGAACTCGTACCAGGCCGAGTAGAGCGCCCGCTTGCGGTCAACCCAGAGGGAGTACGTGTCACCGGCGGTGACCATTTCCCGCACCGGGTGCTCCCAGAGCAGGTCGGCCAGGGCCAGAGCCGGGTCAACCCGCTGCGGCAGCGGCAGGTCGGTGTCGACCAGCGCGGTGAGAGCTGCGGCGACCCGGGGCCGGTCGGTCGCCGGCACCAGCTCCCGGGCGGCGGCGAGCACCCGCGCACCCTCGGCCAGGTCGTTGGCCAGGTCGGCCGGCCCCTGCCCGGCGGCGATCTTCTTGGTCACCGCGTTCTGCCAGGTCAGATACGGGTCCTGGAACGCCTCGATGTGGAAGGTCCAGGAGCCGACGGCGTCCGGTCGAATGGTGGCGTGCCACCGGTCCTGGCCGGGCTCGCCGGGGCGCATCCGGGTGAACGGCCGCCGCGCGCCGTCCGGGCCGGCCCACACCACGGTGCAGCCCAGTGCGTCGTGCCCCTCCCGGTAGGCGCGCGCCGACACCGGAATTGGCTCGTCGACCACCGCCTTGGCCGGGTATCGCCCGCACGAGACGACGGGGGAGACGTCTTCGATCGGGAACCGTCCAGTCACCCCGCCAACCTACTGCGCGAGATCCGTTCGCGCCCGGCCAAGCAGGTCGTGCGTCATCGACGACGCCTGGCAGGGCGTATCGGGTATCATTATAGATACGTGACAGGGGGTCGGGTATGCGGTTGAATAGCAAGGGCCAGGTCACCATCCCGGCAGCGCTGCGGGCCCAGTACAACCTGCACGAGGGCGACGAGGTGGACGTGGTGGAGGAGGGCGGTGCCCTCCGCATCGTCCGGATCCACGGCGCCGACACCCGGGGGCAGCGCCTCGTGCGCCACATGCGCGGCCGGGGCAGCGCCAAGGACACCGAGCACATGTCCACCGAGGAGTTGATGGAGATGCTGCGTGGCGAGTGACCGGCTCCGCGTGCTGCCGCCGCGCCCGTCAGATGCGGTGACGACCCTGGTTGACACCAACGTGCTGCTGGACATCCTGACCGATGACCCCAAGTGGGCGGAGTGGTCCGGAGCCGCCCTCGCCGAAGCGCGAGACGCCGGCAATCTGGTGATCAATCCCATCGTGTACGCCGAGGTGTCGGTCCGTTTCGACCGAATCGAAGAGCTGGACGAAGCATTGCCGGCGGGGGACTTCCTTCGCGAGGAGCTTCCTTACCTGGCGGGCTTCCTCGCCGGCAAGGCATACGCGCGGTACCGCAGGCTGGGCGGCGTGAAGCGATCGCCCGTCGCTGACTTCTACATCGGCGCACACGCGGCGGTCTGCCGGTACAACCTCTTGACCCGTGATGGGGCGCGATACCGCACGTACTTCCCGAGCCTGACGCTGATCACGCCAAGCGACTGACTGTCGCTCAGTGCGCGTCCCGGGCCCGGCCGTAGGTCCGGCCTTTCGGCCTCTCGGCCGTCCCGCCGACAAGATCCACACAATGTCGGCGACGTTGCTGTTTCAATGCCTGTTGATACAGCACTTTCGCCGACGTCGTGTGGATCTTCGCGGTGGGGCTGGCGTGAGCGGACTCAGGCCGGCGGGTGCGGTGCCACGAACGAGCCCTTGCGCCAACGCATCGATCACTACCAGAGATTAGAACAGGTGTACGACAAGCTCCGTTCGTGATCTCCAGTAGTCTCGCGTCCATGATCAAACGGGTGAGAGTTGCGGTGGTGGGCGTCGGAAACAACACGTCAGCGTTGGTGCAGGGAATTGCGTTGTACCGCCACAGCGGCAGTCTGGTGGGTATCCGCCGGCCGATCATCGACGGGCTCGGGGTGGGTGACATCGACTTCGTCGCGGCGTTCGCCACCTCGGAGGAGAAGATCGGTAGGGACCTGACCGAGGCGATCTTCCTGCCGCCCAACAACTTCCCTCAGCTCGATGGTGAGCTTCCCAGGGTGAATGTCCCCGTGACCAAGGGCCTTGTCGACGCGACCGAGGTGGATCGGGTGGCAGCGGCGCTGGCCGGGGCGGAGGTGCTGCTCTACTCGGCCCCGAGTGGCCGGCCGGAGACCGCGCGGGCGTACGCCGAAGCCGCCCACAGAGCTGGTGTCGCCTTCATCAACACCACCTCCGACCCGATCGCCCGCGATCCGCTCTGGATGAACAGATTCGAGGCGGCTGGCCTGCCGCTGGTCGGCGATGACCTGGCCAGCCAGTTCGGCACCTCGGTGCTGCACAAAGCGCTGCTGCGGCTACTTGAGGAGCGGGGTCTCACTCTGGTCAGCTCCTACCAGGTCAATCTGGGCGGCACCGAAGACTTCCGTAACCTGGTCGAGAACCCCGATACCAAGAAGCAGTCCAAGCTCAACGCGTTGTCGGCGACCGACAAGGTGCAGGTGGCTCCGCTCGGGTACCTGTCGCATCTCCAATCGCAGAAGGTGGCACACCTCAACCTTGAGGCGCAGGGTTGGGGCGAGACGGCGGTGAGCCTTGACGTGAAACTGAAGGTCCATGACCCGAGTGGTGCTGCCGGGGTCAACATCGATCTCATTCGCATCGCCGCCAGCGCGCTACGAAACGGGCATGGTGGTCATCCCGCCGAGGCGACGTTGTTGCTCAAATCCCCGCCCGGGACGGCGATCTGAACGGATCGGCCCGCCGCCCCAACCAATTGGTCTGCCGGGTTGTCGGATGCCTCGTCAGCGGCCGATCTTGTCCAGCTCGGCAAGGTCCTCGTCGGAGAGCGAGAGTCCCGCGCCGGCGATGTTCGCGCGCAGGTGCGCCGTGGACGAGGTGCCGGGGATGAGCAGGATGTTCGGCGAGCGCCGCAGCAGCCAGGCCAGGGCGACCGACATCGGCGTGGTGGCCAACCTGGCGGCCACGGCCGACAGGGCCGCGGACTGTAGCGGGCTGAAGCCGCCGAGCGGGAAGTAGGGCACATAGGCGACGCCCTGTTCGGCGAGCGTGTCGATCAGCTCGTCGTCCTGGCGGTACGCGAGGTTGTACATGTTCTGCACGCACACGATCGGGGCGATGGCCTGCGCCTCGGCGACCTGATCCGCCGTCGCGGTGCTGACTCCGAGGTGCCGGATCAGGCCCTGCTGCTGGAGTTCGACGAGCGTCTCGAACGGCTCAGCGAGCGAACCGGGTTGGGGTCCCTCGGCGTTGCCGAGCCGGAGGTTGACCAGATCGAGCACCTCAAGGCCGAGGTTCTCAAGGTTCTCGTAGACGGCCCGGCGCAGGTCTTCCGGCTCTCGGGCCGGGGGCCAGCCGCCCTGCGGGTCGCGGGTCGCACCGACCTTGGTCACGATGTGCAGCGATTCGGGGTACGGGTGCAGCGCTTCGCGGATCAGCTGGTTGGTGACGTGTGGCCCGTAGGCGTCGCTGGTGTCGATGTGGGTGATGCCGCCCTCGACGACGTCGGTGAGGACGGCGAGCGCGCCGTCGTGGTCCGCAGGCGGCCCCATGACCCAGGGGCCGGCGAGTTGCATGGCGCCGTAGCCGAAGCGGGTGACGCTCAGGTCGCCCAGCATCCAGGTGCCGCCGGGAAGGGAAGTGGGGGACATGTGCAGACCTCTGATCCTCGTGTTGGGCTCGTGCTGGTGCCGAACCGTTGCGTGCTTCACGATAGGGAGGTAGCTTCCTCTCGGGAAGTAGGCACCTTGAGGTGCGTAACGCACCAGCGGTAGGAGGGAGGGTGATGGCAACGATGACGGCGGCCCAGAAGAGGGCACAGACCAAGGCCGAATACGACGCTTTCCTGGCGGGATGCCCGAGCCGCAAGCTGCTCGACCGGGTCTCCGACAAGTGGGTCACATTGGTCCTGGCCGCTCTGGGCAGCGACGGCTCGCATCAGTTCGGCGCCGACTGCGCCGGTGAGCCCCGGTCGATGCGCTACTCGGAGCTGTCCCGCCTGCTGGCCGGCGTCAGCCAGAAGATGCTCACTCAGACGCTGCGCTCCTTGGAGCGTGACGGTCTGATCACCCGAACTGCGACGCCGACCGTGCCCGTCACTGTCTCCTACGAGCTGACCGACCTCGGGCTCTCACTGCACCAGATGATGCGCGGCATCAAGGCTTGGGCCGAGATGCACATGGACGATGTGCTCGCCAACCGCGCGACGTATGACGACCGCGCCGCCTGAACCGCAGAGCGGCGGCGTCACACCAGGCTGATCAGCCTGCCGCGCCGGCCGAGCGGTAGACGTCGAGGGTCTGCCGGGCGATGGCATCCCAGGAGAAGTGTTCCACCGCCCGCTGCCGGCCAGCCAGGCCGAACCGCGCGGTGCGCTCCCGGTCGGCGAGCAGCGTGTTGACCGCCGCCGCCAGGTCGGCGACGAACTTCTCCGGCGCCAGCGGTCGGCCGGACCCGTCGGTGGCCTGCTCGATGGGGACCAGCAGGCCCGTCTCATTGTCGGCCACGACCTCCGGGATGCCGCCTGTCGCAGTCGCCACCACCGCCGTCTCGCAGGCCATCGCCTCCAGGTTGACGATGCCCATCGGCTCGTACACCGAGGGGCAGGCGAAGACGGTGGCGTGGGTGAGCACCTGGATCACCTCGGGCTTCGGCAGCATCTCGGCCACCCAGACCACCCCGGAGCGGTTGGCCCGCAGGTCGGCCACCAGCTCCTCCACCTCGGCGGCGATCTCCGCGGTGTCCGGTGCGCCGGCGAGCAGCACGAGCTGGGTGTCCGCCGGCAGCTCCCGGGCGGCCCGCAGCAGATACGGCAGCCCCTTCTGCCGGGTGATCCTTCCCACGTAGACCACGCTGGGTCGGGACGGGTCGATGCCGAGCCGGTCGAGCACGTCGGTGCCCTGGTCCGGTGCGTACTGGATGGTGTCGATGCCGTTGTAGACCACCCGGACCCGGGCCGGGTCGATCTGCGGGTAGGCGGTGAGCACGTCGTTGCGCATCCCCCCGCTGACCGCGATCACCGCGTCGGCGGCCTCCATCGCGGTGCGCTCGATCCAGGAGGAGAGCGTGTAGCCGCCACCGAGCTGCTCGGCCTTCCACGGCCGCAGCGGCTCCAGGCTGTGCGCGGTCACCACGTGCGGCACCCCGTGCAGCAGCTTCGCGGTGTGGCCGGCGAGGTTCGCGTACCAGGTATGGCTGTGCACCACGTCGGTGCCGGCCGTGCCGGCGGCCATCTCCAGATCCACGCCCATCGTGCGCAGCGCGGCGTTCGCACCGGTCAGGCCGGGCGGTTCGGCGTACGCGGTGACGCCCGGCTCGGTGCGCGGCAGACCGAAGCAGTGCACCCGCACGTCGGTGAGGCGGCGCAACTCCCGCGCCAGGTACTCGACGTGCACCCCGGCCCCGCCGTAGACCTCCGGCGGGTACTCACGGGTGAGCAGATCGACGCGCAGGGATCCAGCGGCCGGGGAGGAGTCGGTCATGTGCGCACCCTAGTGCAGAAGAGTCCTCGTACGAGTGGTGAAGTGCGACGCGGGTGGATAGCGTCGGGGCATGGCTGCCAAGGTGCTCGCGATCGTCCTGGCGGGTGGTGAGGGCAAGCGCCTGATGCCACTCACCACGGACCGGGCCAAGCCGGCCGTCCCGTTCGGCGGGATGTACCGCATGGTCGACTTCGTCCTCTCCAACCTGGCCAACGCCGGCTATCTCAAGATCGTCGTGCTGACCCAGTACAAGTCCCACTCCCTCGACCGGCACATCACCAAGACCTGGCGGATGTCCACGCTGCTCGGCAACTACGTCACGCCGGTGCCCGCCCAGCAACGTCGTGGCCCCTGGTGGTTCGCCGGCTCGGCCGACGCCATCTACCAGAGCTTCAACCTGATCAACGACGAGCAGCCCGACTACGTCATCGTCTTCGGCGCCGACCACATCTACCGGATGGACCCGCGGCAGATGGTGGAGGACCACATCGCCTCCGGCGCCGCGGTCACCGTCGCCGGCATCCGCCAGCCGCTGTCGACGGCCGACCAGTTCGGCGTCATCGAGGTCGGCGAGGACGGCCGGCGGATCCGGGCGTTCCGCGAGAAGCCCACCGACGCCGTCGGTCTGCCCGACGCACCGGACGAGATCTACGCCTCGATGGGCAATTACGTCTTCACCACCCGGGCGCTCTGCGAAGCGGTCGAGCGCGACGCGGAAGACAAGACCAGCAAGCACGACATGGGCGGCAGCATCATCCCGATGCTCGTCGAACGGGGCGAGGCCAACGTCTACGACTTCCGCGACAACGAGGTGCCGGGCAGTACCGACCGGGACCGGGGCTACTGGCGCGACGTCGGGACGCTCGACTCGTTCTACGACGCGCACATGGATCTGATCAACGTGCACCCCGTGTTCAACATGTACAACTTCGACTGGCCGATCTACACCGAGCAGCCGCCGTGGCCGCCGGCGAAGTTCGTACACCAGTGGGGTGAGCGGGTTGGCCGCGCGGTCGGCTCGATGGTCTCCCCGGGTGTGGTGATCTCCGGCTCGCTGGTGGAGAACTCGATCGTCTCGCCGAAGGTGCGGGTGCACTCCTGGGCGCACGTCGAGGGCTCGGTGCTGATGGAGGGTGTGGATATCGGCCGGCACGCGGTGATCCGGCGGGCCATCCTGGACAAGAACGTGTTCGTCCCGGAGGGCGCCGAGATCGGCGTCGACCTGGAAAAGGACCGGCAGCGCTACACCGTCTCCGACAATGGCATCGTGGTTATCGGCAAGGGCCAGAAGGTCGAGCTGTGACCACCCGTACTTCCTCCAGGAGGATCCCGCAGTGACCCACCCCCGTGCCGGCCAGCCCGCCGAGCCCGCCGACCTGGTCGACGTGCCGCGCCTGGTGACCGCCTACTACGCCGAGCATCCGGATCCCGCGGACCCGGCGCAGCAGGTCTCCTTCGGCACCTCCGGCCACCGGGGCTCCAGCCTGCGCAACGCGTTCAACTCCGACCACATCCTCGCGGTCACCCAGGCGCTCTGCGACTACCGGCGTGAGCAGGGGCTGGACGGTCCGCTCTTCCTCGCCCGGGACACCCACGCGCTCTCCGCGCCGGCCGCGGTGGATGCCCTGGAGGTCCTCGCCGCCAACGGGGTCACCGTGCTGGTGGACAGCCGCGACGGCTACACCCCGACCCCGGCGCTGTCGCACGCGATCCTCACCCACAACCGGGGGCGTACCAGCGGGCTCGCCGACGGCATCGTCATCACGCCGTCGCACAACCCGCCCGACGACGGCGGCTTCAAGTACAACCCCACCAACGGTGGGCCGGCCGACACCGACGTGACCCGGTGGATCCAGGACCGGGCCAACGCCATCCTCGCCGCCGGGCTCAAGGAGGTCCGGCGGGTCACCTACGCGCGGGCCCGGGCCGCCGACACCACCGGGGAGTACGACTTCCTCGCCGCCTACGTCGACGACCTGCCGGCGGCGATCGACATCGACGCGATCCGCGACGCCGGGGTGCGGATCGGTGCGGATCCGCTGGGCGGGGCGAGCGTGGCGTACTGGGGTGAGATCGCCGAGCGACACCGGCTGGACCTGACCGTGATCAACCCGACGGTCGACCCGACCTGGCGGTTCATGACCCTGGACGGCGACGGCAAGATCCGGATGGACTGCTCCTCGCCGAACGCGATGGCGTCGCTGATCGCCGCCCGCGCCGACTTCCAGATCTCCACCGGCAACGATGCCGATGCCGACCGGCACGGCATCGTCACCCCGGACGGCGGTCTGATGAACCCCAACCACTACCTGGCGGTGGCGATCGATCACCTGTTCCGCACCCGCACCGCCTGGGGTCCGGCCGCCGCGGTGGGCAAGACGCTGGTCTCCTCGTCGATGATCGACCGGGTCGCCGCCGACCTCGGCCGGCCGCTGCTGGAGGTGCCGGTCGGCTTCAAGTGGTTCGTTCCGGGTCTGCTGGACGGGGCGGTCGGCTTCGGCGGCGAGGAGAGCGCCGGCGCGTCGTTCCTGCGCCGCGACGGCTCCACCTGGACCACCGACAAGGACGGCCTGCTGCTCTGCCTGCTCGCCGCCGAGATCCTGGCCACCACCGGGCGGAGCCCGAGCGAGCACTGGGCGGAGCTGGCCGAGCGGTTCGGCGCACCCGCGTACGCCCGGATCGACGCCCCGGCCACCCGGGAGCAGAAGGCCGTGCTCGGCAAACTCTCCCCGGAGCAGGTCACCGCCACCGAGTTGGCCGGTGAGCCGATCACCGCGACGCTGACCACCGCGCCCGGCAACGGCGCGCCGATCGGCGGTCTCAAGGTCAGCACCGAGTCCGGCTGGTTCGCCGCGCGCCCCTCCGGCACCGAGGACGTCTACAAGATCTACGCCGAGTCCTTCCAGGGCCCCGACCACCTCAAGCGCATCCAACAGGAAGCCAAGACCCTGGTGGACGAAGCCCTGGCCCAAGCCTGACCCCACCCCACCCCACCCCACCCCCCACCCCCCAGCCGCGGTGATCAAGAGGTTTGCGTCACGACACGCCGGGCGGGCTGACGCAAACCTCTTGATCACCAGAAGCGCGGGGTGGGTTGGGGTTGGGGGTGGGTGGGGTTAGCAGCGTGGGGGGAATTCTTGGTTGGCGGCGTTCTGGAGCTCTTTCGGGAGGAGTTCGCGGAGCTGATCAGGTAGGAAGGGCAGGTCGAGCAGGCTCATCTTCAACTGGTTGCGTTCCTGGTAGCGCAGCCGATCGAAGCGGACCACCAGGCCGGCGTTGCGGCGGTAGCTGATGTCCACGGTTCCCTCGGTCGCCGCGTCGCGGAACACCAGCCCGTCCATCTCCACCACGACCGCCGACGACTGAGGATTCAACTCCAGCCGGATCTTCTCGTCCGGGGACAGCACCACCGAGCGGGAGATGCCGGACATCGGCGCCGACGGGGTGATGACCACCGCGTCCGCCGCCGGGGAGATCAGCGGGCCGCCGGCGGCGTAGCTGTACGCGGTCGAGCCGATCGGTGTGCTGACGACCACCGCGTCGGCGCGGTAGTAGCCGTACTTCTGGCCGTCGACCGCGAGGGTGGCGGTGACGAAACCCGAGCCGGGCTGGCGGACCAGCGCGATGTCGTTGAACGCCACGATGTCGTCGCCGCACACGTCGCAGGCCAGGCAGGCGTGCGACTCGAGGGTGAAGTCCTTCGACAGCAACCGGCTCAGCGCCTCGGGCAGCGCCGGGGGCTCGACCTCGACGAGGAAGCCGAGCCGGCCCAGATGCACGCCGAGCACCGGCTTCGGGTCACGGATGGCGGAGCGCAGCGCGCCCAGCATGGTGCCGTCACCGCCGATGCTGATCAACGCGTCGGCGCGAGCGGCCACCTCGTCCCCCGGTACGGGCTCGACACTGGCCGGTACGCGGTGCTTGTCCTCCGCGCGCACCACCAACGACTTGTGGTGGCGCGTCGCCCACCGTTCGATGATCCCGACCACCTCGGTGACATCCCGGGTGGGGTGCAGTACCAGACCCAGCCCCGACACCAGTACAGCTCACCACATCGGCGTCGGACGCGTCCGGCGTACCGCTGAAGGTGCGCCGACGGCCCGTGGACCGTCGGCGCACCTCGCTGCCGTCAGCGGCGGGGCCGGCCGGTCAGGTGGGTCAGTGAGCGGGCGACCAGATCGTTGCGGGCCGCCGGGGTCAGGCCTTCCAGGCCGAAGCCCAGGTAGACGGTGTCCGGGGTGACCACCACCGAGCCCTCCTCGAACGCCTGCTGGCTGCGCGACCAGTCGTTGGCGTTGCCGCCGGAACCGGCCGGCGGCCCGGCCACCGTCCAGCCGCCCAGATCAGCCGACTCGAACGACGTCTCCGCGACAGCGGACCCGTCGACGAGCACCCGGGCGTCGTCCAGGAAGACGCCGAGACCCTGAGTGCCCCAGTCCGAGGCGTACGAGATCGACACCTCGACCTGCTTGCCGGCGTACGCGGACAGGTCGACCACGAACTCCTTCCAGCCGCCGGAGGAGCCGGTGGCCGCGTTCCAGCTGCCCGTGCTGCCGGTGGGGGAGCAGTCCGCGCCCTGGTAGTGCCCGAGGAACGGGTGCAACTGCTCCACCCAACCCTCGGCGCAGCTGTCCCCGGTGGCCGTGCCGGTCTTGCCGTTGGCGTCCGGCAGGGTCGTCCAGGTGTCGCTACCCACCTCGTGCGCCTCGACGAAGAGGAAATCCCAGTTCTCCTCGATGTCGTACGAGGTGAAGAAGCGCAGCTCACCGCTCGTCGCCCCGGTCAGGTCCACGGTGCGGGAGAGCCGCTTGTACGACTCGTCCGTCTGGCCGCTGTACAGGTACCACTCGCCGGTGCGCGGGTCGAACGGAGCACCTCCCGGCCTGGTCCAGCCCACCGGTGCGGAGCTGGCGAACTGGGGGAACTCGTCCGGCGGTAGGAAGCTCGACGTGGTCAGGAACGAGGCGGTGTGCGCCTGGTTCTGCGCCGACCCGGGCGCGTTGAGCTGCCCGGTGAAACCGGTGAACGCCGCGCCGCTCCCGGCGACCGGGTACGGCTCCCCCTCGGGCGAGGTGCCGCCGTCGGTGACGTAGGTGTGGGCCCCCAGCCAGTACTGCTGGAAGTCGTTCAACAGCGGCAGGCAGGTGGGGTCCTCGCCGTCGGTGCACTCCGGCGGCGCGTCCGGGTGGTACACGTACGACCCGTTGGAGCCCTGGGCGTACAACGCGTACTGGCCGCTGACGAGCAGCTTGCCGCCCTCGTTGAGGTAGTCCCGGACGGCCAGTTCGGTCTCCAGGGCGGCCTTGGCCGCAGTGCCGGGCACCTGACCGGGGGAGCGCAGGATCACGTCGTCGCCCGTCTCCCAGACCACCGCCTTGTAGTGGGACAGCACGCCCAGCGGGTGTGGCGCGGTGCGGCCCATCGCATCGAAGTCGTACACGTCGCTGCTGGGCCCTGCGGCGGTCAGGGACGCGGCGACCTCGTCGGCGTACTTCGCGGTGGTGCCCGTCTGTGTCGGGCTGAGCCCGGTGACGTCCTCCATCGCGAGGATCAGCACGTCTCCGCCGACGTCGGTGTGTACCCGGTAGGTGAAGTGCTCGCTGGCCACCACCCCCGTCCGCTGCTTGACCCCGGTGAACCAGACCTCCACCCGGTCACCCGGCTTCGTTCCGGCTACCGTGCCGCGCAGCTCGGCGTAGTAGTCGTCGTGCGTGTCGCCGTACCGCTCGCCACCGCGCCACTCGCGGACCGGCGCGGTCTTCGGTCGCCCGCCGTTGACGACGTAGTGCATCCGTACGTTCTTGAGCGTCCGGCGGGTGATCGAAGCGACCTGCTGGGTGCGCCCGTACGAGGTGTCGAACGAGTCCACCACAAAATCCGGGGTGCTGCGCCCGACGACCGACACCGGGTCGTCCGGGTCCGCCGCGGAGCGCGCCACGGCCAGCGCGAACGGCAGGTTCTTGCCGACCTCACCGGCGATCAGCTTCTCGTCGTCGGGGAAGATGAAACCGCTGACGCAGTCCTCCGGGCGCCACTCGTCGTCCGGGTCGACCTCTGAGGCGGATTCACACGTCGACATCTCAGGCGTGAAGCCCAGCGTGCCGTACTTGACGGTGGCGTGGCTGTCGGTGTCACCGTTGGTGGTGTACAGCTCGGCGGAGATGTCGGGGTCGTAGCCGGGCACCGCCGGGTGCGCGTCGTCGCCGGCCATCGTCTCGTAGATCACGTCGTCGGGGGTGGGCGTGCTCACCTGCCAGCCGACGCCGTAGAGCAGCAGCTGGGCCGCCGAGTGGTAGTTGACGAAGAACTCGAAGCCGACCCGGCGGAACAGCTTGTCCAGTGCCGTGGTCTCCGGCTCCGAGTTGGGCCCGGGGCCTCGGTACGTCTCGCTGTTGGGCTCCGGCGATGAGCCCTCGTTGTCGTAGCCCCACTTGTAGCCGAAGTTGCGGTTGAGGTCGACGCCGTCACCGGAGCCGATCTGCCCGTCGCCGTTGTTGTCGCGCAGGTTCTTGCGCCACAGCCGGTTGCCGGGGGTGAAGGTGAAGTCGTAGCCGTCCGGGTTGGCGACCGGCAGGAACCACAGCTCGGTCGTGTCCAGGAGGCGGGTGATCTCCCGGTCGGTGCCGTAGCTGTCCAGCACGTGGTGCATCAGCCGGCGGGTCATCTCCGGCGTGATCCACTCTCGTGCGTGCTGGGCGCCGGCGTAGAGCACCGCCGGTCGCCGGCCGTCCGCGACGGTTCGCGCGTTCTTCGTGACCTTCACGGCCACGATTGGCTGACCCTGCTGGCTACGGCCGATCGTCTCCACCTTGGTCAGCTTGGGGTAACGGGCTGCGGTGGCGTTCAGCTCGTCCCGCAGGCCGCCCGGCTCACCGTAGGGGCGAAACGCCGTCCAGCCGGCTGCGGCCTGCTCCCGCAGCGCCTGCGACGCGTCCTTGCCGCGCACCTTCTTCACCGACAGCGGGACGCCCTTGTCGGTCAGCCGCTTGGCCTGCTGGCGGCTGAGCACCGTCTCGACCTCTGTGCGGCCGGCCGAATCCGTCTTCGCGTCGTGGCCGAGGTCGACCCCCGCCGCGCGCAGCTGATCCCGCTGCTTCGCGTCGACGGTGCCGACGTACACCTCCAGGCCGTCGCGGGCGCCCGGGTCGGATGGTGGCCGCGCGCTCGCCGGTGGGGTCAACGCCAGTGCGCCGAGCAGGGTGACCACGCCGGCGATAGCCAGTCGTCTCGGTCTCATCGCGCCTCCTTGGGTGAAGGACCTGTAGGCGCGAGCCTCGGTGGCGGCGTGATTGATGTCAATAGGTCGATGGGAGTGGGGCTGCCGACCGTGTCGGCGTCAACGCCTGGCGTAATGGTTCCGGATCCCGGCGATCCCCGGCCGCCAGCA
The DNA here is from genome assembly GCF_040607415.1 of Micromonospora sp. NPDC005291. Lineage (NCBI taxonomy): Bacteria > Bacillati > Actinomycetota > Actinomycetes > Micromonosporales > Micromonosporaceae > Micromonospora > Micromonospora sp. NPDC005291. Next base: position 217,093 of record NZ_JBEXGR010000005.1, read on the forward strand.
GGGCATCGTCAGCGTCGGGTCGGAGTCAGCGTGCCAGCGGTATGCCCGTGCGACGTCCGGGCAGCGGACCGGGCAGGATGCCGCAGAGCCGGGCGAGCTGATCGGTGACCTTGTCAGGTTCGTCGAACGGGTCCAGTCCAGCGACCTCAAAGGGGTCCAGGACCGGGACGGTCACGTGTGAGATCAGCGGGTGCAGCGGCCGATGGTCGGTCTCCCCCTGGCCGAACAGGTCCTCGTGCAGCTTCTCCCCGGGCCGCAGCCCGGTGTAGATGATCGAGACCGGGCTGGCCGCCTGCTCCACCATCCGACGGGCGAGATCGTCGATCCGCACCGGCTCGCCCATGTCGAGGACCAGAGCCTCCCCGGCGCGTCCGATGGCGGCCGCCTGGAGGACCAGGTGCACCGCCTCCTGCACCGTCATCAGGTACCGCGTCACGTTCGGGTCGGTGACGGTCAGGGGCTGTCTCGCCTCGATCTGCCGCTGGAAGGCGGTCACCACCGACCCCCGGCTGCTCAGGACGTTGCCGAACCGGACGCTCAGAAAGGTGCCGGGGTAGGTCGCTGCGGCGTGCGCGGTCAGCATCTCCGTGATGCGCTTCGAATAGCCGAGCACGCTGATCGGGTCGGCGGCCTTGTCGGTGGAGATGTTGATGAAGCGAGCGACATCCCGGCAGGCGTCCAGGACGCTGAGAGTCCCCCAGACGTTGGTCTTGACCGCCTCTCCCGGATGACGTTCCAGCAAGGTCAGGTGCTTCAGTGCCGCAGCGTGGAAGACGATCTCGGGACGACGCTCCCGCATGATGCGCCGGATACCCTCGTCGTCCCGCAGGTCGGCGAGGATGAGTTCGGGGCCGTCCAACAGCGCGCGCCCGGTGAGCGACATCTGGAGGCTGTGCAGGGCCGACTCGTCCCGATCCAGCATCATCAGCTCACCGGGGTTGGCGCGCATGATCTGCCGGCACAGCTCCGAGCCGATCGAGCCCCCAGCGCCGGTGACCAGGACGCGTCGGCCGGTGAGCCCGTTGTCGTCCAGGGTCAGATCCCCGACCACCTGGCGTCGGCCGAGCAGGTCACTGATCTGTACGTCCCGTACATCGCTGACCGTGATCCGATGGTCCACCAACTCCCGGACCGGTGGAAGGACCTTGAATGTCGCGCCGGTGCGGAGGGTGGCCTCCCGCACCTCACGGATCAGCGTGGCGTCGGCGTTTGCCACGGCAAAGATCACGGTGGTCGCCCCGGTACGGCGGATCGCGTCAATGAGGTGGCGTCGGCTGCCCAGCACAGGGACGCCGGCGATGCGGAGGTCGTGTTTGCCGGGGTCGTCGTCGAGCGCGCCGACGGGCAGGTAGCGGCCCTTCGGGTCGCTGAGCATCGCGCGTACCAGGCCCTGCCCGGCCTCGCCGAAGCCGAAGAGCAACACCGGTGTCGCCGAACGGGCATCCGGACGCATGGCGCGGTCCCGCCGGTGCCGGTGCAGGAGACGGAAGCTGAGCATCAGCAGCAGTGCCAGAGCACCACCGATCACGGGGCTGCTGGCAGGTACCGGGCGCTCGCCGAGCGCAAGGAGGGCAATGAGGACCACCGCTGCCGTGGTGGCGGTGGTACCGGCGAGCCCACGGACCTCCTCCACGCTACCCAGAGGCTGGCGACCGGAATGAATCCGGCGAAACGCGCTGACGCCGACATGCAGCACGGCGGCTGCCCCACCGAGAAACACCGCGTTGGCCGCCTGCCCGATGGTGAGAGCGAGCTCGTACCTCGCCCAGCCAGCGACAGTGAATCCCCCGACCCAGGCGAGGGCGTCGGCGGCAAGGAAGATGGCGGTCCGACGGCGACTCACCCTGGCCCGGCCGGTGGCTGTCGACGTCGTTGGCTGAACCCGCTGCATTTCCTGCGGCATGTACGACTCCCTGTCCTGTCCGTGGCCGACGATGACCCAGGGCAGGTCAGGGGCCACGCACGTCCCCTAACTGCTTAGCGGAATATGGCCTCCCAAGTCCGGTTTTCACATTTTCATGACCGGTTGTCTGATTCAGTGTCGAGACGTTCGACGGGGTGCCGTTACCGGCGAGGCTCCTCGCGACGTGGCGGCGCCTGGTCGGCACGGTCCTACGCCGAACGCTCGCGTACACCGGGGCGTTTCGCCCGGTCGGTTGATTCGTTGGGCCAGGAGCGACCAACCACGTCCAAAGGGGGCACGCGCGATGACCTGGCCCGGGGCTCCTCTCGACCCCGGCGGGACGATCGGTGGGATCGAGGCGCGGAGGGAACGGCCAACCGGGAACAGGGCGGCAGGTGCCCACCGGGAGTTTGCCGGTCGGTTGCTGCGCCACTACCCGGTGACTGTCGTCGTGCTCGCTCCGTACGCATTGTTGATCCTGCCGATGGCGCTCTTCTACCAGAATCCGCAGACCGGCTTCATCGTGTCCCTGGTAGGACTCGCGTTGCTGGGCAGCGTCGCCGTGGAGACGATCAGCCGACTGTTCGGGCGCCCCGACCCGCGATGGCGAGAGGGCATCCGGCGGGCCCACGCCCGGTATACCTGGCTCTACCCGGTCGCCAGACTGGTCACGCTGATCAGCATCGCGGCGAACGTGCTCGGGGCCCACCTCGGTCGGGGAACCATCGTCAACCAGGTCTCCGGCGAGTTGTCCGACGGGCCGGTCGCGCTGGTGAGCACGCTCTTCTCGGGCTGGCAGGTCCTGGGGTTCGCGTTGTTGGTCGCCAGCTACCTCAGCGGTCGGCTGTCTCTGGCGAAGCTGTACGGCTGGCTGGCCGTCCTCGTCGGCGCGGAGGCCTATGTCGCCATGCTGACCGCCCTCACGGCGCCACTGGTCGGGCTGGTGTTCTTCGTGGCTGCCACCGGGGCGCTCTGCGGCGTCTTCCGGTTGCGCCACCTGGTGCTCTGCGCGGTGGTGCTCTTCCTCCTGTGGCCGGCCCTGTTCGCGCAGCGCAACAGCATTCGGGAGGATCGCGGGGTCGCGGTGGACACCCAGGTCACCGCCACGGACCGACTGCGCCTGGACAGGCAGCTCAGCGTCGTGTCGGGCTTCCAGGTCCCGGTCGACCTGGGCCAGCCTGGGGTCACCGACTACCTCCGGTACGGGCTGGTTCCCCGGGTGCTCGATCCGGACCGGCCGGCGCTGTCCACCGGGCAACGGATCAACCAGTACATCGGTGGCGGCCCGACGTCGGCCTACACCTTCCTGCTGTTGGGCAACATCTGGTTCTTCGACGGCCCGATCGGCGTGATCGCCGTGCACGCCTTCTGGGCCGCGGTGGCGGGGGTGCTGCTGCGGTGGCGGGGCGCGCCCGGCCCGTTCCGGCTGAGCCTCTTCTGCCTCGTGCTCTCCGACCCGCTGCTCTGGTCCAACACCTACCCAGATTCGACCATCAGCTTTCTGCAGCACGCGGTCTCGGCAATACCAGTCTTCGTCCTGCTGTGGTTGAGCCGCAGCGCCCCGGACCGGTCCGGCGGGCGCCCGGACATTGTCCGGATGTCCCCGATCGCGGGAACCGCCCGGTGACCGTACGTGCCCGCCATCGCGCGGCCGGCCCGACCGGCGCCCGGGACGGCCCACGGACCGGCCGTCGTGCCCTGCTCGCACTGCTCGTCGGAGGGCTCTCGAGCGGCGGCAACCTGCTGCTGGCGATCACCGTCACCAGGCTGGAGTCGGTCGGCGGGCTGGGCCAGTTCGCCCTGGCCTTCTCGTTCTACATCCTCGGTTCCGGGCTGGTGCGGAGCACGGTGACCGACACCGTGCTGGCCACGGGGACCGGGGTTGTCGCGTCGGCCGCCCGGCGGGCGATCCTGCTCGGCGTTGTCAGTGGTGCGCTGATCAGCGCGGCCGGTGCGGCGTCCGGCTCGCCCTATCTGGTGGTCGTGGGCCTCGCCCTGCCCGGGTTGGTCCTCTACGACTACGCCAAGGCGATCGCCGTGGGCATTGGCGCTCCCTCGGGGGCGATGGCCCAGGAGATCACCTGGGCCGCGCTCACGGCGTGTGCCGCGCTGGCCGGCCTGCTCGGGCTGATCGATGCGCCTCACGTCTTCGCCTTGTGGGCGGTCGGCGGCGGTCTGGTCGGTCTGGTCGTCGCGGCTCGGCACCGGTACGCGCTGCTGCCCGGCTGGCGCGTGGGGCGGGCCGAGACCCGCGTCGCGGCGGGATTCGGCGCGCAGTTCCTGTTGACCACCGGATCGGCGCAGCTCGCGCTGACCGCGGTGGCACTGGTCGCGGGCACCGCGGTGGTCGGGGCGTTGAGCGCCGGGCGCACCCTGCTGGGTCCGGTGAACCTGGTGCTGTCGACCGCCGCCACGCTGATCCTGCCGCAGTTGGCCCGCACCCGTGCCGACTCGGGCGCGGCGCGGACGAGGACGGCTGTCCGGCTCGCGCTGCTCGTGGCCGCCGCGGTCCTGCCGCTGACCATCGCGGTCGCCCTGCTGCCGGACGCGGTCGGCACGGCACTGCTGGGCGCCAACTGGACCGTCGGTCGGAGCCTGCTGGTGCTGCTCGCGCTGGAGAGCCTCCTCGCCGTGCCGGCCGCGATCGGCTTCGCCGGGCTGCGGGTCGAGCAGGCGAGCCGGCGGGCGATCGTGCTCGGCATCCTGCTCGGCGGGCTACGCGTCCCCGCGGTCGTCGCCGGGGCAGTCCTGTTCGGCGCACCCGGCGCGGCCGGCGCGCTGGTCGTGCTGGCCCTGGTCAGCGCGGTCGCCTGGGGCGGCAGCTACCTCTTGCTGCTGCGGGACCGCGCGGTGGACCGCACGCTCGCGGCCCAACCGGCCTGACCCCGACCCGCGCCCGACCGGTCGGCGGTGGGCCGGCGCGGCCGGGCGCGGGCGGGGTCAGGCGGCGGGACAGGCGATGGTCGCCAGGGCGGCGCGGACGCGCTCCACCACCGCCTTGACCGCCGGTTCGGTCAGATCGGCGTACGTGGGCAGGTTGATGCCACGCCGGCTCAGGTCATCGGTCACCGGACAGTCCGCGCCCGGATCATGGTGTGCGGGCAGTTCGGGGACCGGCACGAAGAAGGGGCGGGTTTCCACGCCGAGCCGGGTGAGCGCACGGGCCAGTGCGTCCCGGGACGCCGCGTCCCCCTCGGCTCCGACGAGGAAGGCCGCCATCCAGGGCGCGCGGCGGACTCCGGAGACCACCGGCTGCGCCGACAGCGCCGGCTCGTCCGCCAACTGCTCCTCGTACCCGGCGATCACCCGGTCCCGGTTGGCGATGATCTCGTCCGCCCGGTCGAGCTGTGCGCAGAGCATCGCGGCGCACAGGTTCGTCATCCGGTAGTTGTAGCCCAGCACCGGGAAGTAGTAGCGCCGTCCCGGATCCATGCCCTGGTTGCGCAGCAGGCGCATCCGATCGGCCAGGGCGGAGTCGGAGGTGGTCACGCAGCCGCCCTCGCCGGAGGTGATCACCTTGTTGCCGAAGAATGAGAAAGTCGTCACGTCGGCCAGCGAGCCGGTGGGTTGCCCGTCGAGGGTGGCACCGAACGACTCCGCCGCATCGGCGACCAGGAGCAGGCCGTGCCGGCGGCAGAGTTGGCGCAGGGCGGGATAGTCGGCCGGGTGCCCGTACAGGTCGACGGCGATGACCGCACGGGTACGCGGGCCGATCGCGGCACTCACCGCGGCGGGGTCGACGCACCAGCTCTCCGGTAGGACATCCACACAGACGGCGCGCGCGCCGCAGTACGCCACGGCGTTGGCGGTCGCCACGTAGGTCAGTGCGGGCACGATCACCTCGTCGCCCGGCCCGATGCCAGCCGCCGCGAGGACCAGGTGCAGAGCGACGGTGCCGTTGCTGGTCGTCACCGCGGTGCCCGTGGCGCAGCGCTGGGCGAAACGTTCCTCGAAGTCACGCAGGTACGGACCCTGCGACGAGATCCACCCGCTTCTCAGCGCGTCGACCACGTAGCGCTCCTCCAACTCGGAGAGGCTCGGTCGGGCCACCGGGTAGGTGTCGTCCGCGATGCTCATGATGCTTCCCCCTCTGCGGCGACCGCGGCGGGGTCGAATGTGGCGACGAACGGGGACCGTGGCACCGGATTCGACCCGCCCTGCGCTGCCCAGCGCAGCACGTCGAGGTAGTCGCGGCCGGTGGCTTCCCAGGTACGGCCGGCGAGTCGTTCGTTCGCGTGGCGTGAGGCAGCGGCGTAGCGCTCCCGGTTGTCGAGTAGCTGCCGCACCGCGTCGGCGAGGGACCGCGGATCCTGCGCGCGGAAGACCGCAGCGTCGGCGCGGGTGAACTCCAGCTGGGCGAGCAGCGGTTCGACGTCGGCGCAGGCGACGGGGAGCCCCCAGCTGAACGCCTCCAGCATCGCGCCGCTGGCAGCCTCCCAGAGCGAGGGCACGACCACCGCGTCGGCTCGGGCGTAGAGGGCGTTCAGTGCGTCCAGGCTGACGAAGCCGGGGAAGGACACCCGTCCGCGCAGGTCGGGTAGTGCCGCTCGGGCGAGCAGCCGGCTCGCTTCGGGTTCGACCAGCGGCCCCGGGCAGATCAGACGGCAGTGGGGCAGCAGCGCCATCGCCTCCAGCAGGGTCGCGTGGTTCTTGTGCTCCGCGGTGGAGGACGGATAGACCAGCAGTCCCGGTTCGGGCCGCGCGTGTGCGCGCTGCGGTGCGGGTTGGAACGTCGGGGTCGGGATGAGCACGGTCCGCTCCGCGGCCTCGGGGAAGAGGCGCAGTGTCTCCTGGTACGGGTGTGGCCAGGTGACGACGATCGCCGCCGCACGGGCCACGTTCCTCCGAATCACCGCCGCGTAGCCGGGGGCGTGGAAATCGGCCCGCAGGTGGCGTAGGTCGTGCAGGACGACGACCGACCTGCCGGGCCCGATCGGAGCACTGTGGAACGGGAACAGGGTCACGTCGGCGTCGGTGTGTCGCACGACGGACCGTTGCCGGACCGCGTTGACCGCCGTGCGGACAGCGAGGGAGTTGCGGATCGCCGTCGGCGTCCAGCGGCGTAACAGCTGGCCGGCGGGGTTGTCGGAGCGTAGCGGCTGAGCCACCTCGGTCCAGGCGAGTCGCGTGGCGGGCACCTGCTCCCGCCACTGGGCCAGGGTGCCCCGTAGGACGTTCACTCGCAGGTCGCAGGAGGTGTCGGCGGCCATGCCGGTCAGCAGGCCGTAGGTGAAGGCTTCGAGCCCGGCGGCATGACCGGGACGAATGGGTGAGGCGTCGACGGCAATTTTCATCGGTCCACCCGGACCAGTCGCCCCATACGCTCGTCCTCAAGGAGTTGCCGGTCGGCGTCCACCATGACTCGGACCAGGTCGGTGAAGAGTGTCTTTGGTGCCCAACCCAGGGCGCTCCGGGCCTTCGTGTAGTCGCCGATGAGGGCATCGACCTCCGCTGGACGAAGGTAGGCGGGGTCCAGTTCCACGTACCGCTGCCAGTCCAGACCGACCCGGTCGAAGGCGGTCTCGACGAACTCCCGCACGGTGTGGCCCTCACCGGTGGCGATCACGTAGTCGTCCGGGGTGTCCTGTTGGAGGGCCAGCCACATCGCTTCGACATACTCCGGCGCGTAGCCCCAGTCCCGAACGGCGTCGAGGTTGCCCAGGTAGAGCTTGTCCTGAATGCCAGCCTCGATCCTGGCCACCGCACGGGTGATCTTGCGGGTGACGAAGTTCTCGCCGCGGCGGGGGCTCTCGTGGTTGAACAGGATGCCGTTGGCGCAGAACATGTTCCAGGATTCGCGGTAGTTGACCGCCGACCAGTAGGCGTAGACCTTGGCGCACGCGTACGGGCTACGCGGGTGGAACGGGGTCTCCTCGCGTTGTGGGGGCGGGGTTGAGCCGAACATCTCCGATGACGACGCCTGGTAGAACCGGCAGCCGATGTCGGCGGAGCGGGCCGCCTCCATCATGCGAAGCGCGCCGAGCCCGGTGACGTCCGCCGTGTACCCGGGAATGTCGAAGGAGACCCGGACGTGACTCTGCGCGCCGAGGTTGTATATCTCGTCGGGGCGGATGTCCCGAATCAGCGCAGTCAACGAGGCAGGGTCGGACAGGTCGCTGTAGTGCAGGAAGAGGCGGGCCTCACCGCTGCGTGGGTGGACGTCGACGTGGTCGATCCGCTCGGTGTTGAAAGAGGACGAGCGCCGTTTGATCCCGTGCACCGTGTATCCCTTGTCGAGTAGGAGCTCCGACAGGTAGCTGCCGTCCTGCCCGGTGATGCCGGATATGAGTGCCACTCGTGACATGAAGTCCCTCTCCTGCTGAGCCAATTTCCCGCGAGTTCCTTATATCGGCTTCGGGCTCGGCAACCGTGCGGTTTCATGTACTGGGCGGAGTTTCGTCTGTGTCGTATATATGAGAGAGGAGTTCAGTCACGGATCGATGAGTCGATCGTTGGGCCAATCGATCCTGTGGTGCGAAGCGAGGAGCGAGGATGGCCGGCGACCCCACCCCCGCGGCTGATACCCGAGAACGATTGGCGACCGTCAACGAGAACAAATTCCGCGTTCTTGTCACTGCCGGTTATTTCGCTCCCGGCTGGCGTGCCGGAGGACCGGTCCGGTCCATTTCAGAAGTGCTCCACCTGGCCAGCGACGACATTGAGACGTCCCTGCTGACCCGCGACCGTGACCTCGGTTGCAGCGACCCCTATCCGGGGCTCTCCGGTAGCTGGGCCCGGGTCGGCCGGACGAACGTCTTCTATCTCGGAGTTCGTCGGCCAGAGCACTGGCGGTCGCTGTGGCGCTTCCTACGGGAGGGCCGATTCGACCTGTTGTACGTGAACAGTGTCTGGTCGGCGTTTTCGATCCTGCCCATGGTCGCGGCCGGGCTCGGTCTGCTGCGGGTGGGCCGCATCCTGGTCGCTCCCCGAGGTGAGTTCGGCGCCGCCGCTCTCCGGGTGCACGGGGTCCGTAAGCGGATCTTCCTGGTGGGCTGGCGGTGGATGCTGCTCGACCGTCGGGTGCTGTGGCACGCCACCACGCCGGCCGAGGCCGCTGACATCCGCCGGGTGCTGCCCCGGGCGCGGATCGGTGTCGTCGCTGTCAGCCGTGGCCCCGAGCCGGATCGGGCGCCGGCCGAGTTGCCCGCGACCCGCCACGCGCGGCTGGTCTTCATCGGGCGGATCTCCCCGATGAAGAACCTCGACCTCCTGCTGGCCGCGCTCGCCTTCGTGCCGGTGCCGGTACGGCTGGACATCTACGGCCCGGTGGAGGACCCGGCGTACTGGCGGCGCTGCCGGGAGCATCTGGCCGCGCTGCCCGAGTCGGTCGCCGTCAGCTACCGGGGTGAGTTGCCCCCCGAGCAGGTCCGCGGGACCTTCTCGCGGTACGACGCGTTCGTGCTGCCGACACGGGGGGAGAACTTCGGCAACGCCATCGCGGAAAGCCTGTCGGCGTGCTGCCCGGTGCTCTGCTCCGATCAGACACCATGGACCGCGGTGCTGCGGGACGGTGGTGGTCTGGTCCTCACCGAGCTGACCGCGACGGCGTTGGGCGCCCTGGTCACGCAGGTGGCCACCGCCACGCCCGAACAGCGGCACTCGGCCCGCGTCGCGGCGGGGGCGGCCTACCGTCGATGGCGGGAGAGCAGGCCGCCGGTCAGTGTTCTCGACCAGGCATGGCGGGTGATTCGCGATCCGGCGTACCGGGTGCCCCCGCAGGGGCGGACATCGTGAACCCCGGTCAGCCCGGCCGGCGCGGCGCGCGCCCCTCAGAGCATTCCGCCCAGCGGGCTGAATCCGAGTATCTGCGATCAGGAGGCCTCAAGTGACCCGCGTGATGACCGTCGTCGGGACCAGACCAGAGATCATTCGGCTGGCCCGGGTGATCGACACGCTCGATCGGACCGTGGAACACACGTTGGTGCACACGGGACAGAACTGGGATCCCGCGTTGTCCGATGTCTTCTTCACCGAGTTGGACGTCCGACAGCCGGATCTCTTCCTGCGGGCGGACACCCACTCACTCGGCAGCCTCCTCGGTGCCGTCCTGGTCGGCACGGAGAAGGCGATCGCCGAGCTGCGCCCGGACGCGCTGTTGGTACTGGGTGACACCAACAGCGCGATCTCGGCACTGATGGCCCGTCGGATGAACGTGCCGGTGTACCACATGGAGGCCGGTAACCGGTGCTTCGACCTGAACGTGCCGGAGGAGACCAACCGCTGCATGGTCGACCACGTCGCCGACTTCAACCTGGTCTATTCGGAGCACGCGCGGCGCAACCTGCTCGCCGAAGGGTTGCACCCGCGTCGCATCCTGCACACCGGCTCACCCATGCGCGAGGTGCTCGACCACTACCGACGACAGATCGAGCAATCCACCGTGTTGGCGCAGCTCGAGCTCGAACCGGGCGGCTACTTCGTCGTCAGCGCGCACCGGCAGGAGAACGTCGACCACCCGGACCGGCTCCGTCGGCTGCTGGAATGCCTGCGGGCCGTACGTGACGAGTGGCAGCTGCCGTTGCTGGTCTCCACGCATCCACGTACGCGCAAGCGGCTGGAGGCACTTGCTGGTGACGGCCTGCACCTTGAGGGCGTGGCCTTCCACGAGCCGTTCGGCTTCTTCGACTACGTGACCCTGCAACGTCATGCCCGATGCACCCTCTCCGACAGTGGCACCGTCAGCGAGGAGGCGGCGATTCTCGGGTTCCCGGCGGTGACCCTGCGCGAGTCCATCGAGCGTCCTGAGGCGTTGGACAGCGGGGCGATCGTGATGACCGGCCTGGAGCCCGACGGGGTCGTTGAGGCCATCCGGGTCGTCGTGGCGCAGGTGGCCGACGGCTCCGTCGCCTGTCCGCTCGACTACCAGGTGCCCGACACGTCACGCCGGGTGGTCGACTTCATCCTGTCGACGGTGCGCCGCCATCACGACTGGGCGGGCATCCGCCGGTGACCGATCCGCTGGCCGGGCCGGCACGCCCATGACCACGACGCCGTCGACCACATCGCGGGTCACGCAGGCGCCGGCGCCGACGGTGGCGTCCCTGCCGACGGTCAGCCTCGGCAGGACCGCGGCGGTGGTGCCCACCAGGACGCCCTCCTCCAGCCGGCAGTGTCCGGAAACCGCGGCGAGCGGGTTGACCGAGACATAGTCGCCGAGCACGGCGTCGTGGCCCACGGTGCAGTTCTGGTTGAGGTGCACGTGGCGCCCCAACCGCACGTTCGTCGTCACCCGAGCGCCACCGGCGAGGAAGAGTCCTTCCTGGTAGACGCAGTCAGGGCCGATCTCCGCGGCCGGATGGACCACTGTGGCGGCCGGTAGGGCGTACCGGGCGATGGCCCGGTCGGTCTCGCGACGCAACCTCGGATGCCCGACGCCGAGCGCGACATGGGTGCTGGTCGGTTGGGTGGCCAGCCACCGGGTCGAGCCGAGGAAGGCGACGCCGAGGCGGTGCACCAGCTCGACGCTGGGCTCGGTGGGGTAGTCGTCGACGAAGCCGAGAACCCGCCAGGGAGGCTCGCCGGCTGAGTTGGCATTCAGTAACCGAATTACCCCATATACCTCACGGCCCATCCCACCCACGCCTACGATCACTACGTCGGTCGTCAACCGCGGCTCCCTCGGCTACGGAGAACGTTGACCGCTCTCCGTCATCTGAACCGGTTGTTGGTGCCGGTGGTGACGGGTTCAGCGTCGGCGATGGTGACGGCCGGGCGCCCGTGGGCCGCGAAAGCGCCGGCTCCACCTGTGCCGACCCCCGGGACAGCACGTTGAAGGTGAGCCGAAATGAACGAGCTGACAAGGACGCGTGTCCCCGACAGGGCGGGGACACCAAGGGCGACGGGCCGATCCACGACCGCGGCGACGTATCGCGTGGTCGCCACCGCGCGCGTGTTCGAGCCGGGCTTTCGTGGCGGCGGGCCGATCCGTTCCTTGCGGTTCATTCTGGACACCCTGCCGGATGATCTCGATGTCACCCTGATCACCGGTGACCGGGACCTCTGCTCGTCCACACCGTACCCCGAGCTGTCCGGGCGGCTGGTGCGACGCGACGACCGCTCCGCCGTCTTCTACCTCGGCCCGTTCGCGGTCCGGCACTGGGCCCGACTCGTGCGGCACCTCCGGTCGCGCCCGGTTGACCTGATCTACGTCAACAGCCTCTGGTCGCTGTTCTCGGTCCTGCCGATCCTGGCGGTGGCGCTGCGACTGGTGCGCGTTCAGGCGATCATGGTCGCCCCGCGAGGGGAACTGTCGTCCGGCGCACTCGCCATGAAGTCGCGCAAGAAGCGGCTCTTCCTGGCCGTCTGGGCCCCGCTTCTGCGCCGGCTCGATGTGCGCTGGCAGGCGTGCAGTTGGCTGGAGGAGAACCAGATCCGCGCGAACTTCCCGTGGGCGCAGATAATGGTGAACGGCAACGAGTGCCCGATCCCGGAGCACCCGGCACCCCAGGTCGTCGCGCACGACGGGCCGCTGCGGTTGGTTTTCGTCAGCCGGATCTCGCCGATGAAGAACCTGACCACGGCGTTGGAGGCGGTCGCCGGGGCGACCCGCCCGCTGGAGTTCGACATCTTCGGTCCGCGGGAGGACGAGCAGTACTGGGCGCGTTGCCGGCGGCTCATCGACGCGATGCCCGGCCATGTCCGAGTCCGGTACCGCGGTGAACTCGCGGCGGACGAGGTGATGCCGACCTTCAGCCGGTACGACGCGTTTCTCTTCCCGACACTGGGAGAGAACTACGGGCACGTCATTCTGGAGAGCCTCGCGTCCGGATGCCCGGTGGTCTGCTCAGACGCGACGCCGTTCAGCGAACTGATCGCCGAAGGCGGGGGAGCGGTGGTCCGGCCCGCATCGGTAGCCGCGCTGAGCGAGACCCTCGACCGACTGGCTGACCGGTCGGCCAGCGAGCGAGCCGAGGCGAAGGAGACCTCGGGCCGGCGGTACCGACTCTGGCGGCAGGAGGTCCGGGAACTCAACGTGCTGGACCACGCCCGCCAGTTCTGCGGCTGATTCTGGCTGGCCGCAACCACGTCACCCGGGGCGGAACTGCGTCGTTGCAATGACTGGGCCCATGTGTGCGGGTCCGTAGATCCACCACAGCGGTAGGCCCGATGAGCGAGGACAGCAAGTGCCCAGACGCGTTCGTACCATGGTCCGACGAGTCCGGGACCACCTGGCCGCCACCCGTGACCCCGAGGCGTTCGTGCGGTCCCTGGGAGTGAATCTGACCGGACGGGTCAGGTTCTACGGGGTCAACCGGGCGATGTTCGGGTCGGAGCCGTGGCTGATCACCATGGGCGACAACGTCTACATCACCTCCGAGGTGCAGTTCGTCACCCATGACGGTGGCACGCTGATCCTGCGCAAGGACCACCCCGACCTTGACTGGACCGCCCCGATCACGATCGGCGACGACGTCTACATCGGTATGCGGTCGATGATCCTGGCCGGCGTCACCATCGGGAGCCGGTGCGTCATCGGGGCGGGCTCGATCGTCACGCGTGACATCCCGGACAACACGGTGGCGGCCGGGGTGCCGGCGCGACCGCTGCGGACCACCGACGAGTACCTCGAACGGTTGCAGGCCAAGTCGCTGGGCATCGGGCACCTCCCCGTCCCCGCCAAGCACGAGGCAATGAAGAAGATCTACGGAGTGACCACCGTCTGAACCCGTGACCTGGGCGAAGCCGACAGGTCAGGCCCGCCGGTACGCGACCCGCGGTGGGGGCAGCTGGTGGACACCGGAGATCGTGATCGCCCCCAGCGCACCGGTCGCCCCGGTCACCTCGTAACCGAACCGATCCCCGGTCATCGCCGCAGAGCTGGTGCCGAGGTTCAGTGTGGTGGCGACGCCGGTGTCGCAGGCCCGCAACGTGGGCGGGGTGGCACCATTCGTCTGCCACACGTGCCCATACCAGTGCCAGCCGGCGGGCAGCACCACAGGAACACTCAACACGGACTCCTGCACCCCGACGGATGTCATGGCGATGCTGCCGAAGTCGGCGATCGGGCCGAGGGTGGCGGGACGACCGGTCGCCGCATCGTGGGCGTAGACGCCGTGCCGCAGCACCCCGGTGCCCGCCACGGTGACCTCGACGCACACCCGGTCGACCGGGGTGGGCTCACCCAGGTACACCGGGTGCAGCAGGAGCAGCAGGTAGGTGCCGGTGTAGGTGATGGGTCGGGTCGGGCCGGAGAGGGTGAGGAAATAACTGCCACGCGTGCGGGTCGCCCCGGGCAGTGGTCCCGCCTGCGCCTGGTCGGGCTCGGCGCGCCACATGCCGTACCCGGAGTGGACCGGCATGCTGTACGGGATTCCTGCGACGGTGACGCGGTCGGGCACGCTGAGGTTCGTCGGACCTGCCGGGACCAGCAGCCGGTGGAACAGCTGTGGCGCCGGCATCTGGGCCTGGGCGACGGCGTCGACCCGCTCGATCATCACGAAGTCGTGGGTGGAGTCCGACACGACGATCTCGGTGGCTGCCGACGGCGGTGCCAGGTAGCGGCGGTAGGCGGTACCGGTGACGGATTCCCCGGCTGCGAGGGTGCGGCCCCACACCAGCTGCGGATAGTTCTTCTTGAGGCTGGAGCTGATGAACCAGCTCTTCGCCGTGGTGTACCGGGCCCGGATCTCGGGCACGCCGTCCGCGACCGGCAGCAACCCGACGGCGATGCCCCACTGCTGGATCTGGCCGCTGTTGACCACCCACTGGGTCATGCTGCTGACTGGCATCAGCCGGTCCGTGAGGGTCGCCGGGGTGAAGTCGGTGAGCGCGGTCAGTGTGTCGATGTTCGCCCACACCGACCAGTTCAGGCCGCCGGCCGCCCCCACGTTCGGCATGAACTGCCGGCGTGCTCCGCCGGTCAGTCCGGTCAACGGAGTGCACTGGGTCACGCCGGCGTTCAGGGTGAACCGATCCAGTGCGGCCACCGTCTGTTCGACGAGCAGACCACCCTGCGACCAGTGGTAGACGTTCGAGACGCGGCACAGGGACGGGATCCGCGACATGATCGTGGCGATGGGCGTGCCGATGTTCGTCCTGGCGGTGTCGATCATGCCCTGGTAGGACGGGATGACGTAGGACTCCCTGATCGTCAGTTCCAGCCCCGTCGACCGGCCGTCCGGCACCGGTCGTCCGTCGAGTTCGACAGTCACCGCGTGGGAGTGGGTGGCCGGGCGGATCTGCACGTCGGGCGTCAGGCCCGTGATCGGGACGGTCGTCGTGTTGGTCGCCCCCGAGACATGGGTGAGTGGCGCCCCCGGCTTGACCCGGGCACCCTGGGCGATGCCGTCGACGACCGTGTAGGGGTTGCCGAACAGCAGGCTGTCGGCGTTGGTGACGGCCAACAGGGTGAAGGTGCGAATCCCGTCCGACCATTGTGAACCCACGTCGGCGGTCGTCTTGCCATGGTTGGTGACGGCGATCTGATTGCCGACGTTGTAGCCGTGGTTGCCACCGACGTACGACCAGCCGGTGTTGATCGGGCAGTTGTCGTCCGCAGTGTCGTGGATCTTCGTTCCGACCGCTGACATGACCGGCCACACCTGGGCGTCGGTCGCGGTCGAGGGCACGAGGGTGACCTGGGGAAGGCCGGAGTGCCACATGCCGACCATGGCCTCGGCGTACGCGAGGTTGGCGGGCATGACCAGATCGCGGGTGCCGTCGAATCGCGACCTGACGGACATCAGGGCGTTGGACCGGTAGACGATCAGTTCGGGCATGATCGGCACCTCCATCGCGAACGCTCACACGATGAGGTCACTGTGCACGCCCGCACGGTTGGCGCCAGTTCTCGGTCGGCGCCCGGACAACATATGTGGCTGATCGGCGGACCCCGGTGCCCGGTCGGTCGACGGTGACGTCCGGTCGGTGTCGGGGCACGCGGTCCGCGCGCTGAACAGGGTGAATTTCGCGCCGTCGCCGTCACGCGGCCCGTGCTCACTCGATGTACAGGTGATCTGCGTACACGGGGGGTTTCATGCGCATCTTGATCACCGGCGGAGCCGGCTTCATCGGGTCCAACCTGGCCCGCGCCGCGTTGGTTGAGCCCACAGTCAAGGAGGTCACCGTCCTCGACGACCTCTCGGTCGGGCTGCGGGGCAACCTCGACGGTCTGGACGTCGAATTCATCGAGGGATCGATCCTGGAGCCAGCTGCCCTGGACGCGGCGATGGCGGGCCGTGAGGCGGTGGTCCACCTGGCCGCGCTGCCCAGCGTTCCGCGCTCGCTGCGCGACCCGGTGGCCTCCCACCACGCCAACGCGACCGGCACCCTCATGGTGCTGGAGGCGGCGCGCCGGCACGACGTCGCGCACGTCCTGGTGGCCTCCTCCTCGTCGGTGTACGGCATCAACCCGGCGTTGCCCAAGGCGGAGCTGACCTGGACCCGCCCGATGAGTCCCTACGCGGCCAGCAAGCTTGCCGCCGAGGCGTACGCCCTGGCCCACCAGGCGTCGTTCGGGCTGCCGACGTTGGCCTTCCGCTTCTTCAACGTGTTCGGCCCGGGCCAGCGGCACGACCACGCGTACGCAGCCGTCATCCCCCGGTTCGTGCATGCCGCCCTGCGTGCCGAACCCGCGGTGGTGCACGGCGACGGCACGCAGTCCCGCGACTTCACCTATGTGGGTACGGTCTGTGACGTCATCCTCGACGCGCTCCGCCGCCGGGTACACCACCCGCATCCGGTCAACCTCGCCTTCGGCGCCCGGGCCAGCCTGCTGCAGGTCCTCGACGAGCTTGAGGGGTTGTTCGGGAGGCCGATCGCCCGCGAGTACGCGTCGCCGCGTACCGGCGATGTCCCGCACTCCCTCGCCGACAACACGACCCTGCGGCAACTGTTCCCGACCGTCGCACCGGTCGCCCGCCCGGAGGGCCTGCGGGCGACCGTCGAGTGGATGGCCGGGCGGCTGGGTGCCGAACGTGCCGTGCCTGCCGTACCCCGGTGACCCAGGCAGGGAGTCGGGCCGATCCGGAGCCGGTGGCCGCTGTGGCGGCGGTTCCTGCCGCCGCGTCTCCTGCCGGCACGACGGTCGCGCCCGCCGCGCCGACGACAGGCCCGGCGGCGTCGAAGGATCGGGACCGCACGGTCACGGTGGGCATTGCCGCCGCGATGGTGGCGAAGGGTATCGGCCTGGCCGCGCCCCTGGTCATCACCCCGGCCTGCTTCCGATACCTCGGTGACCAACGGTACGGCCTGTGGATGGCGGTCACCGCCCTCACCGGGATGGCCTGGTTCGCCGATCTGGGGCTGGGCAACGGGCTGCTCACCCGGCTCAGTCACCTGGCCGACGATGCCAGGCAACAGGCCCGGGAGATCTCCAGCGCGTTCGCCACTCTCGGCGTGGTCGCGGTGGTGCTGCTGGCGGGTCTCGTGCTGGTCGCGCCCGTGGTGCCCTGGGCCGCGCTGTTCAGCGTCAGCGAGCCGAACGTCGCCGCCGAGGCGTCCGCCCTGGTCCTGCTCTGCTTCGGCGCCTTCGCGGTCAACATTCCCCTCTCGCTGATCCAGCGAATCCAGTACGCCCGTGGACAGGTGGTGCAGAGCAACGTCTGGCAGTCGGCCGGGGCCCTGGCCGGCATGGCGGCCGTGCTCGGCGCCATCGCCGCCGGGTGGGAACCGTTGGCGGTCATCGCCTGCGCGGTACTGGCCGTGCCGGTGACCAACCTGCTCAACTGCGTGACCTACTTCTGGTTCCAGGAACACGGGCGGCGGCCGGGCCCGAAACTCGTACACCGGGCCACGGCCGTCGGCCTGCTCCGACTGGGCCTGCAGTTCTTCGCGCTCACCACAATGTCGGCGATCGCGCTGAACGTGGACAGCCCGCTGATCGCGAACGTTCTCGGGCTTACCACGGCGGCGCACTACGCAGTCGTGGGGAAGCTGTTCGGCGTCCTGTCGATCTTCGTCGGGCTGGTCGGCATGACGGTCTGGCCGGTCAACGGTGCCGCTCTCGCGCGGGGCGAGGTGGCCTGGGTGCGCCGCAACACGCGGCGCATGGTGCTGCTCTACGGGTTGATCGTGGGGGCGGTCGGGGTCGTGCTGGTCGGCTACGGTCACCGGCTGATCGACCTCTGGATCGGCGGCATCGATCGATCGGAAATCCCGGTCACGGTCCTGATCGGGTTGGCGAGCTGGTCCTTCCTGCTCGCGGTCACCTCCCCGCTGATCCTGGTGCAGAACAGCATCGGCCTGCTCCGGCCACAGTTCGTCGGCTGGGCATCGTTCCTGGTGCTGGCGACCGTGCTCAAGATCTGGGGACTGCGACAGTTCGGCCTCGCCGGCCTGCCGGCGGCGGCCTGCGTCGCGTACATGGTCACCATGTGGCCCGCCGTGCTGGTGGGGTACCGGCGGGCGCTCGCCAGGTGCGGGCCGTCGTGACCGGCTACGTCGGCCGCCATGAGGAGGCGGTGGAGGTTCGGCTGCCTGGCTCATCAGTTGACGTCCGGGTCGACGAGCACCAGGGGAGCGGTCAGCGGTGCCGGGTGCTGCGGGTCGTCGGTGAGCTGAACTTCGGCGGCACGGAGATGCGGACGGCCGAACTGCTGCCACGGTTGTTCGCCGCCGGCGTCGAGGTGCACCTGGTGACGCTCAGCGACCGGGTCGGTCCCGGACCGCTGGCCGACGTGGTCAGCAGGCATGGCGGCTCGATCACTCCGATACCACTCGACGCGCGCTTCGTCATCCACTTCCTCCGCCTGCTGCGGCACCTGCGTCCGGACGTGGTGCACGTCGACTGCGCCAACTTCTCCGGCGTGCTGCTCTCGCTCGCCGCCCTGCGCGGCGTGCCCGGACGCGTCGCACACTTCCGGGGGGACGACAACCAGCACAGGAACCTGCGCCGACGCGTCTACCGGTGGATCTGCGGACGACTGCTGCGCCTCTCCGCCACCGACATCCTCGGAGTCTCGCCCAGCTCGCTCACCTTCGCCTACGATCCGCGCTGGCACGCCGACCCCCGCTGCCAGGTGGTCCTCAACGGGCTTGACCTCGACCGACTCAGCCGGCCCAGCCGCGACGATCTGCGGGAACTGATCGGCGCCAGCCCGGCGGACCTGGTCTGCGTGAGCGTCGGTCGGGCTTCACCGGAAAAGCGGCGCTGGCTGCTGCCACCGATCCTGGCCGAGCTACGCGACCGGGGAGTGCGGGCCCACGCCGTACTCGTCGGACCGGGCGACGACGCGGACGACGACCGCGTCCGGACCGTAGCGGCTGCGGCCGGTCTCGTTGACCAGGTGCACCTGCTGGGCCCGCGTGACGACGTGGGCGGGCTGCTGAGTCAGGCCGACGTGGTGGTCCACCCCTCCTGCCTGGAGGGCCTTCCCGGAGGGGTGCTGGAGCCCGTCGCCTTGGGCATCGGCACGGTGGCCACCGACCTCCCGGGGGTGCGCTTCATCGACGAGCACCTGCCCGGCGTGACCATTGTCGACATCGATGCCGCACCACAGGTCTGGGCGAGCGCGGTGTGCACGGCGGCGTCGTACACCGAGACGACAACGGCCCCGGCGGCCGCGGAGCGGTTCGCGCGCAGCGTCTTCGCCATCGACACGGCGGCCACCACCCACCTGGCGATCTACCAACGGTGGGCGTCGGCCCGCCCGCATACGGAACGGCTATCAGGAGACGGAGCCGGTCGCCGGCCTTCTCGGAACGGTGAGAGATGAACGATCAGACAATGGTGCTCGGCCGGCAACCTCGGCTGGACGGAGAATCGGCTGCCCGGGCTGGCAGGGCTGGCCTGCCGCGTCCGCTGCTGGTGGGCGCGTACGCCTTCCCGCACGGTGACGCCACCTCCAACCGCCTGTTGCAACTCGCCCGTTCTGCCGCGTCGGACGGCGCGTACACGCTGGTCGTCAACGACTGGCCCTGCGAAGTCGCCTTCCCGTCCCGGTTGTCTGGCGTGGCCGGGATCGACCTGGTCACCATGCGGATCCGGGGTTCGAACTACCTCACCCGCATGTCGGCCCGGCTGGCCCGACCGGTACGGGTGCTGCGGGCCGTACGCCGAGCGGGCGTCGGTCGCGGCGACGTGAGCGTCGTCCTGCTGCCGATGGCCCTGATGACCCTCGGCAACTGGGCGACCCTGCGCCTCGCGCTGCGATGCCCGGTGGTGGTGGACGCCAGCGAGCGTCACGACCGACGGCAGTTCCGGCACGGCTGGTTCACCCCGTACTTCCTACGGCACCGCTGGTCGACCTTCCTGGCGACCCGGCTCGTCGACCGGGCCACGGCGGTCTCCACCACGCTGGCCGACTACCTGACGGGCCACGGACTGGACGTGTTGGTGGTGCCCCCGCAGGTGGACTGCGACGAGTTCCGGGCGCCGCAGCCGCCCTCGCTCGCCAGTGGCCTGCGCCTGCTGTATGCGGGCACCCCCGGGCGCAAGGACATGCTCGACGTGATCGTGCGGGGGATCAGCCAGCTCGCGCCGGAGCACCAGCGGCGCGTCAGCCTCACCATCGCCGGCGTCAGCTACGAGGACGTCGCCGCCCGTTCGGACCTGGACGTCGCGGTGCTGGACGCGGTGTCCGCCGATGTGACGTTCCTGGGTCGCGTCTCTCGCGAAACCGTGCTGACCATGCTGTCGGAGTCGCATTTCTCGATGCTGGTCCGCCCCACCGGCGGGTACGCGGCCAACGGCTTCCCGTCCAAGGTGCCGGAGAGTCTCGCCGCCGGCTGCCCGGTGTTGCTCAACCACACGAGTGACCTGGCCGCCTACGTGCACGACGGGGTGGAGGGGTTGGTGCTCGACGGCAACGGCCCGGATGATGTCCGGTTGGCGATCGAGCGGGCGCTGCGGCTACGGGACGAGGACTGGACGGCGATGAGCGAGGCGGCCCGGTCACGGGCCCGCGAGTCGTTCGACCACCGGGCCTGGCGGGACCGGGTGAGCGCCTTCGCAACGGCGAGCCGCCGCAGCTGACCCGAGGCCCGTACGGCAGGCGTCCTGGCTCGGGCCGGCGGTGCCGCCAGGGTTCAGCGCAGCACGGGGGTGGGGCGGCGCGGCGTGGTGTCGGATGCGCCGGTCCGCTGCTGGCGCGCCTCCGCGTGTGGCAGGTCGGTGCGGGCGGAGGCGTCCCGCTCCAGGCGTTGCCGGCTTCCGGGTAGGTGCAGCAGCGCCGCGGCGACCACGGACCAGAAAACGTACGGGTAGGTCTGTCCCGTGCCGAACATGGCCGACTCGGTGACCTGGATCAGCAGTCCGGTGACGACAAGCCAGACCAGACCCGAGCCGGCCCGACCCACGGGGGCCCGCAGCACGACCCTCCCGGCGGCCACCAGCAGCAGCACGAGCGGCAGCACGGCGGCGAGGCCCAGCTCCAGCAGCAACTGCAGGTAGCTGTTGTGCACCACGCTGACCCCCGTCCCGAGGAACTCGTCGTAACCGGCGAGTTCGAACAGGTGGTTTCGCGACGCGTACCCGAAGCCCAGCGTGGGACGGTTCTGCCACCACAGGTCGACGGTCGCCTGCCACATCTGGGTTCGGCCGTTGGACAGATCACCGCCGGCTGGATCGGTGAAGCGCAGCACGAACTGCCGCATCCAGGGCGCTGCGAAGATGGTGGGCAGCAGGTTGAACAGGTGGGCCACCAACAGCATGGCGGTCACCCCTGCGGCCAGACGCACCATCCGGCCGAGCCCGTAGCGCAGCACGATCCAGAGGGCACCGACGAGCACGGCGATCAGCGCGGTGCGGGACTGGGACAGCAGGAGGCAGGCGGCGGCCGGCACCATGCCGAGCAGCGCGGCGTGCCGTCGGGACTGCCGGTAGACCGCCCAGCCCAACGGGATTGTCAGGGCGCAGACGATCCCGAGCATGTTGGGGTTGTTGTAGAGGCCCTGGAAGCGCTCGATGCTGGACATCGCGGCGACGAGCGTGCCGTCGGCGAGCCCGAGACCGAGGCTGATCACGGTGGAAGCGCTGAGGACCAGGTAGACCACACGCAGGTCGGCCATCATGATGGTCCGATCGGGCCACCGGCGTCGGACCAGTACGTGCACCAGCGCGGCCAGCAGCAGCAGCGCGACGCCCCGCTGGAGGGTCTCCAGCGGCACCACCGACCAGGCGAAGCTCAGCGTGGCGAGACCGGCCATCGCCCAGAGCGCGGCGATGAAGACGCGGGTCCAGACATCGATCCGCGATGCCGGCTGGCCCGGTAGGCAGAGCCCCCAGAGGACGAGGCCGGCGACCGCCGCGTACCTGGGGTAGAAGCTGGCCTCGACCAGGGCTGGCACATTGGACGAGGCGCAGACCAACAACGCCATGGTCAAGGTCAGCATCCACCGCCAGCCGTCTATCCGCCGCGCGAAGGCGAGTAGCAGCACCAACGCAACCATCCCCGTCGCGATCATCGGGACGTTGATGGCGGCGATGGTGGCGACCACCACGAGACACGCCGCGCCGACAAGCAGGCCCAGTTGGCCCATCCGGTTTCCCACGTGATGTCCTTTGAACTCCGGCCGGCCGGCGCTGCCGGGCGGTTGTCGGTTGGTCCGCCGTTAGAGCGGCACGTCCTGTAGGCCCGGGCGGGCCTGTTCGACGGCCCAACGGGCCCTGGCGGCGTGCATCGCCCGGATCATGTCCGGCCAGTTCGGCGGCCGGTAGCCGGTGGCGCGGGCGAGGGCGTCCGCGTGCATCGACCGGTCGCAGGTGAACTTGTCGTCCGGCACGATGTCGCCGGGCCACCCGTACACCTCGGCGATCAGCCGGAGGAGGTCGTATTTCGAGATCGGCTCGGCGGCCACGTGGTACAGCCCGGTCAGGTCCTCCCGGGGCAGAATCACCGTGCGGAGCAGCCGAGCGAACTCGACGGTCGTCACACCGCTGTAGATGGCCCTGGTGAAGCCACGCACCCGTCCCCGCTGGGAGAGGAACCAGTCCACCAGGGAGCGGTTCGTGAGCAGCTCATGTCCGATGATCGACGTGCGCAGGGTGAGCGCGGAAACCCCGGTTGCCTCGCCCAGCAGCTTGGACCGTCCGTAGAGGTCAGGTGGGTCGGGCAGGTCGTCCTCGACATAGCCGCCCCGTCGGCCGGAGAAGACACAGTCGGTGCTGACGTGGACCAGGCGGCTGCCGAGTTGCGCGCAGGTGTCGGCCAGCAGATGGGGAAAGAGCGCGTTGAGCGTGACCGTCTGCACCGCGTCCTGCACGTCCGGCCGCTGCTTGATCACACCCACGCAGTTGACGACAACGTCCGGCCGCAGGTCATCGATGAACTGCCGGACCTGTCCGAACCGGGTCGCGTCGACGCCCGGGGTGATCCGCGTGAGCAGACGCCGGGGGTACCACCCCGCACGGTCCTCGATGCTCCGGGCAACGCCGTGGACCTCAAGGTCCGGATCGTCGCTGAGCTCGCGGATGACCGCGTGGCCGAGCATGCCGGTGACGCCGACGACGAGGACCCGTCGCGCCAGGCGCGGCTCCTCCCCGAGGTCGCTGCGCCGACGGGGTACCAGGTCCGGTCGCCTGCCGCCGGTACCGGTGCTCATGCCGTTACGGCCGCCGCCGCGGCGGCGTCGACCTGTGCGCGCACCTCGGGCAGCGTCAGCAGCAGCGACTCGATTTCCGGTACGGACAGCCGACGGGCGTTGTGTGAGTGGAAGTCGGCGAGGTTGCCGCTCTCGACGTCCCCCTCCTCGAAGTAGAGGGAGTAGTTCAGGTCGCGGCTGTCCACCGGCACGCGGAGAAACTCGCCGAGGTCCTCGACGTGGGTGAGTTCCTCGCGGCTGGCCAAGGTCTCGTACAGCTTCTCCCCGTGCCGGATGCCGAGCACGTTGAACTTCGCCGGCACCCCGAACAGGTTGCACAGCGCGGTGGCCAGGTCGCCGATGGTGCAGGCGTCCGCCTTGCGGATGAAGACGTCACCCGGCTGGCCGTGTCGGAACGCGTGTTCCACCAGATCGACCGACTGGCCCAGCGACATCAGGAAGCGGGTCATCGACGGCTCGGTGACCGTCGGCAGCCCGCCCCGGAGGATCTGGTCGATGAACAGGGGGATCACCGAGCCACGCGAGTACATGACGTTGCCGTAGCGCACACAGCAGACCCGGGTCCGGGCCGCGGGGTTGTTCCGGGAGTGCGCCTGCGCGACCTTCTCCATCAGGGCCTTGGTCATGCCCATCGCGTTGACCGGGTAGACGGCCTTGTCGGTGCTCAACAGCACCAGCGCCTCGACGCCGACTCGCTCGCAGACGTCCACCACGTTCGCGCTGCCGAGCACATTGGTGCGAACGGCCTCAAGCGGGAAGAACTCGCAGGAGGGCACCTGCTTGAGGGCTGCGGCGTGGAAGACGAACTCCATGCCCCGGGCGGCCTTGAGCACGCTGTCGTAGTCCCGGACGTCGCCGACGTAGTAGCGGACCCGGTCATCGCCGAGGCGGTGCCGCATCGCGTCCTGTTTCGACTCGTCGCGGCTGAGTACCCGTACCTCTGCGGCACCGGCGTCCAACAGTCGGGAGACCATTGTCTGGCCGAAGGATCCGGTGCCACCGGTGATCAGGAATCGCCTGTCCGAAAGCGAGGAAACCACATCTTCTCCTGCCTGTTTCCCGTCGGGCCATCCTCGGGAAATCGGATTCTCGTCGAACGCGACCATACAGTTGCATAAAAGACACCGTGACCACTTCCGTCAAAAGGAGATCGAGTCGCGTTTAGTGTCCACGCAGGCGCCGCCGACAGATACGCGAGCGTTGCTCATTGACGTCGGGGGCGGCCACCGCCCTCCATTGTCGACTCGCGGAATGCCATTAATGTGAAGGCGGAGTTGGCGATCGGAAAAGGTGGTATGCGTACTGCATGCCAAAAGTTGCTATCCACGCGGCCCCGACGCGCGCCGGCGCTTCCGGCCTCGCGACCGGTCGGGAAACACCTCTGGCCGGCACGACGACCCGGCGACCGTACGATCGCTGGAAGCGGCTTTTCGACGTGCTCGGCGCCCTTCTCGTGCTGCTGCTCGGCGCACCCCTGATGGCTCTGGTGGCCCTGGTGGTGCTGCTGGCGCACGGGCGTCCGGTGCTGTTCCGGCACACCCGACCCGGGCTGCACGGCGAGCTGTTCGAGGTGGTGAAGTTCCGCACGATGCGCCACCCCGACCCGGACCGGGGGTTGGTGACCGATGCGGATCGCCTCACCCGGGTGGGGCGGTGGCTGCGGGCCAGCAGCCTGGACGAACTGCCGGAGTTCTGGAACGTGCTGCGGGGCGAGATGAGCGTGGTCGGTCCCCGCCCACACCTCGTCCGCTACCTCAGCCTCTACAACCCGGAACAGGCCCGTCGGCACGAGGTGCGACCGGGGATCACCGGGCTGGCTCAGGTACGCGGCCGTAACGCACTGGAATGGGGTGCGAAGTTCGCCTACGACGTCGAGTACGTCGATCGGCGGTCCTTCCTGTTGGACCTGAGGATCGTCCTGGCCACGGTCTGGGTGGTGCTCGGCCGCCAGGGAATCTCCGCGCCGGGCGCGGCCACCTGGCACGAGTTCACCGGGAACCCGCCCGCGCAGTCGCCGGCCGGTGAACACGACTCCGCGAACCGGCGATGACTCGGGTACTGCTGCTGGGCGCTGGTGGATTCCTGGGACGGCACATCGGGACGGCGCTGGCCGCCCACACCACCGTCCGGTCGATCACCCGCGCGGAGTGTGACCTGGTCCGGGTGGAGCTGCCAGACCTGACCGCGCTGGTCGCACGGGAGCAACCCGACGTGGTGGTGACCGCGGCGGGGCGGATCGTCGGCTCCGGGTACGACTTCGTGCAGGCGCACGTGGTGACGACCGCGAAACTG
Source organism: Micromonospora sp. NPDC005291 (assembly GCF_040607415.1). Classification (NCBI taxonomy): domain Bacteria; kingdom Bacillati; phylum Actinomycetota; class Actinomycetes; order Micromonosporales; family Micromonosporaceae; genus Micromonospora; species Micromonospora sp. NPDC005291. Next base: position 242,768 of record NZ_JBEXGR010000005.1, read on the forward strand.
ATCGAGGCGGTGGCCTCCGCCGTACCCGGAGCCCGGCTGATCCGGATCGGCTCGGCGGCCGAGTACGGCGCGGTGCCGCACGGCCTCGCCGTCGGCGAGGAATACCCGGGCACACCCGTGAGCGAGTACGGGCTCAGCCACCTGGCCGCTACCCGATTGGCGGAGTTGGCGGGCGGTGCCGGCCGGGTCGACACGATGGTGCTGCGGATCTTCAACCCGGTCGGCCCGGGAATGCCGCCGGGCAACGTGCTCTCGCGGGTGACGGCGATGGTGAGGTCGGCGGTGGCCGTCGGAACGGGAGAGATCGCGGTGGGCCTGCACGACACGTACCGGGACTTCGTCGACGTGCGGGATGTCGCGACGGCGGTCCTCGCGGCGGCGCGCTGCCGGCCAGGGCCGGAGCGGGTCTTCAACGTGGGCAGCGGGAGGGCGGTGGCGACGCGTGCCGTCGTCGGGCTGCTGGCCGAAGTGGCCGGCTTCACCGGTGGGATCCGGGACGGGAGCTTCGCGCCGGACGCCAGCCGCTCCGCCTCGGTGCCCTGGATGTGCGCCGACGTCGAGCGCGCCCGCCGCGTGCTCGGGTGGGCTCCGGCGTACGAGCTGAGTGAGTCGCTCAGCACGCTGTGGCAGGCCGACGGCGAGCAGTCCGCCCGCCCCGTCGCTGGCACAGCGGCGAGGTGAGGCCGATGCGGATCGGCCTGCTCACCCAGTGGTTCGACCCGGAGCCCGGCCCTGCCGCGCTTCCCGGGATGCTCGCTACGGCCCTCGCCCGCAGGGGGCACGAGGTTCAGGTGCTCACCGGCTTCCCCAACTACCCCAACGGTCAGTTGGCCCCCGGCTACCGGATGGCCCGCCGCCTCGACGAGATCGACGGGACGACCCGGATCCGCCGGGTAGCCCTCTATCCCAGCCATGACCGCTCTGCGCTGCGGCGGATGGCGAACTACGGCTCCTTCGCCGTCTCCGCGCTGGTCTCTGGCACGCCGGCCCTGCGGGGCCTGGACGCCCTCTGGGTCGGGAACTCGCCGATCAGCGTGGCCCTGCCGATGTGGTTCACCCGGTACGTGCAGCGGGTGCCGGCGCTGCTGCACGTCATGGACCTCTGGCCCGACAGCGCGGTGGCGAGCGGCTTCCTCGGCACCGGCCGGGTGTCGCGGATGGTCGAGCGGGGGATGGCCGGCTGGTGCGGTGGGATGTACCGCAGCGCGGCCCGGGTCGCCTATGTCTCGCCCGGCGCCGCCGACCTGCTCGCCGGCCGGGGTGTGCCGCGGGAGAAGCTCGTCCACATTCCGGTCTGGGCGGACGAGACACCGCGCACGGGTGTCGCGGACCTGCGTGCGGAACTCGGGCTACGCGCGGACCAGGTGGTGCTGGTGTACGCCGGCGCGCTCGGCGAGGCGCAGGGGCTCGACTCGTTGATCGACGCCTGCGCCCGCATCAGCGACCCCCGGCTGGTCTGCCTGATCGCCGGCTCCGGCACCACTGAGGACCGGCTGCGCCGCCGCGCCGAGGCGGTGAAAGCCACAAATGTCCGCTTCCTTGGGCAGCTGCCCCGAGACCGGATGCCCGCGCTGATGGCCACCGGGGACGCGCACTACGTGAGCCTGCGACCTGGCGGCATGTCGGCGTACACGATGCCGAGCAAGGTGCAGGCCACCCTCGCCGCCGGGCGCGCGCTGCTGGTCGCCGCGGAAGGGGACGCCGCCGCCGTGGCGCACGACAGCGGTGCGGGAATCACCGCTCGACCGGGCGACCCCGACTCGATCGCCGATGGCCTGCGGGAACTCTGCGGCCTGGGCCGGGAGAAGCTCGAGCTGTTCGGTCAGGCCGGCCGGGTGCACTACGACCGGGTCTTCTCGGTCGCCGCCGGTGCCGAGCGGGTCGAGCGGGCGCTGTGCGAGGCGGTGGAGAGCCACCGGCAGCGGTGACCTGTGGGGTCAGCGCCAGTCGTCGCCCGCCGCGAGGCGCTGACGGAGCAGCACCTCCAGCGGCATGGACTCGCCGTCGCGGCCACCACGGCCGATCACCAGAGGCGGTGGGGACGGCTCGGGCGCGGCGCCGAACAGCAGCGACCGCAGGCTGACCGGCACGGTCAACAGGTAGAAACCTCCCCGGGTATCGACCGCCCGGGTGTGGGCCCGGTCGACGTACCAGCCGGTGAGGCCGGTGCGGTAGCGGTGCCGGCCGTCGTAGGCCGTGGCGGTGAGCCGCACCGTGCGCAGCCCACGCCCGGCCGCGTCGGCCGCGAAGCGCGTCACCAACTCCGCCGCCGTGGCCTGCTCGGCGGCGCGGGTCCGGGCATCCGCATCGGCGTGCGCGCGCACCGCCTGTTCCCGCCGCTCCCGCCAGTCCCGGTCGTCCCGCTCACCCACGACGCTGACGGTACGCGAGCCGGCTCAGTCGAGTACGGCCCGTAGCGTGTGTCGGGCGATGCCGGCCATCACCGGGTTGGTCTCGACGTAGTACGGCAGCGCGTTGATCGCCTGTGCCAGGGCCCAGCCGCGCCCCCGCTCCCACGTCGCGTCGTCCACGCCCAACGCCCGCCGGTACGTCTCCCGCGACCCGCCGTCGAGCAGGTTCCACGCCGGGATCAGGTCCACCGCCGGATCGCCCACGTTGACCGTGCCCAGATCGATGACCGCGACCAGAAGACCATCGCGGACCAGCAGGTTGCCCGGCATCAGGTCGGCGTGGATCCACACGTCGACGGCGTCGGACCGGGGACTGTCCCGGCAGCGGTCCCACATCTCGGCGAGCCGAGCGGTGTCGGTGAGTTCGCCGCTGATGGCAAGGGCCGACCGCACTCCGGCGTCTTCATCGGCCAGCGGGCCACCCCGGCCGGACCCGGGCCAGGCCCGACCGCCGGTGTCGATGCCGTGCAGTGCGGTCACGACGTCGGCGAGGTCGCGAGCGAAGCTCACCGCGTCGCCGATCCGGTCGGGCTGGGCGGTCTCCCCGGGAATGAAGCGGTACGCGGCCCACGGCCCCGGGTACCCCTCGCCCGGCCCGCCGAGGCCGAGCGGTTCAGGCACGGCGACCGGCAGGTGCGCGGCGAGCAGCCCAGCGTGCTCCTGCTCCTGCCGCAGCTCGGCACGCAGTTCAGGATCGAGGCTCGGCAGCAGCGGGAAGCGCAGCACGATCTCCGCACCGAGCCGGAACAGGGCGTTCACCGTGCCGGTCGAGGCGAGCGGGCGGACCGGCAGCGCCCGCCACTGGGGGAACTGCTCGGCCACCAGCGTGGCGACCACGTCCACGCTCAGGTCGACCTGGTCGGCATGCATCTTCATCGCGAGATCATCACCCCGGAACCCACCGCCACGCGATCCGATTTCGCGCTGCCGCTGCCATGGATGGCGTTGCGCGAGGTGAAGCAGAACTCATAGGTGCCAGCTCGGGATGCCTGCCTGACTTCCGGCATCCCGAGCGCACGTCACGCCAGGTGGCGGTCAGGCCAGACCGGCTCGACGCAGGGCCTCCGCCATCGCGTCATTCGCTGGTGCCGGTGCGCCCTGCCGCTGCTGACCGCCGCGACCACCCTGACCGCTCTGACCACCGCGACCGCCTTGACCGCCGCGGCCGCCCTGACCGCCCTGACTACCCTGACCGCCAGGACCGCCCTGACCGGCAGCACCGCCGCGACCCCCCTGACCGGCAGCACCGCCGCGTCCGCCCTGGGCCGGGCCGCCGCGACCCTCCTGGTTGGTCCGGCCGCCACGGCCGGCGTCGGCGCCCGGCTCGTCCTCCAAGCGCAGGGTCAGCGAGATGCGCTTACGGGGTACGTCCACGTCGAGCACCCTGACCTTGACCACGTCACCGGACTTCACCACCTCGCGGGGGTCCTTCACGAAGGTCCGGGACAACGCCGAGACGTGTACCAGACCGTCCTGGTGCACCCCGACGTCCACGAACGCGCCGAACGCCGCCACGTTGGTGACCACGCCCTCCAGCACCATGCCGGGCGTCAGGTCACCGATCTTCTCCACCCCCTCGACGAAGGTGGCGGTGCGGAATTCCGGGCGGGGATCGCGGCCCGGCTTCTCCAACTCGGCGAGGATGTCGGTGACGGTGGGGAGGCCGAACCGGTCGTCGACGAAATCAGTCGCGCGCAGCCCGCGCAGGATCCCGCTCTTACCGATCACGGAGCGCAGGTCCTGGCCGGTGCTGGAGAGGATCCGACGCACCACCGGGTACGCCTCGGGGTGCACGCTGGAGGAATCCAGTGGGTCGTTGCCGTCGGGGATGCGCAGGAAGCCCGCGCACTGCTCGAACGCCTTGGGCCCGAGCCGGGCCACCTTCTTCAGCTCGGTACGCGACCGGAACGGCCCGTTGGCGTCCCGGTGTAGCACGATGTTCTCGGCCAGCCCGGCGCCGATGCCGGAGACCCGGGTCAGCAGTGGCGCGGAGGCCGTGTTGACGTCCACCCCGACCGCGTTGACGCAGTCCTCCACGACCGCGTCCAGCGATCGGGACAGTTTCACCTCGGACAGGTCGTGCTGGTACTGGCCGACCCCGATCGACCGTGGGTCGATCTTGACCAGCTCGGCGAGCGGGTCCTGGAGGCGGCGGGCGATGGAGACCGCGCCGCGCAGCGACACGTCCATCCCGGGCAGCTCCTGCGAGGCGTACGCGGAGGCCGAGTAGACCGACGCGCCGGCCTCGGAGACCACCACCTTGGTCAGGTTGAGCTGCGGATGCCGGTTGATCAGGTCGCCGGCCAGCTTGTCGGTCTCCCGCGAGGCGGTGCCGTTGCCGATCGCGATCAGCTCCACCCCGTGCGCACCGGCCAGCCGGGCGAGGGTCTCGACCGACGCGTCCCACTGCCGGCGCGGCTCGTGCGGGTAGATGGTGTCGGTGGCGACCACCTTGCCGGTGGCGTCCACCACGGCCACCTTCACGCCGGTCCGCAGGCCCGGGTCCAGTCCCATCGTGGGCCGGGTACCGGCCGGCGCGGCCAGCAGCAGGTCACGCAGGTTCATGGCGAAGACGCGCACCGCCTCCTCCTCGGCCGCCTGCCACAGCCGCATCCGCAGGTCCGCGCCGAGGTGGATGAGGATCCGGGTACGCCACGCCCAGCGGACCGTGTCGGCCAGCCATCGGTCAGCGGGGCGGCCCGCGCCGGACACCCCGAACCGGCCGGCGATGGCCGCCTCGTACCGGCTCGGGCCGGTCGGTACGGCGTCCGCCTCGCCCGCCTCCTCCGGCTCCATCGTCAGGTCGAGCACGCCCTCCTTCTCGCCCCGGAACATGGCCAGGATCCGGTGCGAGGGCAGCTTCGGGTACGGCTCGGAGAAGTCGAAGTAGTCGGCGAACTTGGCGCCGGCGGTCTCCTGACCCTCGCGTACCCGGGAAACGAGGCGCCCCCGTGACCACATCTGCTCGCGCAGCGTGCCGATCAGGTCGGCGTCCTCCGCGAAGGTCTCGATGAGGATCGCCCGCGCGCCCTCCAGCGCGGCGGCGGCGTCGGCGACGCCCTTCTCCTCATCGACGAACCCGGCGGCGGTGGCCCTCGGGTCCTGGCTGGGGTCGGCCAGCAGCGTCTCGGCCAACGGCGCCAACCCGGCCTCGCGGGCGATCTGCGCCCGGGTCCGCCGCTTCGGCTTGTACGGGAGGTAGATGTCCTCCAGCCGGGACTTCGAGTCGGCGGCCATGATCTGCGCTTCCAGGGCCTCGTCCAACTTGCCCTGGCCGCGGATCGACTCCAGCACCGCGGCCCGCCGCTCGTCCAGCTCCCGCAGGTAGCGCAGCCGCTCCTCCAGGGTGCGCAGCTGGGTGTCGTCGAGCAGGCCGGTGGCCTCCTTCCGGTAACGGGCGATGAACGGCACGGTGGCGCCGCCGTCGAGCAGGTCCACGGCCGCCCGCACCTGACGCTCGGCCACGCCGAGCTCGTCGGCGATCCGCTGATGAACAGACTGGGTCACGATCTCGATCCGCCTTCGACTCGATCCGCCTTCAAAGAGCGGGTACCGCCTGCATTCTGCCGGGCGGCCCGGGGCGCTGTCGCCGCGCCCGGCCGGGGCGAGGGGCGGAACCGCCGCGCCCGGCCGGGGTGACCGGCGGCGGGCCCGCGGGGCCTGCGCTAGCGTGGCGATCATGGAAACTGCTGCGGATCCGCGCGCCCGGCGGCTCTTCGGCGGCAGCGCCCGGGCCCTCGGCGACCTGACGGGCAACCCGTTCCGCGCCGACCGGGACCGGATCGTCGGCTCGCCGTTCTTCGCCCGCCTCGGCGGTGTCACCCAGGTGATCAGCCCGGTTGGTTCCGGTCTGCTGGTGCACAACCGGCTCACGCACAGCCTGAAGGTCGCCCAGGTGGCCCGGGCGATCGCCGAGCGGTTGATGGCCGACGAGCGGTGGCGGGAACTGCTGGACAGCCGTGGCGGCTGCGACCCGGACGTGGTGGAGGCCGCGGCGCTCGCCCACGACCTCGGCCACCCGCCGTTCGGGCACCTGGGGGAGCGGGTGCTGGACCGGTTGGCCCGCCAGCGCCTCGGCCTCGCCGATGGTTTCGAGGGCAACGCCCAGTCGTACCGGATCGTCACCAGCACCGAGATCCGGGGCGCGGCCACCACCGGGCTGGACCTGACCGCCGCGGTCCGCGCGGCGATGTTGAAGTACCCGTGGACCCGGCTCGACTATCCCGACCCGCACCCACGCACGATGGATCCACCGCCGCGCGGTGCCACGCCTCCGCCGGACGACCCGGAGAGCGGTTCGTTGAAGTTCGGCGCGTACCGGACCGAACTCGACGACCTGCGGCAGGCCCGGGAGCCGTTCACCGGCCGCATCCCGGACTGGCAGCAGACCGTGGAGGCGTCCGTGATGGACACCGCCGACGACATCGCGTACGCCATCCACGACGTGGAGGACTTCTACCGGGTCGGTGTGCTCCAGCAGGGCTCGGTCTCCGCGGAGCTGATGGCCTGGCAGCGGGAGAGCGGGCACTTCCGGGCGATCACCGACGCGGCGCTGGCCACCGCGGCCCGGCGACCCGGTGCGGCGATCGAGCGGCTGCGTCGGCAACTGCACCGCAAGGACGCCTGGATCGCCGACGACGACGCGTTCGCCGCCGCCGTCGAGCACGTCCGCGAGGAGCTGGTCGACGGCCTGCTGGCGATGCCGTTCGACGGCTCGATCGAGGCCGAGCAGTACGTGGCGCGCTTCTCCGCCCGCTGGTCCACCCGCTTTGTCGAGGCGATCACGGTGACCGACCAGCCGTCGGTGCGTTCCGGGTACGTGCTGCTGGGCTGCGCGCAGTGGCACGAGGTGCAGGTGCTGAAGTTCGTCCACCACCGGTTCGTGCTGGCCCGGCCGGATCTCGCCCTGCACCAGCGTGGCCAGGCCCGGCTGCTGGGCACCCTGGTCGAGGCGCTCTGGGAGTGGTTGCTCGACCCGGAGGAGGAGTCCCGGCTGCCACGCCGGCTGCACGACCTGGTCGAGTTGGCCGAGGCGGAGCTGCACCCGCGTACCCCGGACCGGATCGGCCGGGCCCGGGGGCGGGCCATCGTGGACTTCGTCGCGCAGCTCACCGACGGTCAGGCGGTGGCCATGCTGGACGCGCTCTCCGGCCGCTCCGGCGCCCTCTGGACCGACGCCTTCGTGCTCTGAGCGGCCCAACCCGTCAGGCGATGGCCTGCCACCAGCCGTCGACGGCGGGCGGGTCGTCGACCACCACGCGCTCGCCGGGGCGGGGCACGGCGAGCCGCACGTCGCGGGCCTTCGCCTCGGACCACAGCCGGTTCACCGGCTCGGACCAGTCATGCAGGGCCAGGTTGAACGTCGCCCAGTGCACCGGGACGAACAGCCCACCGCGCAGGTCGAGGTGGGCGTCGACCGCCTCCTCGGGGAACATGTGGATCGTCGGCCAGGCCCGGTCGTACGCGCCGATCTGCATCAGCGTCACGTCGAACGGCCCGTGCTCGGCGCCGATCGCCGCGTACCCGTCGAAGTAACCGGAGTCGCCGGTGTAGAAGACCTTGCGACGGGCTCCGGCCACCACCCACGAACTCCAGAGCGTGCCGTCGCGGCGCAGCCCCCGGCCGGAGAAGTGCTGGGCGGCGGTGGCGGTGATCTCCAGCCCGGCGACCTGGTGCGACTCGGACCAGTCCAGCTCGATGATCCGCTCGGCCGGTACGCCCCAGCGGTCCAGGTGTGCGCCCACTCCGAGCGGCACCAGGAACGGCGCGGACTGCCCGGCGAGCAGCGCCTGAACGGTGGCCATGTCCAGGTGGTCGTAGTGGTCGTGTGAGATCAGGATCGCGTCCAGCGGGGGCAGTTCGTCCAGGCGTACCGGCGGCTCGTGCAGCCGGCGGGGCCCGACCCGGCCGGAGGGGGAGCACCGGTCGCTCCACACCGGGTCGAGCAGGACCCGCCGGCCCTCGATCTCGATCAAGGTCGAGGCGTGGCCGTACCAGACGATGTTGAGCTCGTCGGCGGTGTCGGCGGTCTCCGGTGCGCTGGGCCGCAGCAGCGGCACCGCTGCGGTCGGACGCCGCTTCTGCTTGCCGAAGATCAGCTCGCGGAGCAGGTTGCGGCCCGGCTCGGCGATCATCGAGCGGGTGCCGGCCTGGTTGTGGAAGGTGCCGTCGCGAAACTGGGGTGAGCGGGCCGCCCGTTCGGCCCGGGCCCCGCTGAGCCGGCCACCGAGGGCCGCCGGCACATCCCGGGCAACCCAGGCCAGGCCGGCCAGCGCGGCCAGCCCGGCCGCGCCCCGCATCCGCCGCCCGAGCGACCGTTCGACGTCCGTGCTCCGCGCTGGTGCCATTGCCGTCCCTCCGACGTGTCCGCCCTACACGGTAGTCACCCGGGCCGACCCGTGCCCCGGCGGTCGCCACGCCGGGTCGGTCGCCGGCAGCGGCGACCGACCCGGGACCGGGCTCAGCCGCCGTTGCTGGGGCGCCGGGCGGTCATCCGGTACGCCGTGCCGGCGCCCGCGATCCGGTCCACCGCGGCCAGGAACTTGGGGCCCATGGCGGCCCGGGCCTGCACCGCCGGGTGGGTGGCGCCGAAGTCGTCCGGGTTGGCCTGCCCGTCGGCGAAGAGCGCGTAGGTGAGCACCGCGGCGCCGGACCGGTCGAAGATCACTCCGGCCTCGTGCCGGGCGTCGGCGAACCAGCCGGCCTTGGTGGCGATCCGGGCCCGCTCGTCTGAGGACATGGTGCGGCGGATGCCGTCGGTGAACGCCACCGGGGAGCGCAGCAGGCCCAGCAGGTATGTCGTCGAGGCGGGGGAGAGCAGGGTGCCGCCGACCAGGGCGCGCAGCAGGTCGTGCGTCTCCCGGGGAGTGCTGGTGCCGAGGAAGAACCGGTTCGGGTTGGCCACCAGTTGGACCTGGGTGTTCGGGAAGCCCTTGGCGACCAGGATGGAGTTGATCTCGGCAGCCGGGGCGACCAGCCCGCACAGCCGCACCGCCGTGTCGTCCGAGACGGTCAGCAGGTTGGCCAGGACGTGCCCGAGGGTCACGCTGCTCGGGTACGCGCCGTCCAGGCTGAAGATGCCGTCACCGCCCGGTACGACGATCGCCGCGCTCACCTCGACCTGCTGGTCCAGGGTGAGCAGCCCTCGGTCGACCTTGTCGAGCACCGCCGTGGCGACCGCGATCTTGTTGACGCTGTACGCCTCGATCCGCCGGTCCGCGTCGGCCGTCACCGCGACGACCGGCGAGCCGGCCGGGTCGGCCACGCTGACGTACGCCTGCCAGTTGCCGCCGGCCTCGGTGCTGTGCCGGGTGTAGACGGCGGCGACCCTGCGGGCAGCCCGGGCGGGGGTGGTCGGGGCGGCCTCGGTGCTCTGGGCGGCGCTCGCCGGGGCGGCGGCGCCGAGCACTGTGCCAGCGGTGGCCACCGTGCCGAGCCCGAGTGCGGTCCTGCGGTTCAACCGGATAGTCAATCGTCTCTCCCGTCGTGGGGCGCCGGAACGCTCGCCGGCCCACCACCCTAGGCGTGTTGATCGATTCACGGTGCCCCCCGGACCGCTCAGCCGAGCCGTCGACGCAGCACGGTGGCCACCGGCCCGGACACGTGGCGGGCCAACTGCCGCAGGTCAGGCAGGTGGCCGCCGCGTACCGCCTCGCCGGGCGGATTCGGAGCGAAGACCGAACCGTCATGGGCGGCGACCGGCTGCCGACTCAGCCCGGCCAGCCGCATCAACGGCCCGACCAGGACGTCGTAGACCCCGGGCAGCACGGTGAAGCCGGCCCGCAGCACCACGTTGAGCCGACCCACGGAGACTTCGCGGCGAGGCCGGTCCACACAGTCCACGATGGCTCGGGCCACCCGTTGCGGGCTGGCGACCGGCGGTGGGGGTCGGCCGATCCGGCCCAGGTAGTTGGCCGCCTGCTGGTACACGGGAGTGTCCACGCTGCCCGGGTTGACCAGGCACAGCCGGATCTGCGGGCTGTCGCGCAACTCCTGCTGCACCGTCCGGGCCAGACCCTGCAGACCCCACTTGCTGGCCACGTACGCGCTCATGTACGGCGCGGTGATGTGCCCGAGCACCGAGCCGGTGAGGATGACCGTGCCGGCTCCGGCGGCCCGGAAGTGCCGCAGCGCCACCCGCACCGAGCTGGCCGCGCCGAGCAGGTCGGTCCGTACCACCTGGTCGAAGACCCGCGCGGGCAGCTCGTCGAAGCGCCCGTAGGCCATCACCGCCGCGGTGTGTACCCAGACGTCGATGCGGCCGAAGCGGTCGATCGCCGCCTCCGCGAGCGCGTCCAACGCACCAGGCTCGGTGACGTCGGTCGGCACGGTCAGCACGTCGACGTTCGCGCACTCCGCGCGTACCTCGGCCAGGGTCGTGGTGGCGCGGGCGGCGAGGACGAGGCGGTCGCCGCGCTCGGCGAACGCCCGGGCTGTCGCCCGGCCGATCCCGCTGGTCGCGCCGGCGATCACCACGACCCGACTCACGGTTCGAGCACGACCTTGATGCAGCCGTCCTCCTTCTTCTGGAACATGTCGTACGCCTGCGGCGCCCGAGACAGCGGCAGCCGGTGGGTACGCAGGTCCTCCACGCCCAGCGGGTCGTCGTCGCGGGCGAGCAGCGGCAGGATCTCGTCGGTCCACCGGCGCACGTGGCACTGCCCCATCCGCAGCTGAATGCCCCGGTCGAACATCTCCATCAGCGGCATCGGGTCCGCCTCGCCGCCGTACACGCCGGAGATCGACACGGTGCCACCGCGGCGGACCGCCTTGACCGCGGCGTGCAGGGCAGCGAGCCGGTCCATGCCGACCCGGTCGGTCATCGTCTGGGCCAGCTTGTCCGGCAGCAGCCCGACGGCGGCGTGGGCCAGCTTGCCCACCGGCGACCCGTGCGCCTCCATCCCGACCGCGTCGATCACCGCGTCCGGGCCGCGCCCGTCCACCAGGTCGATCAGCGCGCCCGGCACGTCGGACAGTTCGCGGACGTCGAGCACCTCGATGCCGTGCCGACGGGCCAGCTCCAGCCGCTCGGGCACCAGGTCCAGCCCGATCACCCGCCCGGCGCCGAGGTGGCGGCCGATCCGGGCGCAGAGCTGCCCGACCGGGCCCAGCCCGAACACCGCCAGGGTGCCACCGGGCGGGGTGTCCGCGTACTTCACCGCCTGCCAGGCGGTGGGCAGGATGTCGGAGAGGTAGAGGTAGCGCTCGTCGGCTCCGGTCTGCGGGATCACTATCGGGCCGAAGTGGGCCTGTGGGACACGCAGGTACTCGGCCTGCCCGCCGGGCACCGAGCCGTAGAGCGAGGTGTAACCGAACAGCGAGGCGCCCTTGCCCTCGCTGGTCACCTGGGTGGTCTCGCACTGCGCGTAGAGCTGACGCTGGCACATCCAGCAGCTGCCGCAGGAGATGTTGAACGGCACCACCACGCGGTCGCCGGGCTTGAGCCCGGTCACCGCCGACCCGACCTCCTCGACGATGCCCATGGGCTCGTGGCCCAGGATGTCACCGGGCTTCAGGTACGGCCCGAGCACCTCGTACAGGTGCAGGTCGGAGCCGCAGATCGCGGTCGACGTGATCTTCACGATCGCGTCGGTCGGTTCCTCGATCCGGGGGTCCGGCACCTCCTCGACCCGTACGTCCCGCTTGCCCTGCCAGGTCAACGCCTTCATGTCCGTGTCCTCTCCTACCACTGCCTCCCCGCCTGCTACCCGGGCTCAGCCACTTGAACCGGCTACGGGCAGGCTCGTCCCAGCCGCTGGTGACACTGCCCAGGCCCCGGGCGCCGTGATCGACTCCTTTTCGCCGAAATGGCGGTATCCGAGCGACCTGACACCGCCACATCGGCGATATGGAGTGGATCAAGCGCTTGGGCGAGGAGCGAGTCGGCGGGACGGCTGGCCTGTGAGACCGGGGCGTCGGGCGGGAACGGGGTGGATCACGACCGGCGGACGAGCCGCGCTCAAGGTCAGGGCTGGGGCGATCGTCCCCGGCGCAGGGATCAAGCCTGACCGCCCGGAGCCGGGGACGGTCGCCCCAGCCGAAGACAAACGTCGAGACCGCCGTACCCCCAAGAAGCGCGGGGGTACGGCGGTCTCGGCGTGCCTCAGGAACCGGGGGTGTTGCCGGCGCCCTTCGCGGTGGCTGTGAGGTAGTCGCGGTTGAGTCGGCCGATGGTGTTCAGCGGAATGCCCTTCGGGCACGCCGGGGTGCACTCACCCGCGTTGGTGCAGCCGCCGAAGCCGGCCTCGTCGTGCGCGTCGACCATGCCGATCACCCGGGTGTACCGCTCCGGCTGGCCCTGCGGCAGCAGCGAGAGCTGGGTGAGCTTCGCGGCGGTGAAGAGCATGCCGGAGCCGTTGGGGCAGGCCGCCACGCACGCGCCGCAGCCGATGCAGGCCGCCGACTCGAAGGCGGCGTCCGCGTTGGCCTTGGCCACCGGGGTGGAGTGTGCCTCGGGCGCGCTGCCGGTCGGGGCGGTGACGTAACCACCAGCAGCGATGATCTTGTCGAAGGCGCTCCGGTTGACCACCAGGTCCTTGATGACCGGGAAGGCACTGGCCCGCCACGGCTCGATGTCGATCGTCTCGCCGTCCTTGAACTGCCGCATGTGCAGCTGACACGCCGTGGTGCCGCGTTGCGGCCCGTGCGCGTCACCGTTGATCATCAGACCGCACATGCCGCAGATGCCCTCGCGGCAGTCGTGGTCGAACGCCACCGGGTCCTCGCCAGCGAGGATCAGCCGTTCGTTGAGCACGTCGAGCATCTCGAGGAACGACATGTCCGGAGAGACGTCGTCGACCGGGTAGGTCACCATCCGACCCTTGTCCTCAGTGCCCTTCTGGCGCCAGATGCGCAGGGTCAGGTTCACTTGTAGCTCCGCTGCGTGGGGTGGACGTACTCGAACTTCAGGTCTTCCTTGTGCAGCACCGAGGGCTCGCCGTCGGCGGCGAACTCCCAGGCCGCCACGTACGCGAACCGGTCGTCGTCGCGCTGCGCCTCACCGTCGGGGGTCTGGTGCTCGGCCCGGAAGTGGCCGCCGCAGGACTCCTCGCGGTGCAGGGCGTCGATGCACATCAGCTCGGCCAGCTCGAAGAAGTCGGCAACCCGGCCGGCCTTCTCCAGCGACTGGTTGAGTTCCTCGCCGGTGCCGGACACCTTGACCCGCTGCCAGAACGCCTCGCGCAGGGCGCGGATCTCGTCGATCGCCTTGCGCAGCCCGGCCTCGCTGCGCTCCATGCCGCAGTGCTCCCACATGATCTGGCCCAGCTCCCGGTGGAACGAGTCCACGGTCCGGTCGCCGTTGATCGCGAGCAGCCGCTGGACGCGGTCCTCGACGTCGGTACGCGCCTCGACCGCCGCCGGGTGGCTGGCGTCGACCTTCTCCAACGGGCCCGAGGCCAGGTAGTTGGCGATGGTGGTGGGCAGCACGAAGTAGCCGTCGGCGAGGCCCTGCATGAGCGCCGAGGCGCCCAGCCGGTTCGCGCCGTGGTCGGAGAAGTTCGCCTCCCCGATCACGAACAGGCCGGGGATGTTCGACTGGAGGTCGTAGTCGACCCACAGGCCGCCCATCGTGTAGTGCACGGCGGGGTAGATCCGCATCGGTACCTCGTACGGGTCCTCGCCGGTGATCCGCTCGTACATCTCGAAGAGGTTGCCGTACTTGGCCTCGATGGCCTTGCGACCCAGCCGGCCGATCGCGTCGGCGAAGTCGAGGTAGACACCGAGCTTCGTCGGCCCGACACCCCTACCCTCGTCGCAGACGTTCTTCGCGGCACGGGAGGCGATGTCCCGGGGGACCAGGTTGCCGAAGGAGGGGTAGATCCGCTCCAGGTAGTAGTCCCGCTCGTCCTCTCCAATGTCCCGGGGGCTGCGGTCGTCGCCCTTGGTCTTCGGCACCCAGACCCGGCCGTCGTTGCGCAGCGACTCACTCATCAGGGTCAGCTTGGACTGGTGGTCGCCGGAGACCGGGATGCAGGTCGGGTGGATCTGCGTGTAGCACGGGTTGGCGAAGTACGCGCCCTTGCGGTGCGCCCGCCAGGTCGCGGTGACGTTGCAGCCCTTGGCGTTGGTGGAGAGGTAGAAGACGTTGCCGTAGCCGCCGGAGGCGAGCACCACGGCGTCGGCCATCTCGGTGCTGATCTCGCCGGTGACCATGTCCCGCACGACGATGCCCCGGGCCTTGCCGTCCACGAGGACCAGCTCCAGCATCTCGTGCCGGGTGTTCATCTCCACGTTGCCCAGGCCGATCTGCCGCTCCAGCGCCTGGTACGCGCCGAGCAGCAGCTGCTGACCCGTCTGGCCCCGGGCGTAGAAGGTGCGCTGCACCTGGGCGCCGCCGAAGGAGCGGGTGTCCAGCAGGCCGCCGTACTCGCGGGCGAACGGCACACCCTGGGCGACACACTGGTCGATGATGTTGACCGAGACCTCGGCAAGACGGTGCACGTTCGACTCCCGGGAGCGGAAGTCGCCGCCCTTGACGGTGTCGTAGAACAGCCGGTGTACGGAGTCGCCGTCGTTGCGGTAGTTCTTCGCCGCGTTGATGCCGCCCTGTGCCGCGATGGAGTGCGCCCGGCGCGGGCTGTCCTGGTAGCAGTAGGACCTGACGTGGTAGCCCTGCTCGGCCAGGGTCGCCGCGGCCGAACCGCCGGCCAGGCCGGTGCCGACCACGATCACTGTCATCTTGCGGCGGTTGGCGGGGTTGACCAGCTTGGCCTCGAAACGGCGGGTCTCCCAGCGCTTCTCGACCGGGCCGTCGGGAGCCTTGGTGTCGGCGATCGGGTCGCCCTCGGTGAAGAGTTCCATGTCAGGACACCAATCCGGTGAGTACGGCGAACGGGACCACCAGGTACCCGGCGCAGAGCAGCACGGCGAAGATCAGCGCCGCGGTGCGTGCCCTGCGCTCGCCGCGCGGCGTCTGCTGGCCGAGGCTGCGGAACGCGCTGAACGCGCCGTGGCGCAGGTGGAAGCCCACCGCGAGGATGGCGAGCGTGTAGAAGAGCGTGACGTACCAGCGCTCGGGCGCGAAGTCGGCGACGACGTTGCCGTACGGCTTGCTGGCGTCGCCGACCGGGTTCAGCGTGCCGGTGGTCAGGTCCAGGAGGTGGTAGATCACGAAGAGCAGGATGATCACTCCACCCCAGCGCATCGTGCGGGCCGCGTAGCTGCCGTTGACCTTCTTGCGGTGGGCGTACTTGACCGGTCGGGCCGCGCGGGCACGCCGAGCCAGTACGGTCGCGGCCACGATGTGGGCGACGACCGCCACCACCAGCACGGTGCGCAGGATCCACAGGAACCACACGCCGGGCAGCAGCGGCTTGCCGATGTCGCGCAGCCAGTGCGCGTAGTGGTCGAACGAGGTTTCGCCCGTGAACACCTTCAGGTTCCCGAGCATGTGCGCGATCAGGAACAGCGCCAGCAGGATGCCCGTCACCGCCATGACGGCCTTGAGGCCGACGTTCGAGCGGATGGGCGACCGAGTTTTCGTCATTACCACGCAACCGACGCTAGGAGCACTTCGATCAGTCGTCCAATGCATCAAACTCGTAGTGTTGATAGCCGTAGGCTATGTAGATGCAGCTCCATCAGCTCCGGTACTTCGTTGCGGTGGCCGAAGTACGACATTTCACCCAGGCGGCCGACCTCGTCGGCATAACTCAGCCTTCTCTCAGTAAGCAAATTCACGCCCTGGAGACCGACCTCGGTGCACCGCTCTTCGAGCGGGTACGGGGCAACATCGCCCTCACCGCGGCGGGTGAGGTGCTGCTGCCGTTGGCCACCCGGATCCTCGCCGACGTGGAGACCGCCACCCGGGAGGTGCAGGAGTTGGTCGGGCTGCGCCGCGGTCGGGTCCGGCTCGGCGCCACCCCGAGCCTGGCCACCTCGCTCGCCCCGCCGGTGCTGCGCCGGTTCCGCGACGCGCACCCCACCGTCGACCTCAAGGTCGAGGAGGGCGGGTCCCAGGATCTGGTGCGCGACCTGCTCCGCGGCGACCTCGACCTGGCGCTGATCATCATGCCGGCCCAGGGCGCCGACCCCGGGCTGCGCGTCGATCCGATCCTGCGGGAGAGCCTGGTGGTGGCCTCGGTGGGCGAGGTGCCGACCGCGTCGATCACCGGGGAGGTGCGCATCACCGACCTCCGCGACCAGCCGATGGTGATGTTCCGGGAGGGATACGACCTGCGCGACGCCACCATCCAGGCGTGTCGGGAGGCGGGCTTCGAGCCGACCTTCGCGGTGGACGGCGGCGAAATGGACGCGGTGCTCAGCTTCGTCGAGGCGGGGCTCGGCATCGCGCTGGTGCCGGGCATCGTGCTGGCCCGGCGGCCGGGGGTGCGAATCACCCCGCTGGCCCCGCCCGGGGTGCGGCGGACCATCGCGGTGGCCCGCCGGCGCGACATCGTGCCGACCCACGCCGGTCGGGAGCTACGGCGGATCCTGCTCGACTACGTCCGCGCCGCCGCCGACCTCCCCCCCGGCGTCGAACCCGTCCCCGCCCCGCCCCCCGCCCCGCCCTGGCGCGCCGATCTAGGGCATATCGCTGCTCCTGGAGATCAGTAAGCAGCGATCTGCCCTAGATCGGCGCGGGGAGAGGGCGCGGGGAGGGGGCGCGGGGAGGGGAGGGGTTAGCGGCCCTCGGCGTCGTCCATCGCGCGGTAGATGCGCTGCTCGGACACGGGGTAGGGGGTGCCCAGGGCCTGGGCGAAGACGTTCACCCGTAGCTCCTCGATCATCCAGCGGATCTGGCGGACCGGCGCGGAGTTGCGGCGCGCGGGTGACAGCGCGGCGAGCAGGTCGGCGTACTCCTTCTGCACTGCCGCGACCCGGTCCTGCTGCTGGCGGTCCCGCTGCGGGTTGCCGCCGAGGCGGTCCAGCCGGCGCTCGATGGCGGTCAGGTAGCGCAGCAGGTCGGGCAGCCGGGCGTACCCGGCCTCGGTGATGAACCCGGCGTGCACCAGCCCGGCGAGCTGGCTGCGGATGTCGGCCAGCGCGGCCACGACGGCGAGGTTGCGGGTGGCGCCGAGCCGCTGCTCCACGGCGTACGCGGCGGCGAGGACCTTGCGGACCCGGTCCATCACCTCGACCACGGTGTCGACCAGGTCGGCGCGGACCTTCTCGCGCAGCGCCGCGAAACCGTCGGCGTCCCAGGCGGGCCCGCCGGCGTCGCCGATCAGCCGGTCGATGGCCGCACCCGCCGCGTCCTCGATCAGCTCCTGCACGCCGCCGTGCGGGTTGCGGCTCAGCGCCAGCTTCGCCTCGTTGTTCAGCCGGCCCTGGAGGAACCGCGCCGGGGACGGCACGGTGAGCCGCAACAGCCGGCGGGTGCCGGCCCAGTGCGCGGCCTCGGCCTCGGCGGGGGAGTCGAACACCCGCACCCCGACCGTGGCACCCTCGTCGACCAGGGCCGGGTACGCGGTCACCGCGTAACCGGCGCGGACCTGCTCGATGGTGCGAGGAAGATCGCCGATGCTCCACTCGCGCAGCCCGGTGCGGGCCACCTCCGGTGCGGCGGCCGCCACCACCTGGCGTACCTCCTGGCGGAGCTGACGTTGCAGGGCGGGCAGGTCCTTGCCCTCGGCGACCGGCTTGTCCTCGTCGTCGAGCACCCGGAAGGTGACCCGCAGGTGTGCCGGGAGCTTGCCCGGTTCCCAGGCGTCACGGGGCACGGTGACCCCGGTCATCCGGCGCAGCTGCCGGGTGAGCGCGTCCAGCAGCGGCTCCTCACCGGGGGTGATCGCCGCGAGGGCGGCCCGGGCGTAGTCCGGCACCGGGACGAAGTTGCGGCGTATCGCCTTGGGCAGCGAGCGGATCAGCGCGATCACCGTCTCCTCGCGCAGCCCCGGCACCTGCCAGTCGAAGCTCTCCGCCGGCACCTGGTTGAGCAGCGGCAGCGGGATGTCCACGGTGACGCCGTCGGTCGGCGTACCCGGCTCGAACCGATAGGTCAGTGGCAGAGTCACCCCCTGGGTCTGCCACTCGTCGGGGTAGTCGTCCTCGTCGACCCCCGGCCGGCCATCGTTGACCAGCACGTCACGGGTGAAGGTGAGCAGGTCGGGCCGTTCCCGGCGGGTCGTCTTCCACCAGCTGTCGAAGTGCCGGCCGGAGGACACGTCGGCCGGGATCCGCTGGTCGTAGAAGCCGAAGATGGTCTCGTCGTCGACCAGGATGTCCCGGCGTCGGGCCCGGCTCTCCAGCTCCTCGATTTCGGCGAGCAGCCGCTTGTTGTCCGCCCAGAACTGGTGGTGGGTCTGCCAGTCGCCCTCCACGAGGGCGTGCCGGATGAACAACTCCCGGCTCAGCGTCGGGTCGATCCGCCCGAAGTTGACCTTGCGGGAGGTGACCAGCGGGACGCCGTACAGGGTGACCTTCTCGTAGGCCATCACCGCGGCCTGCTTCTTCTCCCAGTGCGGCTCGCTGTAGCTGCGCTTGACCAGGTGTTGTGCGAGCGGTTCGACCCACTCCGGCTCGACCCGGCCGGCGATGCGGCCCCAGAGCCGGGAGGTCTCCACCAACTCGGCGGCCATCACCCAGCGCGGAGGCTTCTTGAACAACGCCGAGCCGGGGAAGAGCGCGAACTTCGCGCCCCGCGCACCCAGGTACTCGTGTTTCTGGGCGTCCTTCAGGCCGATGTGCGACAGCAGGCCGGGCAGCAGCGACTGGTGCACCTTCGGGGTGTCGATCTCCTCCGGCAGGTCGGCGCCGCCACGGCGGCTCGCACCCCGGCCGGCGTCCGCGTCGTCGGAGGTGTCCCGCGCCGCCCGCCCGCCGCGCCGGTCACTCTCCTGCGGGGTACGCAGCACCTGGCGCAGTTGGCCGACGATGTCCTGCCACTCGCGGACCCGCAGGTAGTTCAGGTACTCCGCCTTGCACATCCGGCGGAACGCGCTGGAGGACAGCTCCCGCTGCTGCTCACGCAGGTAGCGCCAGAGGTTGAGGAAGGCGACGAAGTCCGACTCCTTGTCGGCGAACCGGGCGTGCGCCTGGTCGGCCTGGGCCTGCTTCTCCGCCGGCCGCTCCCGGGGGTCCTGGATGGAGAGCGCGGCGGCGATCACCAGCACCTCGGTGGCGCAGCCGTTGCGCTCGCCCTCGACCACCATCCGGGCCAGTCGCGGGTCGACCGGTAGCTGGGCCAGCCGCCGGCCCAGCGCGGTGAGCCGCTTGGCCGGGTCGGCCTCGGTCGGGTCCAGCGCGCCCAACTCGTGCAACAGGTTGACGCCGTCGGTGATGTTGCGTTGGTCCGGCGGGTCGATGAAGGGGAACGCGGCGAGGTCGCCGAGCCCGATCGCGGTCATCTGGAGGATGACCGATGCCAGGTTGGTACGGAGGACCTCCGGGTCGGTGAACTCGGGGCGGGATCCGAAGTCCTGCTCGTCGTAGAGGCGGATGCAGATGCCGTCCGAGGTGCGGCCGCAGCGCCCCTTGCGCTGGTTGGCCGACGCCTGCGAGATCGGTTCGATCGGCAGTCGCTGCACCTTGAGCCGACTGGAGTAGCGGGAGATCCGGGCGGTGCCCGGGTCCACCACGTACTTGATGCCGGGCACGGTCAGCGAGGTCTCCGCGACGTTGGTGGCCAGCACCACCCGGCGCGAGGTGTGCGCGGCGAAGACCCGGTGCTGCTCGGCGCTGGAGAGTCGCGCGTACAGCGGCAGGATCTCGGTGCCGAGCAGCGACCGTTTCTTCTGGACCAGCTTGCCCAGCGCGTCGGCGGTGTCCCGGATCTCGCGCTCACCGCTGAGGAAGACCAGGATGTCGCCGGGGCCCTCGGCGGCCAGTTCCTCGACGGCGTCGCCGATCGCCTGGATCTGGTCGCGGACGGTCTCCTCGTCGCCGTCGCCGTCCTCCTCGCCCTCGGCAAGCTCGACGAGTGGCCGGTAGCGCACCTCCACCGGGTAGGTGCGACCGGAGACCTCGACCACCGGCGCCGGTACGCCCTCCGGCTCGTCGGCGGTGGGTGGCCCGGCGAAGTGCCGGGCGAACCGGTCGGTCTCGATGGTCGCCGAGGTGATGATCACCTTGAGGTCGGGTCGTTGGGGCAGCAGCTCCCGCAGGTACCCGAGGATGAAGTCGATGTTGAGGCTGCGCTCGTGCGCCTCATCGATGATCAACGTGTCGTACTGGCGCAGCATCCGGTCGGTCTGCAACTCGGCCAGCAGGATGCCGTCGGTCATCAGCTTCACGAGGCTGCGCTCGCTGACCTGATCGGTGAAGCGCACCTTGTAGCCGACCACGTCACCCAACTCGGTGCCCAGCTCGTCGGCGATCCGGTCGGCCACCGTGCGGGCGGCCAACCGCCGGGGCTGCGTGTGCCCGATCAGCCCGTGCACCCCGCGCCCCAGCTCCAGGCAGATCTTGGGGATCTGGGTGGTCTTGCCGGAGCCGGTCTCGCCGGCCACGATCACCACCTGGTGATCGCGGATGGCGGCGGCGATGTCGTCCTTGCGCTCGCTGACGGGCAACCCCGCCGGGTACGTGATCACGGGTACGGCTGCCTGCCGGACCGCGATCCGCTGCTCGGCCCGGACCAGGTCGGCGGTGATCTCGGCCAGCGCCGCCTCCCGGCGCTGCGGGTCGCGCAGCTTGCGGGCACCGTCCAGCCGCCGCTGGAGCCGGCGCTGGTCGCGGAACATCAGAGGGGAGAGGCGGCGGTGCAGCTCGCGAACCGAATCGGTCGCGACGGAGGCGGTTGGATTCTGCATGTCGTGCCCAAGGATAGGCAGCCCGGCGGCGGACCGCCCCCGGGTTACCGCGCGGCCGGTCCTTCGACGGTCACGCGCGGGACCTAGAGTTGCGGTCGACGTCGAGCGCTGGGGGCCGGGATGGAGCTGCGGGACACCGACCGGGCGTTGGTGCAGGCCGCCACGGCGGTTTCCAAACTGCGGTGCCGCAGCCAGCACCACACCGTCGCGTCGGCCGCTCGGACCGCCGACGGACGGGTCTTCACGGGCGTGAACGTCCAGCACGTCTCCGGGGGGTCCTGCGCGGAACTGGTCGTGATCGGCACGGCCGCGACGCAGGGCGTGACGGCGCTTGAGACGATCGTCACGGTCGCCGACCGGGGACGCGAGGTCATCCCGCCGTGTGACGGGTGCGGGCAGGTGCTGCGCGACTACTTCCCGTCACTGCGGGTGATCGTCGGCGACATGGACGCCCTGCGGGTGGTCCCGATCGGCGAACTGCCCCCGAGCCCCGCGGCCGGCTGACCGGATCGGCCCGCACGGCCCGCCCCGGTGGGCGCCCGGTCAGTCGCCGGCCGCCGCCTCCAGCATCGATCGGGGGATCGGTACGCCCTCGAACCGCACGTTGCCCTCCGCAACCAGCCAGCTCATCACGGACACGGACAGGCGGCCGGCCCGCACGGCCGGATCGTTGGCGTAGAGCGCGCGGACCTCGTCCGGGGCGATGGACAGGACGACGAACCCCCGCAGCCGGTCGTCGTCGGCGTGCAGGAACGGCCCGGTCGCGAGCACCAGTCCCTGCTCGATGAGCCCCGCCTGGTGTGCCAGGTGCGCGTCCTGCAAGCGGTCGATCGCGTCCTGCGGCAGCTCCGGCGGATCCGACGGTCGGACCAGGAGGGCGACCGTGTGCTGGTCGAATCGCATGTCCACACCCTATGGTGCGCCCCAATCGCTATGTCCCTCTTATGGGTGTGATCCGCCTTCTGTCCCCCTTGTTCCCGTCCGCGAATCCCATTCTCTTATTGACGGTCGGAGAGCGATGGGGAGGTGCGCCATGGTCAGCAGACGACGGCTGCTCGCCGCCGGTGCCGCTGGTGGCGCCGCGGTTCTGGCCCCGGTGGGTTGGACGGCGTCGGGTCGGGCGCTCGCCGCGGCGGCACCGCTGGACGCCGGTGACATTCCGAAGTACGTCGCGCCACTGCGGATCCCACCAGCCATGCCACCGGTGGCGACCGGTCCGGAGCGGGACACGTACGTGATCGCGGTACGACAGTTCCGCCAGCAGATCCTGCCGGCGTCGTGGCCGCGCACCACTGTGTGGGGGTACGGCTCCACCGCCCACCCCGGCAGCTTCGGCTACCCGGCACCCAGCATCGTGGCGCGGGTGAACCGCCCCGTGCGAGTGACCTGGGTCAACCAACTCATCGACGCACGGGGCGGCTATCTGCCGCACCTGCTGCCGGTGGACCCCACCCTGCACTGGGCCAACCCACCCGGCGGAGTGGAGCACCGCGACCGGCACGGCCGCTGGGACGGCAACCCTCGGGGGTACCGCGGGCCCGTGCCCCAGGTGGTGCATCTGCACGGTGGGCACAGCACGCAGGAGAGCGATGGACACGCCGAGGCGTGGTACCTGCCGGCGGCCCGTGACCTGCCGCCCGACTTCGCGGTGACCGGCAGCGCGTACCACGAGTTTCGGTCCCGCTTCGGTGAGCGCTCCGGCCTGCGCTGGGCGGCGGGTTCGGCCACCTTCGAGTACGCCAACGACCAGCGGCCCTGCACCCTCTGGTATCACGACCACTCGCTGGGGCTAACCCGCGAGAACGTCTACGCCGGACCGGCCGGGTTCTACCTGCTCGGCGGTGGGGACGACCTGCCAGACGGTGTGCTGCCCGGCCCGGCGCCGACCCGTGATGATTCGCCGAACGCCCAATACCACGACATTCCGCTGCTGATCCAGGACCGCAGCTTCACCGCCGACGGTGACCTTGCCTACCCGGGCGGGCACGCCACCGGCGGCGACGCGCCGCCGATCTGGGTGCCCGGGTTCACCGGCTCCACCATGGTGGTCAACGGCCGCACCTGGCCCACGATGACGGTGCAGCGCCGGCGTTACCGGTTCCGGCTGCTCAACGGCTGCAACAGCCGGTTCCTGCTGCTCAGCGTGGTCGCCAACGCCACCGCGCGGCCGGCCCGTCCGGTGCTGCCGGTCTGGCAGATCGGCAGCGACGGCGGCTTCCTGCCTGAGCCGGTGCCGCACGAACGCGTGGCACTCGGCCCCGCCCAGCGGGTCGACGCGATCGTCGACTTCACCGACGTGCCAGCAGGTACCGAGCTTTACCTCGTCAACGAGGGGCCCGATGGGATGTACG
This sequence comes from Micromonospora sp. NPDC005291, assembly GCF_040607415.1. Lineage (NCBI taxonomy): Bacteria > Bacillati > Actinomycetota > Actinomycetes > Micromonosporales > Micromonosporaceae > Micromonospora > Micromonospora sp. NPDC005291. Next base: position 266,222 of record NZ_JBEXGR010000005.1, read on the forward strand.
GCGGCGGTCGGCCGGGGGTGGACTTCGCGCCGGCTGACCCGCGGACCACCGGGCAGGTGTTGCGCTTCGTGGTCACCGACGCGACCGGCGTGGACACCAGCGTGCCGCCGGAGCAGCTGCGGCTGCCGACACACCCGCGGATCGGACCGGCCCAGCGGGTACGACGGTTGTCGCTCAACGAGCGGATGTCCGGCGGGTCGGGGTCGACAGTCATGCTGCTCGGCACCCTCGACGAGCGTGGCCGGGGTCTGCCGCTGCGCTGGAGCGACCCGGTGACCGAGCAGCCCAACCTCGGCGCCACCGAGGTGTGGGAGGTGCGCAACTTCACCCGGCACGTACATCCGGTCCACCTGCACCAGGTCCAGTTCGAGCTGCTCGGTCGAGGGCACTCGGGCAGGTCGCAGCCTGGCCCGTCGGACCGGGGGTGGATGGACACGGTGCTCGCGTACCCGTGGGAGGTGACCCGGATCAAGGCGCGCTTCGACCTGCCGGGTCGCTACGCCTGGCACTGTCACCTGTTGGAGCACGAGGACAACGAGATGATGCGGCCGCTGAACGTGCTGCCACGCGGTGGTGCGGCGGCCGGGGACGGTGGTCCGCTGAACGTGCCGGAGGAACCCTGATCGGCATCGACCGACGCCTGTTAGGCCACTTTCCGCAGGTCGGCTAAGGTAAGGCGAACCTAAGCCCGATCGTGCAGGAGATTCGTGACCACCCTCGCCAGCCGGCCGACCCGGAGTCGGGCCAGCACCCGCACCGGGCGTCGGGTGACCGTCACCGTCGGGTCCGCGCTGGTGCTGTTGCTCGCCGTGCTGGCCAGCTTCGCGCTCGGCAGCCGGCAACTCGGGGTCGACCAGGTCTGGCACGCACTTGTCGCGCCGGACGGCAGCGACGCCAGCACCATCGTCCGTGAGTTGCGGATGCCGCGTACGGCGCTCGGCCTCGCCGTCGGGCTCGCGCTCGCCGTGGCCGGGGTGTTGTTCCAGGCGCTCACCCGCAACCCCCTCGCCGAGCCCCGCATCCTCGGCATCAGCGCGGGCGCGTCGTTCGGTGTGGTGCTCGCCATCTCCGTCTTCGGCATCGGCACGCTCGCCGGGTACGTCTGGTTCGGCATCGCCGGGGCACTGATCGCCGGGTTGCTGGTCTTCGCCATCGCCACCCGGGCCCGCGAGGGGGCCAGCCCGGTCACCCTCGCGCTGGTCGGAGCGGCGCTCGACGCCAGTCTGGCCTCCGGGGTGTACGCGCTGCTCAGCATCAACGCCCGCACCTTTGAGGAGTACCGGTTCTGGGTGGTCGGCGGGCTGGCCGGCCGGGACCTGTCGGTCACCGCGCAGGTGCTGCCCTTCGTCCTCACCGGGCTGGTGCTGGCCGCCCTGGTGGCCCGCGGTCTGGACGCGCTGGCCCTCGGCGACGACGTGGCCCGCGGCCTCGGCCATCGGATCGGCCGGGTCCGCCTCGGCGGTGGCCTCGCCGCGGTGCTGCTGACCGGGGCCGCCGTGGCGGCGGCCGGGCCGGTCGCCTTCGTCGGGTTGGCCGTGCCGCACCTCGCCCGCGCCCTCGTCGGCGCGGACCACCGCTGGACCCTCGCCGTCTCCGCCCTGCTCGGGCCGGCGCTGCTGCTCGGCGCCGACATCGTGGGCCGGCTCGTCGCCCCGCCCGGCGAGATACCGGCCGGGATCGTCACCGCGCTGATCGGTGCGCCACTGCTGGCCGTGCTGGTCCGCCGCGCCCGGGTGGTGACCGCGTGACGACCACCCACCGCCCGTCCCGTCCTTCGGCCATCGGAGGCGTCACGACGTCCGGCATCGCCAGCGCGCGGCTGCCCGGGCGGTCGCTGCTGCGCATCGGCCCGGTCAGCCTGCTGATCCGCCGCCGCGCGTTGCTGGTAGCCGCCGTGCTGACAGTGCTCCTCCTTCTGGCTGTCGTGCTCAGTCTCTCGCTGGGCACCCCGTACGTCGCCCCGGCCGACGTGGTGCGCGCCCTCTCCGGTGCCGGCACCCCGTACGACCTGGTTGTCTTTGAACTTCGGCTGCCACGGATCGTGCTGGCCGCGGTGGCCGGCGCGGCCTTCGGTGTGGCCGGCACCCTGATCCAGAGCGTGGCCCGCAACCCGCTCGCCAGTCCGGACGTCATCGGCATCACCCAGGGCGCCGGCCTCGCCGCCACCGTGGCACTGACCACCGGTATGTCCGCGGTGCTGGTAGCGCCCACCGCGCTGGTCGGCGGGCTGCTCGCCGCAGTGCTGCTGTTCGCCCTCGGTGCCCGACACGGGCTGGCCGCGCAGCGGTTCGTGCTCGCCGGCGTGGCGGTCGCCTTCGCGTTCCGGGCGCTCACCGAGGTGGTCATGCTCACCGCCGACCCGATCGACGGGCTGCGCGCGCAGATCTGGCTGATCGGCACCCTGGCGGGCAAGGGCTGGACCGAGGCCGCCTGGATCGCCGGCACGCTGCTGGTGCTGCTGCCGGTGCTCGCCTGGGCCGGCTGGGCGCTGAACAGCACCGCCCTGGACGACGACACCGCCCGGGGCGTCGGGCTGCGCCCGGTGGCCCGCCGGATCGGCCTGGCCGGCACCGGTGTGGTCGTCGCCGCGATGGTCACCGCCCAGGTCGGCGCCGTCGACTTCGTGGCGCTGGTCGCCCCGCAGGTGGCCCGCCGACTGGTACGAGCCGAACGGCCACCACTGGTCTGCGCGGCGCTGCTCGGCGCGCTCCTGCTGGTGCTGGCCGACCTGGCCGGCCGGCGGCTGTTCGCACCCACCCAACTACCCGCCGGTGTGCTGACCGCCGCGATCGGCGGCCCGTACCTGATCTTCCTGTTGCTGCGCGGACGGCGGCGGTCGTCGTGACGCCTCAAGGAGTCGAGTGATGCTCTCCACCCGCGACCTGGTCGTCGGCTACGACGAGCGGACCGTGCTCGACGGGCTCGACCTGGACCTGCCGACCGACGCGTTCACCGTGATCGTCGGGCCGAACGCGTGCGGCAAATCCACCCTGCTGCGCACGATGGCCCGGCTGCTCACCCCGCGCCGGGGCACGGTGCTGCTGGACGGCAGCGCCATCCGTGACCTGCCGACCCGGGAGGTGGCCCGCCGCCTCGGTGTCCTGCCGCAGAGCCCGTTGGTCCCCGAGGGCGTCACCGTGACGGACCTGGTCGGGCGCGGCCGGCAGCCCTACCAGCGCTGGTGGCGGCAGTGGTCGTCGGAGGACGGCGCGGCGGTGGATGAGGCGATGGCCCTGGCCGACGTGACCGACCTGGCCGACCGGCCGGTGGACAGCCTCTCCGGCGGCCAGCGGCAGCGGGTGTGGATCGCCATGACGCTCGCCCAGGACACCGACGCCCTGCTGTTGGACGAGCCGACCACCTTCCTCGACCTGGCCCACCAGGTGGAGGTGCTGGACCTCCTGCACCGGCTGCGAACCGAGCGGGGCCGCACCGTGGTCGCCGTGCTGCACGACCTGAACCAGGCCGCCCGCTACGCCGACCACCTGGTCGCGATGCGCGACGGTGCCGTGGTGGCCGCCGGACCGCCCCGGGAGATCCTCACCGCCGACCTGGTCCGCGACGTCTTCGGGCTGGCCTGCGTGGTCGTGCCCTGCCCGGTGACCGGGGTGCCGCTGGTGGTGCCCGCGTACACCGGAGGCAACTCCGCCCTAGCCACCGCGTCCCCCGCCGCGCCCGCGTCCGCCGCGCCCGCCGCGTCCGCCGCGCCCGCCGCTCCCGCCGCGCCCGCCGCGTCGATCTAGGGCGAATTGTTGTGCGTCGAGATCAACTGACAGCGATCTGCCCTAGATCGACGCGGTCTGGAGCGTGGACTCTCGCCCCTTGGTTGGACGTTCTTCCTACCACCGGCGACGCGGCCAACCCGCTCGCCGATTCGTACCCCTCGAAAGGACTCTGATGCGTCGTCTCGTCGCCGCTCTCGCCGCGGCCGCCGCCCTCGGCGTCGGACTCACCGCCTGCGGTGAGAGCGACCCGGTCGCCGGCTCCACCACCGGGGAGACCCGGGAGATCACCCACGCCATGGGCACCACCAAGGTCCCGGCCGAGCCCAAGCGCGTCGTCGTGCTGGACACCGACAAGATCGACACGGCGCTCTCGCTGGGCATCACGCCCGTCGGCGCCGCCACCGCCGGTGAGGCCAAGAGCTGGCCGACCTACTTCGGCGCGGACAAGCTCGCCGGCATCAAGGAGGTCGGGGTGCTCACCGAGCCCGACCTGGAGGCGATCAACGCGCTGAAGCCGGACCTCATCCTCGGCAGCAAGTTCCGCCAGGAGAAGTTCTACGACGAGCTGGCCGCCATCGCGCCGACCGTGTTCACCGACAAGGTGGGCATCACCTGGAAGGAGAACCTCCTCCTCGACGGCAAGGCGCTCGGCCGCGAGCAGCAGGCCAAGGATCTGCTCGGCGCGTACGAGAAGCGGGCCAAGGACTTCGGCGCCACCCTGGGCGACGCCGCCGCGCGCAAGGTGTCGATCGTGCGGTTCCTGCCCGGCAACATCCGGGTGTACGGCCCCGACTCGTTCTCCGGCATCGTCATCGGCGACACCGGTCTGGGCCGCCCCGATCGCCAGTTGCTCGCCGCCAAGGAGGACAAGCGCTTCGACATGGTCAGCCCCGAGCGGATCAACGAGGTCGACGGTGACGTCATCTTCGTGACCGCGTACGGCGACAAGGCCGCCGCCGAGCAGACCAAGGTGGCCGGCGGGACCCTCTGGAAGGGCCTCGGCGCCGTCAGGGCCGGCAAGGCATATCCCGTCTCCGACGAGGTCTGGATGACCGGCATCGGAGTCGGCGCCGCCAACAAGATCCTCGACGACCTGACCAAGTACCTCCCCGCCGCCTGACACCCCCAACGCGCGCTGCCCGGGTCCCGCGCGCTGCCCGGGTCCCGCGCGCTGCCCGGGTCGCGCGCGCTGCCGTGCGCGCCGGGCCATGATCGCGCTCGATCCAGGAAGTAGTGGTCTCGCTCGACGAGGGAGGCCACTACTTCCATGTTCGAGCGCGATCATCGTCCCGCGGGCGAGTGGGACCGCCTTCGAAGGGCGGCCCTGACCTCGGCGAGGAATCCTTCGAAGTCCTCCCGGAGGCGCTTGGCAGTCACGTGCAGGACGATCCACTCGCCGCCGAGCAGTCGGTTGAGCCGTCGGCGGTCCCGGTGGAACTGCTCGGGATCGTCGTGCCAGAGCCCGTCGTACTCCACCGCGACCTTGAACTCTGGCCAGGCCAGGTCAAGCCGGGCCACAAACCGGCCCTGGTCGGCCACGACCCACTGCGTCTGGGGCCTGGGTAGGCCGGCGAGGACCAACCGCACCCGGGTGCGGGACTCCTGAGGTGACTCCGCGCCAGCATCGGCCAGGTCGACCGCACGCAGCAGGGACCGCCAGCCCCGCCGACCGGCCCGGCTCAGCGCGTACTCGCGCAAGGCCGATACGTGTGTGAGCCGACTGGCCAGGATCGTGTCGATGACAACCACCGCCTCGACCACGTCGAGCCAACGGGCGAGATCCCAGCAGGTCCGCGCCGGGCTGGTCACCCTGAGCCCTGCCCTGTCCACCGTGTCGCCGGGATCGATCTCCCCGTGGTGGATCCGAAGGCCGGCGATCGGCCCGATCCGGGCGTCTTTTGGCACAAGCACGTCGAGCGGCTCGTTCGGTCCCGGTGCCGTGCAGCCGTACAACGCCGCCGAAGCGCGTCCGGCGAGGGCCGCGCCGGGCGGGATCAACCAGCGCCTGACGGCGGCGCACCTGAGTCTGTGTGTGACTTTGACCTGGGCATCGGCGTAGACGTCTCGGAAGAGCGGCCGCCACGCGGAGCTGCGCAGGTCGTTTCGGGTCAGCAGACCGCGCGAGACGGCGATCGAGCCACGGAAGATCCGACCGCGCAACTGCGGCGGACGTCGAGGAGCTTTCGGCATGGGCTCCAGGCTGACGGATCACCCTCGTGCCATGCCGCCCCTGTGGATAACCCCCGACCGCGCTTCGGCGCCGGTGCAGACCCGTCGTCCCCATGATCGCGCTCGAACACGGATGTAGTGGCCTCCCGAGAAAGCGAGGCCACTACATCCTGGATCGAGCGTGATCTTGAGAGGGGGCCCGGGATTCGGCGGGGCGGCGGGTTGGGGAACGGTTAGGTGGGTGAGTGGGTGTTAGGCGGCGGTGGACCAGATGGCGCGGAAGGCGGCGGCTTCGCCGGCCAGCCACTGCTCGATCTGCTCGGGCTTGGCGGCGGTGGGCATGCGGTGGGCCTCGCCGCGGCGGACGTCGACCAGGACCGGCTCGGCGTGCGGGAGCACCGCGTCCATGTGTCGGGCCATCAGGTGCAGGGTGGCGAGCACCGACTCCTCGCTCGGTGGGGTCTCGTCGAAGTGCAGGCGGACCGCTTCGACGCGGCCGTCGGCGTGTCGTACGCCGAAGTGGGGATTGATCTTGACGGGTAGGTCGCCCAGCATGGCCAGGGCGTCGCGGGTCTGGGCGAGATCGACGGCGGCTGGCTCGCCGAGGGAGTGCAGCCAGGCCATGGCGCCGGGAACGAGCGCCTGGTAGAGCGGGCGCCAGCGTGGCTTGACCACGTCGACCACCCCGGTCAGGTGCGAGCCGCCGGTGTGGAAGGCGATGTCGGCCTTGAGCGCCTTGACGAACTGGCCGTGCGGGTTGAAGCCGGACCGGCTGGCTCGCTGCTTGCGCAGCCCGCCCACGAAGGTCGCCTTGGTGGGGCCGGTGCGGTCGACGTAGCGGGTGAAACCGAGCAGTGTGGCGTAGGGGGTGAGGGGCGTGGAGGCGGGCGCGGTCACGGGCGTCCTCCCAGGTCAGGAACTCGATTAGTACATACATTCTAATCGACACCTCTGACATCTCCCAGCGAATCTGGGGGTCCGAAGTTGCCCGCTTCGGGGTTCTTGGCAGTGCGCCTTTCGTGCCTCGAGGGCGCAGCCAGGGAACGGGGCCAGTGCCGGCCGGCGGCCGCTGCCACCGCGCTCCGGCTGGGGTTGGCAGTGGTCACCCGTCCCGGGGCGGTTTGACGGCTGTCAGGGCGGCGGTCAGCCGGCTGATGCCGAACTCGAAGGCTTCGTCGAGGTCGCCGCCGAGGTTGAAGGCGCCTGCGAGTTCCATGCTGATGAAGCCGTTGGCCCAGGCGGTGAACGTGCGGGCTGCCGCCAGGGCATCCTCAGGTCCGGCGAGGTTGGCGGCGACGCGCAGGGCGGGGGCACTGGCCAGGGTGAGGGTGTCGAGGCTGGGGCGGGTCTCCTCGGGGCCGCTGGCGAAGATCAGGTGGTAGCCGGCCGGGTGGGCGTGGGCGAACGCGCGGAAGGCGCGGGCCAGCTCTCCGAGGTCCCTGCCTGGATCGCCGCTGCCGGCGACGGCGCTGAGCCGCTCGCCCAGGTCGTGGACGGCGGCCTCGGCGACGAGCCGGATCAGGGCGTCGCGGTTGCGGACCCGTTTGTACAGCGAGGGGGCGCGTACGCCGACCCGCTCGGCGACCGCCTGCATGGTCAGCCCCGGGAGCCCCTGCGACTCCAGAATGTGGCGGGCAGTCGTGACGATGTCGGCGAGGGACGTTCGGTCGGGGGTGGGCATGCGGTGTTCCTTCCGGGTGGGCGACGACCGTCACCATGATAGCTATGGACCTTAGGCATCATGGCTATGTATCGTAGCTATCAGAACGTGACGTCACTTCGGGAGGCAGCATGAAGCTCGGCCCACACCTGCACCGCATCGGCAACGACATCGTCGCCGCCTACCTGATCGAAACCGAGGAGGGCGTGACCGTCGTGGACGCCGGCCTCGCCGGTCACTGGTCCGACCTGGTCGCGGAGCTGTCCGCCATGGGTCGTTCGCTCGCCGACGTCCGGGGCCTGATCCTCACCCACGGCGACACCGACCACATCGGCTTCGCCGAGCGGCTCCGGCGCGATCACGGCGTACCGGTCTACGTGCACAGCGCGGACGCCGCCCGCGCCCGCGGCGAGATCAAGTCCAAGGCGCCCTTCGGGACGTTCAAGGTGGGCGCGATGGCCGGCTTCCTCTGGTACGCGAGCCGCAAGGGTGGGTTGCGCACCACCTACCTCAGCGAGGTGGTCGCCGTGCAGGACGGTCAGGTGCTCGACCTGCCCGGCACTCCGCGCGTCATCGGGATGCCCGGCCACTCGCCCGGCAGCATCGCCGTGCACGTGCCGATCGCCGACGCCGTGTTCGTCGGCGACGCGCTCACCACCCGACACGTGCTGACCGGCCAGCAGGGCCCGCAGCCGGCGCCGTTCACCGACGACCCGGCGCTGGCACTCGCCTCGCTCGCCCGTATCGAGGACCTGCGGGCGACGTGGATCCTTCCCGGCCACGGCAGCCCGTGGAACGGAGGCACCGGTGAGGCGGTGCGCCGGATCAAGGCGGTCGCCCAGGCCCGGTGACCGGCGCGCCTGCCGCGCGCGGTCGTGCCGAGCCTGGTCAACGCAGCGGAAGCGGGCCGGCTACGACCGTCCGGCCCGGACAAGACCGGTCCGGTACGGACAAAACCGGACCGGACCGGAAGCTGCGGTCAGAGCTGGCCGACGTCGGTGATCCGAATGACCGCCGCGCCGATCTCGTCCGAGGCGGCCAGGTCGATCTCGGCGCTGATGCCCCAGTCGTGGTCGCCGTTCGGGTCGTCGAAGATCTGTCGGACGGTCCACCGCTCCCGGCCCTGCTCGATCATGAGCAGCGCGGGCCCTCGGGCGTCCGGTCCGACGCCGATCGAGTCGTACGACTCAAAGTAGGGCCTCAGTGCGTCGGCCCACGCGTCGTAGTCCCAGCCGTCGCCGGCGTCCAATTCGGCGAGCAGGTCCCAACGGCGCAGTGCGGCCAGCTCGACGCGGCGGAACAGCGCGTTGCGCACCAGCACCCGGAACGCCCGCGCGTTGCGGGTCACCGCCGGCGGCCGGTCGGTCAGGGCAGCGTGCGCCTGGGCCACCTCGGCCACGTCGGACGGGTTGCGCAGCCGCTCCCACTCGTCGATCAGGCTGGAGTCGACCTGGCGGACCAGCTCGCCCAGCCACTCGATGAGGTCGATCAGCTCCTCGGTCTTGGCGTCCTCGGGCACGGTCTGCCGCAGCGTCTTGAACGCGTCGGCCAGGTAGCGCAGGACGAGGCCTTCCGAGCGGGTCAGCCCGTAGAACTGCACGTACTCGGTGAAGGTCATCGCCCGCTCGTACATGTCGCGGACCACGGCCTTGGGGGAGAGCTGGTGGTCGGCGACCCAGGGGTGCCCCTGTCGGTACATCTCGTACGCGGCCTCCAGCAGCTCGGCGAGGGGCTTCGGGTAGGTCACCTCGTCGAGCAGTTCGAGGCGGGCCTCGTACTCGATGCCTTCGGCCTTCATGGCGGCGACCGCCTCGCCGCGCGCCTTGAACTGCTGCGCGGAGAGGATCTGCCGGGGGTCGTCGAGGATCGACTCGACCACCGAGAGGACGTCCAGGGCGTACGACGGGGACTCGGCGTCGAGCAGCTCGATCGTGGCCAGCGCGAGAGGGGAGAGCGGCTGGTTGAGCGCGAAGTCGAGCTGGAGGTCGACGGTGAGTCGGATCCGCCGGCCGGTCTCGTCCGGCTCAGGCAGCTCCTCGACCACGCCACCGGCGCGCAGCGCGCGGTAGATGGCGATCGCCCGGCGGATGTGCCGGCGCTGGGCGGCAGGCTCCTCGTGGTTGTCGGTGAGGAGGTGCCGCATGGCGGTGAACGCGTCCCCGGGCCGGCCGATGACGTTGAGCAGCATCGAGTGGCTGACCTGGAAGCTGGAGGTCAGCGGCTCCGGCTCGGCGTCGACCAGCCGGTCGAAGGTGGGCTGACCCCAGCCGATGGATCCCTCCGGCGGCTTCTTGCGGACCACCTTGCGGCGCTTCTTCGGGTCGTCACCAGCCTTGGCGAGAGCCTTCTCGTTGTCGATGACGTGCTCGGGGGCCTGCACCACGACCCGGCCGATGGTGTCGTAACCGGCCCGGCCGGCCCGTCCGGCGATCTGGTGGAACTCCCGGTTCTTGAGCAGCCGGGTACGGACCCCGTCGTACTTGGACAGGCCGGTGAACAGCACCGTGCGGATGGGCACGTTGATGCCGACGCCGAGGGTGTCGGTGCCACAGATGACCTTGAGTAGGCCGGCCTGGGCGAGGGTCTCCACCAGTCGGCGGTACTTGGGCAGCATGCCGGCGTGGTGCACGCCGATGCCGTGCCGGACCAGCCGGGAGAGCGTCTTGCCGAAGCCGGCGGTGAACCGGAAACCACCGATCGCCTCGGCGATCATGTCCTTCTCAGCGCGGGTGCAGACGTTGACGCTGGTCAGCGCCTGGGCGCGTTCCAGCGCGGCGGCCTGGGTGAAGTGGACCACGTACACCGGGGCCTGCTTGGTCTCCAGCAGTTCCTCGAGCGTCTCGTGCAGCGGCGTCATGGCGTACGAGAAGATCAGCGGGACCGGCCGCTCGGCCGTGCGGACGACGGCGGTCGGCCGCCCGGTGCGCCGGGTCAGGTCGTCGACGAACCGGGTGGTGTCCCCCAGGGTGGCGGACATCAGGATGAACTGGGCCTGCGGCAGCTCGACGATCGGCACCTGCCAGGCCCAACCCCGGTCCGGCTCGGCGTAGAAGTGGAACTCGTCCATGATCACCTGGCCGACGTCGGCCTTCACGCCCTCGCGCAGCGCCAGGTTGGCCAGGATCTCGGCAGTGCAGCAGATGATCGGGGCGTCGGCGTTGACGCTGGCGTCGCCGGTCAGCATGCCGACGTTCTCGGCGCCGAAGACCTCGCAGAGGGCGAAGAACTTCTCCGACACCAACGCCTTGATCGGCGCGGTGTAGAAGGTTGTCCGACTGTCGGCGAGCGCCGCGAAGTGGGCGGCGATCGCCACCAGGCTCTTACCCGAGCCGGTGGGCGTGTTCATGATCAGGTTGGCGCCGGAGACGATCTCGATGACCGCCTCCTCCTGATGAGGGTAGAGGTCGAGGCCGCGCTCCTTCGCCCAGTTGGCGAATGCGTCGAAGAGGGTGTCGGGGTCGGCGCTTGTCGGCAGCGCGGCGGTGAGCGTCATAGCCTGTCCATGGTGCCTGGATCATGCCCCCGCGCGCCAACCCGGCCTCCGCCGGACCCCCGTCCGTGCGTCGCGGACGCCCCGCCGGTCACCGTCGGCGGTAGAGCAGGTCGGCGACCGGCCGGCCAGCCGTGATCGCTCGCCGCTCGAACTTCGTCACCGGACGGTGCGCCGGACGCGGCGCGAAGCCGCCGTACGCGTCCACCAACCCCGGGTCCGCATCCAGGGTCCGGCGCATCCCCTCGGCGTACTCGGCCCAGTCGGTCGCGCAGTGCAGCGTGCCGCCGGGCCGCAGCCGGGACCGCAGCAGCGCCACGTGCGCCGGCTGGATGATCCGGCGCTTGTGGTGGCGGGCCTTCGGCCACGGGTCGGGAAAGAAAATGTGTACGGCGTCCAGCGCGTCCTCGGGCAAGCCGCTGACCAGGAACAACGCGTCACCTTCAGCCACCCGCACGTTGCTCAGGCCGCCGCGGTCCACCAGGTCGAGCAGGTTGGCGATTCCCGGCGTGTGCACCTCGACCGCCAGATAATCTCGATCCGGGTCAGCGGCAGCCATCGCAGCGGTGGTGTCGCCCATGCCCGAGCCGATCTCCAGCACCACCGGCGCCCGGCGACCGAACAGGTCGGCCAGGTCGACGGGCACGACCGGCCCATCCGGCACAGCCAGGCCGTACGCGGGCCAGAGCCGGCCCAGCGCGTCGGTCTGCCGTTCGCTCATTCGACCCCGGCGGGGGTGGAACGTGCGGATCGGCCGACTCGCGGGCAGGACGGCGGGGTCATGGTCGATGGCGGTCACAGCGACCCGAGCGTACGCGACCTCGCCGGCGGATCGGATGTGATGTGCGACCGGAAATGAGAGGATCGAACTGGTACGGCAGGTCGGGTGCTCCGCTGCCCGACACGGCCGCACGGCGTCGAGAGGGGGCATCGTGGCAGTGACCCGTGGCGGCGTGACCCTGTCGGTGATAGCGGTGCTCGCCGGCCCCCTGCTTGCAGCCACCCCGGCACACGCCGCGCCCCTGGCCGCCGCCCCCGCACATGCCGCGTCCACCGTCCGGGCCGCTCCCGTATCCGCGGTCCAGCCCGCCGGCCTCGTGCTCCGGGCGCCCGGCGCTCTCCAGCCTGCCGCTGTCGCGCCCGCGCCACAGCCCGAAGGTCCACCGGGGGGCGCGCCCCAGCCGGGGCCGCCGGTGGATGTCTTCGTCGAGGTGAGCCCCAGCACGGTGCAGCCCGGCTACCTGGTCGGCATCCGGGCCAGTTGCCGGGACAACTCGGTGGGCGCCACCGTGGTCTCCGACGCCTTCGGGGCGGTCGGCGTACAGCCGCAGCGCGGAGTGCTCACCGCCGCACCGATGGTGCGCGAGCGCACCCGCCCCGGCAACTACCGGGTCAAGTTGGAGTGCCGCGACGGTGAGACCGCCTCGACCATGCTCCAGGTGGTCAAGAAGGTCCCGGCCCAGCCCAGTCGCGGCCCGGCCACCGGTTTCGGTGGGGGCTCCGGCGGAATGACCAGCAAGCTGCTGCTGCCCGGCGGCGCGGCGCTGACCATCACCGGGTTGATCCTCGCCGTGGTGGCGTTGCGCCGACCGCGTGCCGTCCGTGCCGCTGCGCGCAACTGAGCCCGCCGTGGAGATCTTCCGCCCCACGCCACCGCCGGCCTCCGATCGCCCGGCGGTGGCTGCTCGCCCGCCGACCGCCGTGACGCCTCGGCGTAGCCGTCCTCCTGGCCGTAGCCCCTGGTCGGTGCCGCTGGCCGTGGTGCTGGTGCTGGCCGGCGTCTTCGCCACCGGGGCGGGCCTGGGTCGCTCGGTCGGCCCGCTCGACCTGGCCCCGGCTGGCGGTGACCGGCCGCCCCGCAGCGAGTCGGTCGGGTTGTCGGCCAGTCGCCCGGTGCGACTCTCGGTGCCGGCGATCAAGATCGCCGCGCCGGTGGCGCCCGTCGGGCAGGCCCGGGACGGCTCGATCGCCGTACCGCCGCTGGAGCGGCACAACGAGACCGGCTGGTACGACCGTGGTCCGACGCCCGGCGAGCCCGGCCCGGCGGTGATCGTCGGGCACGTGGACACCAAGAGTGGCCCGTCGGTCTTCTACGACCTGGGCAAGCTGCACCCCGGCGACCTGATCGAGGTGGCCCGGGCGGACAAGTCGGTGGTGGTGTTCAAGGTCGACACCGTCGAGCACTTCCCGAAGGACCAACTGCCCGGCGAGCGGATCTACGGCCACGACGGGCCGCCCGGGTTGCGGCTGATCACCTGCGGTGGCCAGTTCGTCGGCGGCCGCACCGGCTACGCCGACAACGTCATCGCCTTCGCCACCTTGCAGTCCTCCCGCAAGCCCTGACATCTACCCGGCCGGCCCGTCGATCCGCATGATCGACACCATCTCGGCGATATCGCGGCATCCCTCCACCCAGACACCCCCATATCGCCAACATGGAATGGATCAACCGCCGGGAGGGCCGCCTGGAATCAACGCCGGGAGGAGGGCCGGCTACGGCTGGGGGACGTGCAGGGCTACCTCGAACTCCAGGAGGGTGGCGCCGGAGGCGACCGGACGCCGTTGCTCGCCGCCCTCGCCGCCGGCGTGGGCGGCCCGGGACGGCCCAGCGGCCCACGCCTGGTACGCCTCCTCGGTCTCCCAGCGGGTGTAGACGAAGTAGCGGGTCTCCCCGGCCACCGGCCGGAGCAGTTCGAAGCCCAGGAAGCCGGGGGAGTTCTCCACCGTCCCGGCCCGGGCGGCGAACCGCTTCTCCAGCTCCGCGCCGCTACCGGCGGGGACGTCGATTGCGTTGATCTTCACGACTGCCATCTGTCCACCCTAGCCAGGCTCAGAACGCCTCTACGGCGGGTACCAGGTCCGCGTCGACCACGATCGGGGCGTGGTCGGAGGGGCCCTTGCCCTTGCGGGCCTCCCGGTCCACGTACGCCGAGCGGACCGCCCGGGCGAACGGCGCGGAGGCGTACACCAGGTCGATCCTCATGCCCTTGTTCTGGTGGAACATCCCGGCGCGGTAGTCCCAGTAGGTGAAGGGGTGTGGCCCCTTCATCGAGGTCGGCACCACGTCGTCGAGGCCCAGGTCGCGCAGCGCCGCGAGGGCCGCCCGCTCGGCCGGGGTGACGTGCGTGGAGTGGGTGAAGACCGCCGGGTCCCAGACGTCGGCGTCGGTCGGAGCGACGTTGAAGTCGCCGCTGACGGCCAATGGCAGCCCACCGGCCAGCTCCGCCTCCAACGCGTCGCGCAGCGCCGCGAACCAGGCCAGCTTGTACGCGTAGTGCGGGTCGTCGGGCGTCCGGCCGTTGGGGACGTACACCGACCAGACCCGCACCCCGTCGCAGGTGGCGGAAATGGCCCGAGCCTCGGGCTCGGGAAAGCCGGGCTCACCGGCGAACCCGACCCGGACGTCGGTCAGGCCGACTCGGGACAGGATGGCCACCCCGTTCCACCGGCCGTCGCTGTGGCTGGCCACGGTGTAGCCCAGCTCGCCCACCTCGGCCACCGGGAAGGCGCCGTCCGGGCACTTGGTCTCCTGCAGGCAGACCACGTCCGGTCCGGTGCTGGCCAGCCACTCCAGCAGCCGGGGTAGCCGGGCCTTCACCGAGTTCACGTTCCAGGTCGCCAGGCGCATGCCCCCAGCCTGCCGCATCCGCCCCCGCGACGCCCGGTCAGCTGCCCGGGGTGTCGCCGGGACGGGTCTGTTCGGCCAGGAACCGTTCCAGCTCCGCGCCGAGTTCGTCGGCGGTGGGCAGTGGGCCGGCGTCCGCGGCGAGCAGGTTCTTCTCCCCGCGACCCCGGGCGAACGCGTCGTACTGCTCCTCCAGGGCCTGGACCAGGGCGGCGGCGTCCTCGGTCTGGGCGACCTGCCGGTCGATCTCCACTCGAACCACCTCGGCGGCCGAGCGCAGCCCGTCGCCGGGCAGCAGCAGTCCGGTGCTGCGCGACACCGAGGTGAGCAGCACCTCGGCGGCCGCCGGGTACTCGGTCTGCGCCACGTAGTGCGGCACGTGGGCGGCGAAGCCCAGCGCGTCGCGGCCCTGCTCGCCGAGGCGGAACTCCAGCAGGTGACCGACGCTGCCGGGCACCTGGACGCGTTGCAGCCAGGGCTCGTACCCGGCGATCAGCTCGGGGCGGGTGGCGTGCGCGGTCACCCCGGTGGGCCGCGTGTGCGGCACCGCCATCGGGATCGAGTTGAGCCCCACGGTGAGACGGACGTCCAGTCGGGCGGCGAGCCCGGCGACGGCGGCCACGAAACGCTCCCACTGCAGGTCCGGCTCGGGGCCGGTGAGCAGCAGGAACGGAGTCTCGTCGTCGTCCTGCAGCAGGTGCAGCTCCAGCTTGGGCGAGTCGACGCTCTCCCAGTGGTCCTCGACGAAGGTCATCACCGGTCGCCGCGACCGGTAGTCGAAGAGCTGGTCGACGTCGAAGGTGGCGATCGGCCGGCCCTCCAGCGAGGTGAGCAGTTGCTCGCGTGCCAGCCGGCTGGCGTTGCCGGCGTCCACGAACCCGGTGAGGGCCTGGATGAGGACCGGTTGCCCGAGGTCGGGCAGATCGTCGGTGAGCTGGTAGAGCTCATGTGGGTCGAGCACCGGTGCGGACCTCCCTGAAATGTGCCTGCGGGGTGCCGACGCGACGGAGGGCACCCGTTCGGGCAACGTACCCGCCATCCTGGCGCATTCCTGCGCCGGGCGATCCGTCGCCCGGAGGATGGGCATGACCGGACCAATTACCTGATTACGCCGCCAGGCCGGTTCCGTCGACCGATCGGCCGAGGGGCGGTTCGGCCCAAAGGACGAGTTTGTCGATCATGTCAGGCCAGGGGGTTCGATGTCCGGGCCTGTCGCCAGCCGTGCCGGCCTGCGTGCGACGCCAGCTTCATCCGGTACGCGAGGTACGTTCCCCGGGCTGGTGGACCCGCCCGGGTCGTCCACCAGCAAGGGCCCAATGTGTGGCGAGCGCCACGTGATCACCGTGCGTGATCAGGGTTTCCCCCTGCCTAGCCTCGTTTGATGCGTGACGACGGCACCCTCGACGACCCGAACGCCCCGAGCAGCCCCACTGCCGATACGGAGGATGGCACCTCAACCGAACGGACAACCGCCGCGAGCCGGCTCCTGGCGTACGCCCGGGACCTGACCGGTCGACGCCGGGCGCAGGTGGCCCTCGCCACCGGTGTGGTCTGCTGCCTCGGCCTGGCGGCCGTCGTGCAGGTCCGCGCCGAGAGTGGCGGTGGGGCGGCCCCGGTCGATTCGCTCGCCAACAGCTCGGAGCTGCTCCAGCGCGCCGAGCAGCAGCGCGCGTCCCGTGACCTGGAGCGCGTTGCGGTCTCGAGCACTCCCTCCGCCAGCACGACCTCGGCAGACCCGGACACCACCCCGCAGGCCGCCAAGACCGCCGCGGCGCTCCCGACCGACCCTGCGCCCGTCGCCGGGTTGGACGAGGACCAGATGGAGAACGCGGAGGCGATCGTCCGCGCCGGTCGCAAGATGGGGGTGCCCCGCCGAGGTCTGGTGATCGCGGTGGCCACCGCCATGCAGGAGAGCAACCTCTACAACGTGGCCAGCGGTGTGCTGCCCGAGTCGCAGAACTACCCGCACCAGGGTGTCGGCTGGGACCACGACTCGGTCGGGCTGTTCCAGCAGCGTTCGAGCAGTGGCTGGGGCCCGGTGGGCCGGCTCATGGAGCCCGAGTTCGCCACCCGGCAGTTCCTCGCCGCGCTGGAGCAGGTGCCCGGCTGGGAGCGGATGCGGCTCACCGACGCTGCTCAGGCGGTGCAGGTCTCCGCGTACCCCGAGCACTACCAGCAGCACGAATGGCGGGCTAACCGGGTCGTCGACGCCATCGTGCCGGCGGGACGGTAACCTACCGCCCACTATGGACGGTTGGGGTTGAGGCTGTCGCGTCCCGGGTACATGTGTTGCGGGTTCGGGGTACACATGACAGAGGGATCATCGACAGGAGGACGTCATGTCACTGATGCAGCGGATCACCATGTTCCTGAGATCACCGAAGGGGCAGCAGTTGGTCGAGCGAGGTCGTCGAGAGATGGCCAAGCCCGGCAACCAGCAGAAGCTCAAGGGGTTGGCTGCCAGGCTGTCCAACCGCCGCCGCTGACCGCCCCATCGGCCGCCCTGTCCGCCGTTCCCACCCCTGGGGAGACCCGGTGACCGACACTCCACCCGTTGGCGGCCAGTCCGCCGCCCCCACCCCCCAGCCGTCCGTCGGCCTGCCGGCCGGGCCGGTGGATGCCCCCGAGGGTCCGCCGGCCCGCCTCTGGGACCGGATGCGTAACGACCCGCAGTACGCGCCGGAGCACCTCGCCCTGGAGGCGGTGCGCCGGCTCGGGCCGGAAGCCGTGCAGTGGGCCAGCCGGGCCCGAGCCGAGCAGCCCGGCATATCGGCCGATGTCCTGGCCGACCAGGCGGCCCGCAAGTTCGTCAACCTGGCTCGCCTGTCCGGTGCGGTCTCCGGCGTGGCCGGACTGCCCGGCGCCGTGATCGACGTCGGCGTGCTGGCCTGGACCCAGGCGCGGATGGTGCTGCACATCGCCGCCGCGTACGACGTCGACCCGCTGCACGGCGACCGGGCCACCGATCTGCTGGTGCTCCAGCGCGTGCACAAGGTCGCCGAGAGCGCCCGGCTGGCGCTCGGGGTGGCCGCCGGCCGGGAACGCGCCGACGCGCTCTTCGGTCTGGCTGGCCAGCGGCCACTCGGTCGGGTCATGGTGCAACTCGGCCTCCGGCTGGCCCGGATGGCCGGCGTCCGGGCCGCCAAGCGGATGTTCGCCAAGATCGTCCCCGGCGCGGCCATCGTGCTCGGCACCTGGGCCAACTCGTCGGCCACGAAGGACCTCGCGCAGCGTTCCGGGGCGCTCTACCGCACCCGCGGCATCGCCGTCCCGGAGCCTCGCCAGCCCTGACGAGACCGCCCGGGTCGGTCAGTTGGCCAGGCCGGAGGCGCGCCAGGTCACCTCGGCGAGCCGGC
Organism: Micromonospora sp. NPDC005291; assembly: GCF_040607415.1. NCBI lineage: Bacteria > Bacillati > Actinomycetota > Actinomycetes > Micromonosporales > Micromonosporaceae > Micromonospora > Micromonospora sp. NPDC005291. Next base: position 284,247 of record NZ_JBEXGR010000005.1, read on the forward strand.
CCTGGCCGGTGGCGTTCGGGTGGAACCAGTCCAGCGGGTTGAGCAGGTCCAGGGTGAACCGGACCTTGTGTACCGCGCCGCCGTCATGCCGGCAGCGTGAGCCGTACGCCCGGCACGCCGCCACCAGTTCGGCGTTGTACGCGTCGATCCGGTCCCGGACGGCGGCCCGGCGCGCCCGGTCGGCGGGCGCTGTCGAGGTCGCCTCGGCCAGCAGGGCCGGGCAGATGCCCCGCCGCCAGGCGCGTACCGCCCGTGGGTCGTCGTGCCCGACCTCCCAGAGCCGGTACAGGTCGGGGATGCTCACCACCAGCACCCGTGCCTTCGGCCGACCGGTCCGCAGCACCCGTAGGCCCCGGTCGACGTCGGCCCGGAACTGTGCCACCGGCGTCATCGCGTCCACCCCGCTCCGGCAGACGTCGTTGGCACCGATCAGCACGGTGACGTAGTCGGCGCGGTCGCGTACCGCTGCCGTGGCCTGGCCCTCCAGCGCGTCCGCGCGGGCGCCGGGACGGGCGTGGTTGTACGTCCGGTCGCGGATCGCCGAATTCTGTTCGAGCAGCCGCCGGTAGTGGCTCTGCACCCGCAGGCCGTTCCCGGTCGACCAGGAGTTGCGCTCGCAGGAGGTGAGCACCAGGCAGGAGGCGAAGCCGGTGCTGATCGAGTCGCCGAGCGCGGCGATGCCGCCGGGCCCTCCGGACTGCGGGGCGCTCTTGGTGGGGCGGGGTGTCGCGGAGGTGCCACCCTCGCAGGCGAGCGCGACCAGCGCCGCGAGACAGGCCAGGGCGGCGACCCAACGTCGAGGCATGACATCCCCCGGTCTCGCAGCAGAGAGCTACAGCGCGGTAACTCTATGCGTAGGACGTGGTTTGTCGGGGAGTTGCTGTCGGGTATGCGGCAGAGCGCCGAGCCGGTGCCAGCGGGGTGCTATAAACCCCGCCAGGGCGCCGGCTGGCCGTGCAGCCACCAGTGCAGCGCCCGGGTGATCTGGGGCAGCACCAGATAGGTCATCAGCGGGGTCAGAAAGAGCGTCATCAGCAGCACTCGCGCCGCCAGCGGCACAGCGTCGAGGAAATGACTGGTCAGCAGGGTGGCGGTGAGGCTCAGCGGAAAGAACGCCAGCCAGATGGTCACCGCCTGCTTCCACCTCGGCGGCGACGTGGGCGCAACCGGCTCGACCGGGTCCACCGCGTGCTCCAAGGGGCGGTCGAACCAGCCCTCGATGCCGGTACGCCGCTCGACCCGGGTGTGCTCCACGATGCCCTGCGCGGAGCTGAGCCACCAGTGCCGCTGCGGCGACTCCTCCCACCGGCCAAGCGTCTCGGCGTCGGCGAAGCGGTAGAGCATGTGCCACTCCGGCGAGCCGGGACCGCTCTGCACCCAGCCGGCGCCGAGGAACCCGGGGAACGCCTCGGCCAGCGCGGTGCCGGCCCGCATCCAGGCCACCATCTCGCTGGTCCGGCCCGGATCGACACGGCGGGAGATGGAGACGGTCACCGGCACGGCGAGGGTCATTGACATGCGCCCATCCTGCGGTCGGCGGGGCCGCCCGCGCGAACGGATGTGCCAGAGCTAACCGGCACTGAAGGGTGTGGGAGCGCGCAGAGCCGGTTAACCCGGCCGATCGGGGGTAGGTCGGGGGGTATGACGAGATCGCAGCCCCGGCGTGCCCGCGGCACGGTCGGCCACGCGAACAGCGCGCTGAACCTCCGGCTCACCCTCGCCGGGTTCGGGTTGGTGATCATGGTGGTCTTCGCGGTGCTGGCGTTCTGGGCCGGCATCGCCTGGCTCGGCGTGGTCTGCGCGATCCTCGCCGTGGTCGCCGTGATCGACCTGGTCGTGATCCAGCGCCGCCGCGCCGCCCGCCACCGCGAGGAGCCGGGCGTCAAGCACTCGCTGTTCGAGTGACAGGAGGACGAGATGCCCCACATCGCCACCACCAACCCCGCCACCGGCCAGGTGCTCAAGACCTATGAGGCGATGTCCACCGAGCAGCTCGACGGTGCCATCGAGCGCACCGACCTCGCGTACCAGCAGCTGCGGCAGACCACCGTCGACCAGCGTGCCCGGTGGATGAACGCCGCGGCTGACCTGCTCGACGCCGAGCGCGACGAGATCGCCCGGATCATGACCACGGAGATGGGCAAGACCTACGTCGCGGCGCAGGCCGAGGTGACCAAGTGCGCCGCGGCTGCCCGCTTCTACGCCGACAAGGCCCCGGCGTTCCTCGCCGACGAGCCGGCCGACGCCGCGGCCGTTAAGGCGATCCGTGCGTTCATCCGCTACCAGCCGATCGGCGTGGTGCTCGCGGTGATGCCGTGGAACTTCCCGCTCTGGCAGGTGATGCGCTTCGCCGCACCGGCGCTGATGGCCGGCAACACCGGTCTGCTCAAGCACGCCTCGAATGTGCCGCAGACCGCGCTGCTGCTGGAGGACGTGTTCCGTCGGGCCGGCTTCCCCGAGGGGGCCTTCACCACCGTGCTGGTCGGCTCGGACGCCGTCGACCGGATCCTCAGCGACCCCCGCGTGCGCGCCGCCACGCTCACCGGCAGCGAGCCCGCCGGTCGGTCCATCGCCCAGATCGCCGGGCGGGAGCTGAAGAAGACCGTCCTCGAACTCGGCGGCAGTGACCCCTTCGTGGTGATGCCATCGGCCGACGTGGACCGGGCCGCCGAGGTGGCCACCACCGCCCGCTGCCAGAACAACGGCCAGTCCTGCATCGCCGCGAAGCGGTTCATCGTGCACACCGACGTCTTCGACGCCTTCGCCGAGAAGTTCGCCGCGAACATGGCCGCACTGCGCGTCGGCGATCCGATGGACCCGAACACCGATGTGGGGCCACTGGCCAGTGAGCGTGGCCGCGACGAGGTGCACGCCCAGGTCCGCGACGCGGCGGACAACGGCGCGACCGTGCTCTGCGGCGGCGAACCGCCAGCCGGCGACGGGTGGTTCTACCCGCCGACCGTGGTCACCGACCTCACCCCGGAGATGCGGATGTGGTCCGAGGAGGTCTTCGGCCCGGTCGCCGGCCTGTTCCGGGTGTCGTCGTACGAGGAGGCGATCGAGGTCGCCAACGGCACCAGCTTCGGGCTCGGCTCGAACGCCTGGACGCGGGACTCGGCCGAGCAGGAGCGCTTCGCCACCGACCTGGACGCGGGCAACGTCTTCATCAACGGGATGACCACGTCCTATCCGGAGTTGCCGTTCGGCGGTGTGAAGAACTCCGGTTACGGGCGGGAGCTGTCCGCGCTGGGCATGCGAGAGTTCTGCAACACCAAGACCGTCTGGGTGGGCGAGGGCGCCGCCTCGGCCGGCGCCGGCGCGCACGCCGAGTAGCGCACGCCGAGTAGCTCACGCCGGGTAGCTCACACCGCGGTACGCATCAGCGGGGGCGGTCGTGGGTAGGAAGTGCCGGCATGACGTTGTTCGGTTTTCACGCCTCGCACGAGCAGATCGGTCCGCGCGCCCTGTTGGAGGCGGTGATACACGCCGAGCGGGCCGGCTTCGACGCCGCCATGTGCTCCGACCACTTCTCCCCGTGGAGCGCCCGGCAGGGCGAGTCCGGCTTCGCCTGGTCCTGGCTGGGCTCCGCGCTGCAGGCCACCGGTATGCCGTTCGGCGTGGTCAACGCGCCCGGCCAGCGGTACCACCCGGCGATCATCGCGCAGGCGATCGGCACCCTCGGCGCGATGTACCCGGGCCGGTTCTGGGCGGCGCTGGGCACCGGTGAGGCCAGCAACGAGCACATCACCGGCGACCCGTGGCCGCGCAAGGACGTCCGCGCCGCCCGGCTGCGCGAGTGCGTGGACGTGATCCGGGCGCTGCTCGCCGGGGAGGAGGTCAGCCACGACGGCCTGGTTCGCGTGGATCGCGCCCGGCTGTGGACACGCCCCGAGCAGCCGCCCGCGCTGGTCGGTGCCGCCGTCAGCGTGGCCACCGCCCGCTGGTGCGCCGAATGGGCGGACGGCCTGATCACCGTGAACGCCCCGGTGGCGCACCTGCGCGAGATGATCGACGCGTACCGCGGTGCTGGCGGGCGCGGGCCGCTGCACCTGCAGGTGCACGTCTCCTGGGCGCCGGAGCAGGCGCAGGCGGAGGCGATCGCGTACGACCAGTGGCGCAGCAACGTGTTCCCTCCGCCGGTCTGCTGGGATCTGGAAACCGCCGAGCACTTCGACGCGGTCTCGGCCGACGTGCCGGCGCGGCGCGTCGCCGAAGTGGTGAACGTCTCGGCTGACCTGGGTCGGCACGTCGGCTGGCTGGAGGAGTACCTGGAGCTCGGCTTCGACCAGATCGCCCTGCACCACGTCGGGCAGGAGCAGCGCGGCTTCATCGACGCGTTCGGTGCCGAGGTGCTGCCCAAGTTGCGCCGGGCTGGCTGATCGAGGTCCGGACCGGCGGACCCCTAGGCTCGTACCCCATGGAAAGCCTGTTTCCGGTCGTCGTCTTCCTGGCGATCGCCACCCTGGGCGCTGCGCTGGCCCGCCGGCTCGGTCTGCTCGCGCCGATCGTGCTGGTCGTACTCGGTCTGGCGCTCTCCTTCGTGCCGGGCTTCCCGCAGGTGGAGCTCGACCCGGAGTTGGTGCTGGTCGGCATCCTGCCGCCGCTGCTCTACGTCGCCGCGCTGGAAACCTCGGTGCCCGCGTTCAAGAACAACATCCGGCCGATCCTGCTGCTCGCGGTCGGCCTGGTGCTGTTCACGGCGTTCGTGGTCGGGTTCGTGCTGCACCTGCTGCTGCCGCAGCTGCCGTTCGCGATCTGCCTGGCCCTCGGCGCGGTGGTCGCCCCGCCGGACGCCGTGGCCGCAACGGCGGTCGCCCGGCGGGTCGGTCTGCCCCGGCAGGTCGTCACCATCCTGGAGGGGGAGAGCCTGGTCAACGACGCCACCGCGCTGGTGCTGCTGCGAGTCGCGACGCTGGCCACGATCGGCTCGGCGGTCGGCACGGCCGAGGTCGCGATCGAGGTGTTGCGGGCCACTGGTGGCGGCATCCTGATCGGGGCGCTCGGCGCGTTGGTGTTCGGCTTCTTCCACCGGAGGATCAACGACCCGCTGCTGGACAACGCGCTGTCGTTGATCATCCCGTTCGCGGTGGTGTTCACGGCCGAGGCGGTGCACTCCTCCGGTGTGGTCGCGGTGGTGGTCACCGGGCTGGCGCTCGGCCACAAGCTGCCCCAACTGCTGTCGGCGGCCTCCCGGTTGCAGGTCGGCGCGTTCTGGCGGCTGGCCCGGTTCCTGCTGGAGGGGCTGGTGTTCCTGCTGGTCGGCCTCCAACTGCGGGAGGTGCTGCGGGACCTCGACGAACCGATCGGCTCACTCACCACGATCACCCTCGCGGTGCTCGCCACGGTCTTCCTCACCCGGTTCGTCTGGCTCTTTCCGGCCACCTACCTGGCCCGGCTGGTGCCTCGGATCCGCCGCCGGGACGAGGCCCCGTCGCCGAAGTTTCCGATCATCATCGGCTGGGCCGGGATGCGGGGCGTGGTGACCCTCGCCGCCGCGCTGGCCCTGCCGCTGACTCTGGCCGACGATGAGCCGTATCCCAGGGCGTTGTTCATCTGGCTGGCCTTCGCGGTGATCGTCTTCACCCTGGTCGGCCAGGGTGCCACGCTGCCGTTGGTCGCCCGCCGGTTGAAGCTGCCGCAGGACGATCCGGTGCAGGACGCGCTGTCCGCGGCCGGTGTGCAGCAGCAGGCGAGCCGGGCCGCCCGGGATCGCCTCGACGAGTTGGCCGAGGGTGCCCCGGAGGCGGTGGTGGACCGGCTGCGCCGAGCGGTGGAGGACCGCACGAACATGGCCTGGGAACGGCTCGGTGGCGCTGAGCGGGAAACCCCGTCGCAGGCGTACGGTCGGCTGCGACAAGAGATGATCGACGCCGAGCGGGACGTCTTCCGGGCTGCCCGGGACGCCGGTCGGATCCCGGAGGAGGTGTTGGTGCGGGCCTATCGTGACCTGGACCTGGAAGAGTCGTTGCTGCGGGAGGTCGAGAAATGAGCTGTCAGCACCTGACCGAGGCCGGTGCCGCCGAGGCGCGTACCCCCGACGAGTGCGCGGACTGCGTCGCCATCGGCGACACCTACTGGGTGCACCTGCGCACCTGCCTGAGCTGCGGACAGGTCGGCTGCTGCGACTCGTCGCCGAACCAGCACGCCAGCAAGCACTACGAGTCCACCGGTCACCCGGTGATCCGCTCGGCGCAGCCCGGCGAGGCATGGCGCTGGTGCTACGTCGACGAGGAGATCGGCTGACCGATCCGGCTGCGGCCGGACGGCGTACACGTCGAGGTCGTCGTGGGGGACGGCCTGGTCAGCCATGTGCTAGCGCGCGCCGGGTGAGCGCGGGACTGGCCAGGCCCACCACGGCGAAGAGCGCTCCGACGGCCAGCCAGCCGGGCACGCCACCGTCGAGCACCACCAGCGTCAGCAGGGCCGGGGCGACGGCGCGGGCCAGACCGGCGAGCATCCCGTCGGCCCCCTGGTAGGCGCCGATCGCGTCCGGCGGCGCGAGATCGTAGGCCAGTCCCGCCCCGGCGGTGCCGTGCCACAGGTCGCCGACGGTGTAGACGACGGTGGCGAGCAGCAGCAGCGCGACCGCCGCAGCGGTGGGCAGGCCGGCGGTCACGGCGTACAGCAGCATCGCCGTGGCCAGCACCAGGCCGGCTCGGCGCATCTTCCGGGCGGCCGGCGCGGCGGTGTCCGCGCCCCGACTCAGCCGCACCGCCAGCAGCACGGTGAGCACGGTGTTGGTCAGCAGCACCGCGGACACGATGGGCGGGGGTGCGCCGAGCAGGTTCACCGCCCAGAGCGGCACCACCAGCGTGAGCACCGTCTGATGGAGGGCGAGCACCGCCGACGCGCCGCTCACCGCGAGGAAGCGGCCGTCACGCAGCGGCCGCCCCCGGCGGAGGGCGGCGGCCGTGGACGGACGCGGGGGTGGGGCAAGGGCCGGCAGTCGCATCAGCAGGGCCGCCGACACCAGATAGGTGGCCGCGTTGCCGACAACCAGGATCTGGTACGCCAGCCGCGTATCGGCAGCCAGCGCGACCCCGGCCAGCCCCGCCCCGGCCGCGATGCCCAGGTTCGCCACCGCCCTCAGCGTGGCGAAGGCGTGCACCCGCCCCTGCGGACCGGCGACGGCGGCCACCAGCGCGGCCCGGACCGCCAGGTTGCCCGAGACCAGCAGCGCGTCCAGTGTGGCCACCAGCAGAAAGACCGGAAACGAGCCCACCAACAGGTACGTAACGGCGACGGCGGCCTGCGCCAGTTGAAGGACCGCCCGGAGGGTCCGTGGGTCGCGGCGGTCGGCCAGCCCGCCGAACGGCACGCTGGCGGTGAGGCCGACCAGCCCGGCGAGGGTCAGCCCCAACCCGACCTCGGTCGGGCTCAGCCCGACGATGCGGGTGAGGTAGAGCGCCGAGCCGGTGACCCACAGCCCGGCGCCGACCGTGTTGGCGAGGGTGGCCAGCGACAGAGTGCGCAGTCGGCCGGGTGGCGGGAACGGCGACAGTGACCGCCAGCGGCCCGACCGGTCGCCGGATCGCGTCGCCCCGGTCTCGTGGCCCGCCACGGTCCGACTCTAGGTCGTTCGTCGAGTTCGGTGGGGCCCGCAGGGGACCGGCGAGCCCGAGGATCGGCATCGAGCCAACCCGATCCGGCGAGCGCGGTGGCCGTCGGCGTGCGACCGCGTCGCAGTGGTGCGAACCGCTGCCCCACCGTTGCCGCACAAGCATTGACCAACAATCGTTGGCCAACATATCTTGGCTAAATGCCTACCCCGCATCCGAAGCAGATCACCGACCCGCGGGCGTTGCGCGCGCTCGCCCATCCGATCCGGCTCAGGTTGCTTGAGCTGCTGCGCGTGGACGGCCCGGCAACCGGCAGGAAGCTGGCAGATCTCACCCGCGAGTCAACGGCCTCGATCAGCTACCACGTCGGCCAACTGGTGAAATGGGGTCTCGTCGAGCAAGCCCACGATCTGCGGCGTGGCCGGGAGAAGCCCTGGCGAGCGACCAGCCGAGGGATCACCTGGACCGCAACCGGGGACGGGTCGCCGGAGTTCGCGGCCGCCTCACGGGCATTGCGGGAGCAGTTCATCGTCCGGGGGATCGCCGCGTTGAATCAGTTCCACCGTCACGAGGACGAGTTCGAGGTCACGTGGCAGGAGGCGGCCTGGCTCGGCGCGGACATGGGCTACCTCGACCCCACCGAATTGTCCGAGGCGACGGAACGGATCAAGGCCGTGATCGCGGAGTACACCGACACCGCACGGCCCCGCAAAGAAGGCGCTCGGCAGGTCGCGTTCTTCGCCTACGCCGTGCCCACGTACGAGGGTCCGAGCTGATGCTGCGCACGCCGGGCCTGTTCGCACTGTTCACCGCGAAGTTGCTGTCGACATTCGGATCCTGGCTGACCCTGCTCGCACTGCCGTGGTTCGTGCTGGTCACCACAGGCTCGCCGGTGCAGATGAGCCTCGTCCTGGCCGCCGAGTTCGTGGGCGTGGTGATCGTCGGTCTGTTCAGCGGCAGGCTGGTCGCCGTACTGGGCGCACGGCGAACCATGCTGATCGCCGACGCCGCCCGGGTGCCGCTGATGGCGTCGATTCCGTTGCTGCATCTGGCCGGTGGGCTGACCCTCCCGATCCTGCTGATGGCGTCGTTCGGGCTCGGCGTATTCACCACGCCGTACGTCTCGTCGCAGCGGCTGATCCTGCCCGAACTGCTGGGTCCCGTGCGGAGCGCGGACGAACGACTCGTCGGCCGCGCCAACGGCCTCGTCGACGCCGCCACCAGGATCGCCGCGCTCGCCGGTCCCGCCGTTGGTGGCATCCTCATCGCGCTGCTCGGCCCTGCGCAGGTCCTCTGGATCGACGCCGGAACCTACTTCGTGTCGTTCCTGGTCCTGCTCGTCTTCGTGCGGCCACCCGCGAACGGTCTCGCGCGGGGACCAGGGAAGCACCCCGCGAAGGGCGGTCTGCGCCAAGTGCTGAGCGACCCCCCGCTGCGTCTGTTCGCCGCCGCGCTGACCCTGGTGACGCTCACGATTACCGCGATCTTTCTGTGCCTACCGGTGCTGGTTCTGAACGACCTCGGTGGCGGACCTCGCACGCTGGGCCTGCTCACCGCGGCGAACGGGGCCGGGCTCGCGCTCGGCAGCTTGATCGCGGTCACCGCTCTGGCCCGGATGGGCACCACCGCCCTGACCGCGGCGGCGGTACTGCTGTGCGTGCCGCTGTGGCTGCTGCTCGTCCAACTGCCGTTGGCTGTGGCCGTTGGGTTGTTCCTCAGCGGGCTGGCGACTCCGGTGCTCGCGACGACACTCATCACGCGATTCACGGTGCGCACCCCGCCTGATCAGAGGCCGCATGTTCTGGCTGCGGTAACGAACACCGAGAACCTTGCCGGGTTCGTCGGTGCCGTGGCCACTGGACCGGCGCTGCAGTTCGCCGGCGTGCGCCCCGTCCTCGCCACCATCGCGGTCCTTGCGGGCGCGGGCGCCGCGATCTTCGTTCGAGGGCTACGAGTGTCACCGGTCGTTTCCTTCGCGTCACCGTAGGGGGCCCGTGCGCGGTGTGGCGTGTACGGCTGGTGGCCGCCCAGAGGGAGCGGCCACCAGCCGTACCGGTCAGGAGAGCGAGCAGGCTGCTCCGTTGACGGTGACCAGGCCTGGGTCGGGGTTGGCCCCGCCCGCGGTGGTCGCGTTGAAGCCGAACGTCACCGTGCCGCCGGGCGCGATCTTGGCGTTGTACGACTCGTTGCGCGCGGTCACCGTCGCGCCGGCCTGGGTGACCTTCGCCAGCCACGCCTCGCGGACCCGCTGGTCGCCGGTGAACGCGAACCGCACGCTCCAGCCGTTGACGGTCGCGGCACCCGTGTTCTGGATGGTCAACTGCCCGGTGAACCCGGTGCCGCCCTGCCAGGCGCCGTAGTTGGTGTATCGCACCGCGCAGGTGGTGGCCGGCACCGCCCCGGCGTCACCCTGGTCGGCCAGGAACGAGGAGATCCAGGCCAGGGCCGAGTTCCAGTTGACCGCCACCTCGTTGGTCGCGTACGAGTTGATGTCGTCGACGTAGCAGAACATCGGCGCACAGCCGGCGAGCAGTTGCGCCGCGAACGGGTCCTGGAGGGCCGCGTTCGGGCCACCGGCGAGGGAGCCGGCAGGCGGTCGGGGCAGGCTCGGGTCGAGCTGGTGGCCGAAGATCCGGCTGTGCTGGTTCTGCGCCGCGTGCTCGCCCCAGCCGGTGACGTAGGAGATGTTCAGGGCATTGCGACCAAGGATGTAGTCCATCGCCTGCACAGCGCCGTCCCGGTAGGTGGCGTTGCGGGTCAGGTCGAAGGCGGTGGCCAGCACGACGGCGTTGTTGATGACGTTGCTGTTGCCACCCCAGAAGTAGCTGTTCGGGTCCCCGGGCATCGGCAGCCCGTACGCCTGTCGGCGCAGCTCGGCGAGGTACGCGTCGGCGGCGGCGGTTACCGAGGCGCGGACCCGGGCCAGATCGGCGGCGGGCAACCCGTTCGGCACGGTGGCCAGGTCGAGGCGGCCCAGCGCGGCGACGCTCTGCCAGCCGAAGCCCTGCGGGGTGAACACGTCAGCGGTGTGGTGCGGCGAGGCGGTGAGGTCGGTCAGGTAGTTCTGCGCCCCGGTGGTCAGGTACAGCTCGACCGCCGCCCAGTAGAACTCGTCGGTGACGTTGGTGTCGTCGTACGCGCCGCCGCCGGTGCTGTCGCTCGGGCTGGCGTACACCGCTGGGTGGGCCTTGGCCGCGCTGTAGGCCGTCTTCGCGGCAGTGGCGCAGCGGCCCGCGAAGGCCGCGTCGTAGGGGGCGTAGAGCCGCGCGCACTGGGCGGCGGTGGCGGCCAGGTTGAGGGTGGCGGCGGTCGAAGGCGGGTGCAGCTCACGCGGCTGCGGGTCGTCGTGCGGGGCGAGCGGCAGCCCGGTCCAGTTCTGGTCGTGGATCTTGTGGTGGACCATGCCGGCCAGTGGCTTGCCGGCCGGCACCTGCATGCGCAGCAGGAACTCCAACTCCCAGCGGGCCTCGTCGAGGATGTCCGGCGCACCGTTGCCGCGTTCGGGAACCCGCAGGGTGTTGTCGCCCAGCGCTGCGCCGCCGGCCGCGGTGGCCGCCGTCTTGGTCCGCTCGAAGGTGTTCAGCAGTTGGTAGGTGGCGATGCCGCCGTTGACCACGTACTTGCCGTGGTCGCCGGCGTCGTACCAGCCGCCGCGCACGTCCAGCGAGTAGTCGCAGACGCCCGGCTGGCAGGGCACGCTGGTGTCGCCCTGGTTGGGTGCCACGCCGAGGTGCCCGGCGGGGCGGGCGTACTCGTCGCCGATCAGGTCGCCGTCGATGGCGATGCCGCTGCGCTGGGCGTAGAAGAACTGCAACGAGTCGGAGCGCAGTTGGTTGTAGAGGGCGCCGGAGATGTCGAACGGGTGGCTGGTCTCACCGTCGACGGTGAGCGTCAGCCCGCTGCCCGGGGTGCGGTAGCTGGAGAAGTCGGCCGTCTGTACGTTCTGCCCGGAGGCGGCGTCGACGCCGCGTGTGGTGGTGGTGCCGCTGGCCACGACAGTGCCGACGGCCGAGCGTAGCTGCCAGGGCATAGGTTCGGTGGCCGCGGTGACGACGGTGGCGTTCTTCGGGCCGCCGGGCAGGTAGCCCACCTGGTTGACGCGCACCCGTGGCCCGGTGTCCGGCACGTACGGCTCAGGTGGCTCGCCACCGCGCAGCGAGACGTCGTCCAGGCAGATGGTCTGCGCCTCGGCGGCGCCGCCGACCTGGAAGATCAGTTGAGCGTTGGGGTTGTCGTCCGGGACGGTGAAGGTCTGCTCGACCCGCTGGGCGGTGCCGGTGGCGGCGGCGTCCACGGCCGCGTACGTGGTGTACGGGGCACTGCCGAGCTGCAGTACGGCCTTGATCGCGCCGCCGGGGGTGGCGGAGACGGCGAAGCCGAGGGTGTATTCGGCACCCGCGATCAGGGGTACGCCGTCCTGGCCGATGCCGGCGTCCCACGGGTTGGCCAGCCCGCCCGCGACCGTGGTGCAGAGCCGGCCGTCGGTGACCGCGAGCGGTCCGGTGCCAAAGGAGAACCAGGGGCTCACACCGGCGCTGAAGTCGCCGTTGTCGATCTGCTCGGGGGCGTCCGGTGGTGGGTCGGCGTGGGCCGCGCCGGCGCCGGCGCCGGTGAGGGCCAGGATGGTCGCCGCGGCGAGCAGGAGGCGGCGTCGGGATGGCGTCACGGGGAGTCCTTCCGGGACGGATGCGGGACGGTGATGGTGGCGGATAGCTGGGAGCGCTCCCAGGTATCGGCTCGATGTTTCCAGCGCCGGTCCGTCATGTCAATTGATCTGGTTGGATGGGTTGTGGCATTCGACGAGGGCGGCCAGCCCGGCGGGTACGCCGCGACGCGTCGACGCGTGGACGTGAGATTGGCCGCGCCACGCGCCGTGGTCCCGATCTCCTAGAGACAACTGCGCCCTTCGCCTGGCAGGCTGCCACCCATGACCCTGAAGCTGCGTTCCGTGGGAACGAGCGACCGTGGGCTGATCCGCAGCGGAAACCAGGACGCCCTGCACGCCGGAACCTGGCTCGTCGCCGTCGCCGACGGCATGGGCGGGATGGCCGCCGGTGACCTGGCCAGCGCCCTCACCATCGACGCGATCGCTCCGCTGGACGTGGAGACCCCCGAGGACGCCCTGGTGGCCGCGCTCGAGGGTGGCATCGCGCTGGCCACCTCCCGGATCCAGCAGGCGGTCGCCGAGGATCCCGAGCGCCAGGGCATGGGCACCACGCTGACCGCCCTGCTCTTCGCCCGTACCGGAAGCTGTCTGGCCCTCGCGCACGTCGGCGACTCCCGGGCCTACCTGTTCCGCGAGGGCGTGCTCAAGCAGGTCACCCGTGACGACACGTTCGTGCAGATGCTGGTGGACCAGGGCGTGATCACCCCGGACCAGGCCAGCAGCCATCCGCGCCGCGCGGTCGTCACACAGGCGTTGCAGGGCGACGAGGTCACCCCGTCGTACGCGACGATGGTGCCCCGGGCCGGCGACCGGTGGCTGCTGTGCAGCGACGGCCTCTCCAACGTGGTCCGTCCGGACACCCTCACCGAGGTGCTCACCGGCTACCCGGACCGGGGGGCCTGCGCCGGCAAGCTGATCGACCTGGCGCTGCACGCCGGTGGGCCGGACAACGTCACCGTCGTGGTGGCCGACGTGGTGGAGGAGTAACCGGCGTTCAGCGCCGACGTGGCGTGGCCCGCCGGGTGGGTGTCGCGGTTCCCGGGTCCTCTGGCCACGGATGCCGGGGATAGCGACCGCGCAGCTCGGAGCGGACCTGCGGATAGCCGGTACGCCAGAACGAGGCCAGATCGGTGGTGACCGCCACCGGCCGGCTGGCAGGGGAGAGCAGGTGCAGCAGCACCGGCACCCGCCCGTCGCCGATACGGGGGGCCGCCGCCCAGCCGAACGTCTCCTGGAGCTTCACCGCCAGCACCGGTGCCGCCGGGTCGCTGTAGTCCACCCGGATCCGAGAACCACTCGGCACCTCGATCCGCTCCGGTGCCAGTTCGTCCAGCTGGGCGGCCTGCTTCCACGGCAGCAGCCGGCGCAGCGCCGACGTCACGTCCACCCGCGCCAGGTCGGCGCGGCGCCGGGCGGCGGCCAGCTCCGGGCCCAACCAGGTCGGCGCGGCGTCGAGCAACGCCTCGTCGCTGACATCCGGCCACTCGGCGCCCAGGTGGTGCCGGCCGAACGCCAGCCGCTCGCGCAGTGCCCGCGCCGCCGGTGTCCAGGGCAGCAGTCCCAGCCCTTCCTGGCGCAGACCGGTCAGCAACGCCGCGGCCACCTCCGCCCGGTCCGGCCGGTCCAACCGCCGCTGGAGCAGCTCGATCGCGCCCAGCCGGGTCACCTCCCGTGCCACCACGTCCCCGTCGGACCAGCCAACCTCGCGGCTCGTGCGGAGCAGCGGGCCGGCCGCCTCCCGGGCCGTCGCCTCGTCCAGCGGCGAGGCCCGGCGGATCCGGGCCGACGGGGCGCCCGGGGTGCGGTCCGCGACGGCCACCGCCAGCCAGTCGGACCCGGCCAGCCCCGACCCGGCCGCCAGCTCCGCGGCGGTTCCGCCAGTCATCAGGTACGCCGACCCGCCCGGCCGCCGCACCCGGGCCAATCGTTCCGGGTACGCCAGTCCGACGAGCAGCCCGGCGGCGAGATCGTCGCTCAGCCCGGTGGAGTCGGTCCGCTCGGTGGAGTCGGCCCGTCCGCCGGTTGCCGGTCCGGCCGCTCGGCCGCCCCGGCCGGATCTGGTGCGGCCCCCGGGCGGGGTGTCGACGGGCAGCGCGGCGCGCAGCCGACGGACCTCGGTGCGCCAGCGGGCGGTCGCGCCGGCGTCGACGCCGCTGCGCAGCCGGCGCCAGCCGGCGACCAGGTCGTCACCGGGGCCGGCCGCGCTCTCCTCGGCGAGCAGGGCGACCACCTCGGCCGCCCGGTCGGCGCCGACCCGACCGGCGCCGTCGAGCAGCGCCCTCGCCAGCCGTGGGTGCGCGCCGGCGGCGGCGATGGCCCGACCTCGCGCGGTGATCCGACCGTCGGCGTCGACCGCGCCCAACGTTTCCAGGGTGTCCCGGGCCACCGTCATCGCGGCGGTCGGTGGTGCGTCGGGTAGCGCGAGCCCGACGCCATCGGGCCGACCCCAGGCGGCCAGCTCCAGCGCGAAGCCCGTCAGGTCGGCGGTGGCGATCTCCGGTTCGGCTCGGGCGGGCAGCCGCTCATGGGTCGCCGCGGACCAGCACCGGTAGACGTACCCGGGGGCCTCCCGGCCGGCCCGGCCGGCCCGCTGGGTGGCGGCGGCCCGGGAGACCGGCACGGTGACCAGCGCACCCAGCCCACGGGCCAGGTCGATGCGGGGCACCCGGGACAGCCCGGCGTCCACCACGACCCGCACGCCCGGGACGGTCAGGCTGGTCTCGGCCAGCGCGGTGGCCAGCACGACCCGGCGGCGATCAGCGGGACGCAGGGCCGCATCCTGTTCGGTGCCGCGTTGACGGCCGTGCAGCGGCAGCAGCGCAACGGTGTCCCGCAGGTCGGCCAGCCGGCCGATGACCGCCGCGATCTCACCGGCCCCGGGCAGGAAGACCAACACGTCGCCGTCGCGCTCGCGCAGCGCCCGTCGGACGGTGGCGGCCACGTGGTCGAGCAGCGCCCGGTCCACCGGCCCGGCCCCGGGCGGAGCGATCGGGCGCGCCGTCGGCACCCAGATCCGCTGGACCGGGTGCAGCGCCGAGTCGGCCCGTACCACCGGGGCCGGGGCGGGCCCGCCCAGCAGCGCGGCGAACCGATCGGTGTCCGGGGTTGCGGACATCGCCAGCAGCCACAGATCCGGCCGGAGTGTGGCCCGTGCTTCCACCGTGAAGGCCAACGCGAGGTCCGCGTCGAGCTGTCGTTCGTGGCACTCGTCGAGCAGCACCGCGCCCGTGCCGGGCAGCTCCGGATCGTGGTGCAGCCGCCGGACCAGCAGGCCGGTGGTGACCACTTCCACCCGGGTGGCCGGGCCGACCCGGCGCTCGCCGCGGACCGCGTAGCCGACCCGCTCACCGACCCGCTCACCGAGCAGTTCGGCCATTCGCCGAGCGGCGGCACGGGCCGCCACCCGGCGGGGTTGGGCGATCACCACCCGACCGGTCACCCGGTCGGCCACCGCCAGCGGCGCGAGGGTGGTCTTCCCGGTGCCCGGCGGAGCCACCAGGACGCCGGCGCCGGCCGCGTCGAGTGCCGCGACCAGCGCCGGCAGCACCGGGCGTACCGGCAGGTCCAGGGTTACGTCGGAGAGCACGGGCCCAGTCTCGCACCGGTGTGGGTGCCTCAGTGGCGACGGACCTCACCGACGCCGAGCACGAAGGCCCGCCAGGCCGACGGGCCGAAGGTGAGCACCGGGCCGGAGCGGTCCTTGCTGTCCCGGACGGCGGCCTGACCATCGGGTGTCGCGACCTCCACGCAGTTGCCGTTGCCGCTGCTGCGAGTGCTGGTGCGCCAGTCCGCCCGGGTCGGGTCGTGCTCCGTCATCCGCGGTACCTCTCGTCTGCGTCGGCGTGCCGCAGAAGCGGTCACGCAAAGTTACGAGAAGCCTGCTCTAGACGGATCAACGACGCCGCCGGATCGAGCGCCAACTGGCACAGCTCCTCGTGCAGAAGGCTATACCGGAGCACCTGGTCGACATCCTCCAGCGCCAGTCCCATCGTGAGGTTATCCAGGTAAATGACGGACGCGTCGGCGGCATCGGCGAAGTTGAGGATCACGTACGGGGTGCTCATCGCGGGATGGCCGCCAGCCGCGAATGGAAGTACCTGAATTACTACGTTGGGTAACTGCGCGATGCGACTCATGTGGACCAGCTGCTCGGCCATCACCGCAGCGCCGCCGACGGGGCGCAGCAGCACCGCCTCATTGAGAACGACCGATAGTTGGACCGGGTCCTCGCGGCGCAGCACCTCCTGTCGGTGCAGTCGGGCGGCGACCTTGCGCTCCAGGCCGTCCTCGCCCGCGGTGCGCCGGAAGATCTCCCGGGCGTACGCCTCGGTCTGCAGGAGCCCGGGCACCGACTCCGCCTCGTACGTGCGCAGCGCCGCCGCCTCGGCCTCCAGGCCGACGTAGAACTCGAACCACTCGGGCAGTACGTCGCTGTAGTTCTGCCACCAGCCGCGCTGCTGTGCCCCGCGGGCGATCTCGATCAGCGCCTCGGCGTCCGCCCCGGTCACCTGGTAGAGCGCGAGCGCCGCCCGGACGTCGCGCGGTTTGATGCCGATCTGCGCGTTCTCGATCCGGGAGAGATTGCTCTTCGACATGTCGAGCTGGCGGGCGGCCACATCGAGGGTCATGCCCGCGCGTTCCCGGAGCTGGCGGAGCTCTCTGGCGATGCGTCGGCGGCGCACGGTCGGGCTGGCAGCGGGTCGGATGGCGGGGGTGGCGGTCACCGTCCGAGTCTGCCACGACAAGATCCGCAGGTCGCGCCTGTACGGAGTGCAACTTTCAAATCTGGGAGTTGCATTGCAGTAGCTGTCGGTGCATCCTTTCCCGGTCGCGATCACTGTGGACACACCTGTGCGGGAGGACCGTTGCTCATCGCCGACGAGTTCTTTTTGATCGCGCACAACGACAGTCGTGGCAAGGCCAAACTGCACCCGGCGGCGACCGGGCTCGGACTGGCCGGCGGGCTGCTCGGCGAACTGATCCTTTATGGACACATCACCGTCTCGGGCGGGCAGGTCAGCGTCATCGACCGGCGCCCACCGGCTGACGCGCTGGCGCACACCGTGCTCGACCAGCTGATCGGCGAGTCCCAGCACCAGGAGCTGCGCACCTGGCTCAGCTTCCTGGCGCAGAGCGCGACGACCTCGGTGGGGGAGCGGCTCGCCCGCGCCGGGGTGCTGCGCCGCCAGGAGAGCCGCCGGCTGATGCGCACATCGGTCAGCTATCTCCCGATCGACCTCAACGCCGTGGCCTGGCCGGCCACCCGGCTGCGGGCCCTGCTGGACCGGCCCGACCCACCGAGCGTGCCGGACGCGTTGCTGCTCGGTCTGGTCGTGGCCGCCGGGTTGACCCGTGAGGTGCTGTGGAGCGCCGGACCACGCGCCCACCACCGGCTGAGTGTCCTCATCCCCGCGCTGCCGGCACCGCTGAAGGAACTCGTCGGACACACCGAGGCCGCCGTCGGCGCCGCGGTGCTGCGCGGCTTCCCCTGATCCCCCGGTAACCCCCAACCCTCACCTCGACGACCGGAGTAGTCGTATGCGCCCGACATCGACAGTCGACAGACCCAGCAACGTCTCCGAATCTCTCGCCCGGGGCCGCCTCGGCATCCCCTCGGTCATCTTCTTCGTGCTCTCCGCCGCCGCGCCGCTGACCGTGGTGGCCGGTGTCGTCACCACCGGGTACGGCGTCGTCGGCGTGACCGGCATCCCGCTGGCCTTCCTGGTGGTCGCCGCGGTGCTCGCCCTCTTCTCGGTGGGCTACGTGGCGATGTCCCGTCAGGTGGAGAACGCCGGTGCCTTCTACGCATACGTCTCTCGCGGCCTGGGCCGCCCGGCTGGCGTGGCCGCTGCCTGGGTGGCGCTGACCGCGTACAACGCGCTCCAGGTTGGGCTCTACGGGACCATCGGCGTCGCCGCCGAGCCGGTGCTCGACCGGATCTTCGGCGGGCACCCGCACTGGTCGATCGTCGCCCTGGTGGCGTGGGCACTGGTCGGCGTGCTCGGCCTGCTCCGGGTGGACCTCAACGGCCGGGTGCTGGCGGCGCTGCTGATCGCCGAGATCGTGGTGGTCCTGGTCTTCGACCTTGGCCAGCTCGGCAACCCGGCGGGCGGCGAGGTCAGCTTCGCCGGGTTCTCGCCGGACAACCTCCTCGTGCCCGGGGTCGGCGCTGTGCTGGTGCTGGCCATCCTCGGGTTCGTCGGCTTCGAGTCCGCAGTGGTGTTCAGCGAGGAGAGCAAGGACCCGAAGCGGACGGTGCCGCTGGCCACGTACCTCTCGGTGGCGATCATCGCCGGGCTGTACGCGCTCTCGTCCTGGACCATGGCCGTCGCCGTCGGGCCGGACAAGATCGTCGCCGAGGCGGGGGAGCAGAGCGTCGGGCTGATCTTCAACCTTGCCGGCGCACACCTGGGGGACACCGCGGTCACCATCGGCCAGGTGCTCTTCCTGACCTCGGTGCTCGCCGCGATGATCTCGTTCCACAACACCACGGCCCGTTACGCGTTCGCGCTCGGCCGGGAGCGGGTGCTGCCGGCGGTGTTCGGGCAGACCTCGCCGCGGACCGGCTCGCCGCGAGCGGCCTCGCTGGCGCAGAGCGTGTTCGGCCTGCTGGTCATCCTGCTCTACACCGTCAACGGCTGGGATCCGGTGATCAAGCTGTTCTTCTGGGTCGGCACCACCGGCGGCTTCGGCGTGCTGCTGCTGATCGCCACCACCTCGGTCGCGGTGATCGCCTACTTCATCCGCTCCGGCGGCGGCGAGACGCTGTGGCGGCGGGTCATCGCACCCGGCCTGGCCACCGTCGCGCTCGTCGTGATCATCTGGCTGGCGGTGTCGAACTTCGCCGACCTGCTCGGCGTCGCGCCGGACTCCCCCCTGCGTTGGGCGCTGCCCGCCGTGTACCCGGTGGTTGCCGCCCTGGGCGTCAACTGGGCGCTGGTGCTGCGGAGTAACCGCCCGGACACGTACGCCCGGATCGGCCTCGGCGCGGCGAGCGCCGCCTCCGTCGTCAAGCCGGAGGCGCCGCCGGCCAACGTGGAGGCGAACCGATGAGCGTGGTCATCGAGCAACTCGGACCGGAGGAGACCGGCCTGGTGGCCGGCCGGATCGCCGAGGCGTTCACCGCCCTGGAGGTGACGTCCTGGCTGGTGCCCGACGCGAGCAAGCGGGAGGCTGTGCTGGCCGGGGATTTCGAGATCCTGGTCGGGCACGCGATGCGGCATGGCCTGGTCCACGCCACCGAGGACCGGGCCGCGGTCGCGGTCTGGTTTCCGTCGGTCGGTGAGCCGGCTCCGCCACCCGTGGACTACGACGCCCGACTGGCTGCCGCCTGCGGCGAGTGGACCGACCGGTTCCAGCATCTCGATGAACTGTTCGCGGCGAACCACCCCCATCCGGATCACCACCACCTGGCGTTCCTGGCGACCCAGCCGGACCGGCAGGGTCAGGGGTTGGGCACCGCGCTGATACAGCACCACCATGCCTGGCTGGACGCCAACGGGATGCCGGCGTACCTGGAGGCGAGCAGCCCTCGCAGCCGGGACCTGTACGCGAAGTACGGCTACCTGGCCGGCGAACCGTTCCGGGTGCCGGACGGCACGCCGTTCTGGCCGATGTGGCGGGAGCCGGTCGGCCGCTGACGGGACCGGCCGGGTCGGAACGACCCGGCCGGCACGCCCTGCGGCCACGTTGTCACGCTCATGTGACGACGTGGACACGAAAGAGGGCCGGGTCCGCCGACCCGGCCCTCTTTCGGTGAACTGCTCAGTACGTGCCGTCGAGCTGACCGCGCAGCTTGGTCAGCGCCCGAGTCAGCAGCCGGGAAACGTGCATCTGCGAGACGCCGATCTGGTCGGCGATCTGCGACTGGGTCAGGTTGCCGTAGAAGCGCAGCGTGAGGATCTTCTGCTCGCGCTCGTCGAGGGTGGCCAGCGCCGGGCCGAGGGCGACCCGCAGCTCAGCCAGCTCGAACTCGGTGTCCTCACCGCCGAGCATGTCGCCCAGCTCGGTGGCGCGCTCGCCGTCACCGGTCGGCGTGGACAGCGACACCGCGTTGTACGCGCGGGCGCCCTCCAGGCCCTCCAGCACCTCTTCCTCGGTGAGCTTGAGGTGGGCGGCGATGTCGGCGACCGTGGGCGAGCGACCGAGGGTCTGCAGGAGCGAGCTGTTGGCGTCGGAGATGGCCAGCCGCAGCTCCTGGAGCCGGCGGGGCACCCGGATGTCCCAGGTGCGGTCGCGGAAGTGCCGCTTGAGCTCGCCGATGATGGTGGGAATCGCGTACCCGGCGAAGTCGACACCGCGGGACGGGTCGAACTTGTCGATGGCCTTGATCAGGCCGATCGCGGCGGTCTGGGCCAGGTCGTCGGTCGGCTCGCCGCGCCCGCTGTAGCGGTGGGCCAGGTGGTTGGCCAGCGGCAGCCAGGCCTCGATCGCCCGGTCCCGCAGTGCGGCGCGCGACGGGTGGTTGGCGGGCAGCGCGGCCATCGCGTTGAGCAGATCGGCGGCGCTGTCGGTGAGAGCGCGCGGGTCAAGCTTGGTGGTGACCTTCGCAGCGGTGCTCGGCTGCTCGGTGATCGTTGGCGCGGTCATGGGTGGTCCTCCCTGCACCTCGTCCGCGGACAAAAAAAGGTGACGCTTTGGTTTAGCTTCCTATCGGCCGTTCGGGACTCACCTTAACCTGATCGTCTCCCGGAAATCTAGCCGAAAGGCTGATGTACTTAAGGTGTGTTGAACCGCAAAAGGCGCAAACAGGGCGAAAGCTCCGGGCGTTGTGGGGATCCTTACACGTCGTCCACGCCGAGTGGTCAACATGGAATCCGACATCGGGGCAGGAGTGTCGTCTATCCGTCCTTGTCCCGCTGGCGGGACCGGCCTAGCGTCGCGGGTACATACCCGGTTCGGAGGCACCGTGCTCGATCCAGCCGCTCCCCAGCTCGTCGTGAACAGTCGCACGCTCTACGTCAGCTGGCTGCCGGCGGATCCGGACGCGGTCGCCGCACTGGTCCCGCCCGGTCTGTGCCCCCGCCCCGACCACCAGGTCTTCCTCAACCAGTACATCGTCGAGGACGAGACGCAGACCTCCGGCTTCGGCGCGTACTCGCTGACCTACGTCGGCGTCTCGCTGGTCGGCGTCGACGCGCCCGGCGGCCTCAACCCGGGCGGCTGGTGGACCCACTACGTGGCCTCCAGCCGCCGGGTCCGTGAGTACGCTGCCGCCCGCGGTGCCCCGGTGCTCGCCGGCCGGACCCGGATCGAGGTGAGCGGTGAGGCGCTGCTCTCCGAGACGAAGATCGACGGGACGCCGTTGATCCGGGCCCGGTGCCGAGTGGGGGAGACCGGTCACGTGATCCGCAGCGGGCACCACCGCTACTTCACCCGCCGCGACGGCCAGCTCCTCAGCTCGGTCTACCCGTTCGTCGCCGAGCCGGTCGCCCCGTTCGAGATCGAGTCGGTGGAGTTCCTCCAGCCCGGGCACCCGATGTACGCGCTCCGCCCGGCCAACCCGCTGACCATCGGCTTCGGCTACTACTCGCCACGATCCTCGTTCGCCTACCCCGGTGGGCTGAGCGTGCACCCGGTCGTCGCCGCGCCGCAGCCGGCCCGATCGGTTCACCAGGTGCCGGCCAGCCTCGCCCGCAGCGGCCTGCCGTCCGGGTCGTAGACCAGCCGGTACACCGGCAACGCCCAGACGCGGGTGTACCACGGCAGCCGCGCCGGGCGGTGCGGGCGCAAACGACCGGGCGGGCGCTCGCCCACCTGGCCGTCGTCGTACCACTGTTGCAGCGCGTCGGCGGCGGCCGTGACAGCCTCGACGGCGTCCGCCGGATCGAGCAGGTCGGCGTCGTCCGCGCCGTCCGGGTCGCGGTCCAGGTGCTCGCGCCACAGCCGCAGTCGCAGGTCCCGGGCGAAGGCCCGCGCGCCGTCGCCCTGCCCAGCGGGGTCGGTGGGCTCCCGCTCGTCGCGGGTGTCGTCGAGCACCGCGCAGGACAGCTCGCTGTCGTGCGTCCAGGATCGGCGGTTGAAGTTGTCGCTGCCCACGCTGGCCCAGACGTCGTCGACCACGCACACCTTCGCGTGGACGTAGACCGGGTCGCCGACGTGGTTCTCGACGTCGAACACGTGCACCCGGTCCGGTGCGGCTCGCTCACACAGCGACAGCGCCTGCTCGCGCCCGACCATGTTCGGCGGCAGTGCCAGCTTGCCGTCCACGTCCGGGTGCCGGGGCACCACAGCGATCAGGTGCAGCTCCGGGTTGTCCCGCAGCGCGTGCGCGAACAGGTCCGCGACCTCGGCCGACCAGAGGTACTGGTCCTCCAGGTAGATCAGCCGGCGGGCGCGGCGTACCGCCTTGGTGTAGCCCCGCGCCACGGTCCGCTCGCCGTCGGGGGCGAACGAGTAACGCGGGCGGACGGCGGGGTAGGTGCGCAGCACCTGGATCTGGTGCGGGCCGCAGGGCGGCGGATCGGCTGGTTGCTCGGGCAGCGGGTCGGGGCGCAGGTCCGCGCCGCGCAGTCGATCCCGCAGGTAGGCCATCGGGTTCTCCGAGTCCAGTGGCATCGGGTCGGTCCAGCGTTCCCGGAACAGGGTGTCCAACGCGCCGACCACCGGGCCACGCACCGCGAGCTGCACGTCGTGCCAGGGCGGGTGAGGGCCGTACCGGGGGGACATCTGTACCGGCTGCGGGTCGCCGTGGTGCGCGGCGTCGTCGCGGCGGCTGTGGCACAGGTCGATCCCACCGGCGAACGCGATGTCCCGCTCCGGGGAGCCCTGGTGCCGAAGCACCACCAGCTTCTGGTGGTGTGAGCCGCCGCGCCGGACCCGTTGGTCGAGCAGCACCTCGCCGCCCGCCGCCGCGATCGTCTCGCTGAGGTCGCGGTTCTCCGCCTCGCTGTAGGCCAGCACGTCGAGGTGCGAGCGCCAGATCAACCCCTTGACCACCACCCCGCGCTGGGCGGCCTGGGCGAAGAGCTGGGCCACGGTCGGGCCGTCCGGGCGTAGCCGCTGGTCCGGGTCGCCCCGCCAGTCGGTGAAGAACAGATGGTCGCCGGAACCCAGCGCCTCCACCTCGTCGACCAGCCGGTCGAAGTAGGCGGCACCGTGAATCAGCGGCTCAGCGAGGTTTCCCGTGGTCCAGACGGGTAACCCGGAGACCGGGTTGGCGCGTTCCTGAGCGGTGAGGAACCAGTCCTGCAATGGCAACGTCCAGCCCCCTGGAGGTCGGCAACGTCCTCACGGTAGGGCCCCCGACACGGGTCCGCACGCCAGGCCGGAAGACCGGTGACCTGGCCAACGCCATCGGAAGCGACGCGACAACAGCCGAGGAGACCACACCATGCCCCGCGACACGACGAATCCCGTGACCGAGTACCGCGAGCCGGCGGTGGAGAGCGAACGGGGTGCGCTGGTAGCCGTGTTGGTGATGGTGATTCTGGGAGTCGCCGGGATTTTTGTGGTCTCCTGAGGCGGCGCTGGCGCCGATCTCAGCGGTTGGCCGTGGGTCAGGGCCGAGTGCCCTGACCGCCGGTGTGTGGCAGCCGCTCGGTGGGGATCACCCCGAGGCGGCCGGCCTGGAAGTCCTCGAATGCCTGGATCAGCTCGTCCCGGGTGTTCATCACGAACGGGCCGTACTGCGCCACGGGCTCCCGGATCGGCTGGCCACCCATGATGTAAAGGTCCAGCGCAGGGGTGTTGCTGTCCTGCCCGGTGTCGGCGCTGAACCGCAGCGCGTCACCCGGACCGTGCACCGCGAGCTGGCCGGTGCGCACCGGCCGCCGGTCGGTGCCGACCGTGCCGCGTCCGCCGAGGACGTACACCAGGGCGTTGAACTCGGGCTGCCAGGGCAGGTCGACCTGCGCCCCCGGCTGCACGGTGACGTGCGTGATGGTGATCGGGGTGAAGGTCGAACCCGGGCCGCGGTGCCCGGCGAGCTCACCGGCGATGACCCGGATCAGCGCGCCGCCGTCGGGCGTGGTGAGCAGCGCCGACTCCCGACCCCGGATGTCCTGGTAGTGGGGCGGGTTCATCTTGGCCGAGCGGGGCAGGTTGACCCAGAGCTGGGTGCCGTGGAAGAGCCCACCGCTCATCACCAGGTGCTCCGGCGGGGCCTCGATGTGCAACAGACCGCGGCCGGCCGTCATCCACTGAGTGTCGCCGTCGGTGATGGTGCCGCCGCCACCGTGCGAGTCCTGGTGGTCGAAGACGCCGTCGATGATGTAGGTGACGGTCTCGAAGCCCCGGTGCGGATGCCACGAGGTTCCCTTGGGCTCGCCCGGCGCGTAGTCGACCTCGCCCATCTGGTCGAGGTGGATGAACGGGTCCAGGTCGGTGGTCGACACCCCGGCGAAGGCTCGACGGACCGGGAAGCCCTCACCCTCGAAGCCGGTGGGTGCGGTGGTCACCTTGCGGACCGGGCGGAACGTGGTGGACTCGTCCAGCCGGGGCAGGCGGGGCAGGACGAGAACGTTGTCGACGGTGATCGCGGGCATCGGAGGTTCCTAACTCGTGGCGTGGGTGGTCGAGCTGGCCCGGGATGCCCGCAGGCGGTCACCGATCCGGCCGAAGACCCGGGTGAGGCAGGCGACCTCGGCATCGTCGAGGTCGTCCATCAGGTAGGTGCGCACCGATGCCAGATGGTGCGGTGCGGCTTCCCGCAGGGCGAGCAGCCCGGCGGCGGTGAGCACCGCCTCGCTGCCGCGTCGGTCGTCGGGGCAGGGCTCCTTGCTGACCATGCCGCGGCGCTGCATGGAGGAGATCTGGTACGTGAGTCGGCTGGGAGAGAAGATGAGTCGGCTGGCCAGCTCGCCCATCCGTAGCCGCTGCCCCGGTGCTTCGGAGAGCAGGACCAGCACGTGGTAGTCGGCGAAGCTGAGGTCGCTGTCCGCGCGTAGGTCCTCTTCGACCTGGGTGTAGAGACGCTGGCTTGCCTCGATGTAGGCGCGCCAGGCGGCCTCTCGGGTGCTGTCCAGGCTCTCGGTCACGTTCCCGACGATAGCACTCGTACAAATTTTAACTAGTGCCACATTGGGCGGGCGGGGCCTGGTGTGATGTGCCAGACTCCGGCCTCGTGGAACACGTGGAACTCGCCGCTGCCGACCTGTTGTTGCGTCCCTGGCGGGACGAGGACGCCCCGGCGGTGCGCGGTGCCCTGCGCGACCCGGCGATCGCCCAGTGGAATCCGCAGGGTGGCGGCCCGATCGACGACGAGGTCGCGCTGCTGTGGGTTCGCCGCCGGGCCGACTGGTCCTCCGGCGGCCACGCCTCGATGGCGGTGACCTCGGCCGCCGACGGCGAACTGCTGGGCTCGGTGTCGCTACACCGCATCCACGAGGGCGACGCGTCCATCGGCTACTGGACGATGCCGGCGGCGCGCGGGCGCGGGGTGGCGGTGCGCGCTGTCGTCCGGCTCACCGACTGGGCGTTCGCCGACCTCCGGCTGCACCGGGTGGAGTTGTGTCACGCGGTGGCAAACCCGGCCTCCTGCCGGGTCGCCGACCGGGCTGGCTACCCCGCGGAGGGGACGCTGCGCGAGTCGTACCAGTACGGCGACGGTCGCCGCTACGACGAGCACCTGCACGCCCGCCTGGCCACCGACCGTCAGATCACTCGTTGACCTTGCGGAGGAATGCCGCGAGGGTGGACCTGACGCGGTCGATCCTCTGCGGGAGGGGCAGCGGCTCGGGCATGGGAGGCCCGGCCTGCTTCTTTCCCCGCAGATAGAGCGAGCAGGCCAGGTCGGAGCACATGTACGTGCCGACGGAGTCGCCCTGCCGTCCACCCGGACCGGCCTTGCGGGCGGTCATCAACGAGACGCCGTCGCCGAGGTGCGTGGTCAGGCAGAGCGAGCACATGCTTCTCCGCACGCGCCCGATCTGGTGCGTCGCGGCCCGCAGCACCACTCCGACGAGCTTGCCGTCGGTTTCGGCGAGCAGATAGGCCCGCTGCGGTGCCGCTGGGTCCCGCCAGCCGAGGAAGTCGAGGTCGTCCCAGGGGCGCGCTGCAAGATCGTTCGGTACGGCCAGCCGCTTCGCCTCACCCTTGGTGCAGTTGACGAAGGACGTGCGGATGACGGATTCGGTCACGGCTAACATAGGTAATAGACTAGCCATCTTAGGCAAACCATTAATAAGGCTAGGTTGGGGTGTGCGGCATGGCACGTGCGGGGGTGACCGCCGAGCGCCTGACCCTGGCCGCGGCGGAGCTGGCAGACGAGATCGGCATGGCGAACGTGACCGTCGCCGCGCTCGCTCGCCATTTCGGCGTCAAGGACGCCAGCCTGTACTTCCACATCAGGAACGGGCGGGACCTGCGGGTCCGGGTGGCGCTGCTGGCGCTCGGGGAGCTGGCCGACCGGGTCGCCGCCGCGCTCGCCGGCCGCGCCGGCAAGGACGCGCTGGTGGCCTTCGCCAACGCGTACCGCGACTACGCGAGGCAGCACCCCGGTCGGTACGCCGCCATGCAGATCGACCTGGACCCGGAGACGGCCGCCGCGAGCGCCGGCGTCCGGCACGCCGAGATGACCCGGGCGATCCTGCGGGGTTACCGGCTCTCGGAGCCCGACCAGACCGACGCGGTACGGATGATGCACAGCACGTTCCACGGGTTCGTGAGCCTGGAGACGACCGGCGGCTTCCGCCACACCCCGCGTACGGCGGACGACTCGTGGTCGCGCACCCTGGACGCTCTCGACGCCGTTCTGACCAACTGGCCGCCGCAGTGAGATCCCACGGCGCGACGGCATAGGCTCGGTGGCGTGGATGATCTGGAGCTCGCCGACTGGCGGGAGCGGGTGGCCAGGCTGTACCTGTCCGACGTCGACCTGACCGGGTTCCGTGCCGGCCGCGACGAACTCTTCGCCAGCCACCCGCAGAGCCCGATTCCCCCGGCGGAGCGTCCCGACTTTGCTGGGGTGCGCTACTTTCCGGCCAACCCGGATGCCGTGGTGGAGGCAGCGCTGCGCCCGGCCAGCGGCGAGCTGCGAGTCGACACCGGCGGCCCGGACGGCGTGGTCGCGTACCGGCGGGTGGCGGTGGCCGAGGCCCCCTGGGGGCCGCTGACCCTGTGGTGGATCGAGGCGTACGGGGGCGGGCTGTTCGTACCGCTGCGCGACGGCACCTGCGGGCGGGGGACGTACGGGGGAGGCCGGTACCTCACCGACACCGTGAAGGGCACCTTCGGCCGGGGCGTCGAGCTGCTGCCCGGCGACCGAGTCCGGCTGGACGCCAACTACCTCTACAACCCGAGCTGTGCCTACGACGACCGTTGGGCCTGCCCACTGGCGCCACCGGAGAACCGGGTCGACGTCGAGATCCGCGCCGGCGAGCTGGCGTACCACGACTGAACGGCCGCCCGCCCCGAGTGTTGCCGGGACGGGCGGTCGGTCGTCGCTCAGCGGGCGTCCGTGGCCGAGCTGGGCATCTGCATCCGACCCAGCAGCTGCCGGGCCTGGTCGGCGAGTTGCGCGTCGACGGTCACCGCGTACTGGCCGGCGCGCAGTGAGCTGGCCGAGGTGAAGTCGCGCTGCCCGCCCGTCATCGCGTGGGCGACCGCGCCGAACACGGCACCCCAGATCGCACCGATGACCAGCCCGACCAGGATCACCGCCAGCCAGTTGCCGACGGTGAAGATGCCGAACAGCAGGCCGATGAAGAGCCCGAACCAGGCACCGGTGCCGGCGCCGAGCAGGCCGGCTCGTCCGGTGGTCATCCGCCCGAGCACCGTTTCCACCAGGGTGAGGTTGGTGCCGACGATGGCGCTGTGCTCCACCGGGAAGCGGTTGTCGGCCAGATAGTCGACGACCCGCTGCGCGGCCGGATAGTCCGGGTACGAGCCGATCGTCACGGTGGGCGGGCCGGTCTCCGGCCCGCGGCCGTCACCTGTCGGCGTCGACAGGCGGCCGGCCGGCCCGGCTGGAAGCAGGTCGCCACCCTGTGTGCCGGACCGCCAAGCGGCGGTCGGCCCCGAAGCTGACGTCATGAGCATCCTCCCTCGTCAGCCTGCCGGGTTCCCGTCCACGCCGACCGGTAACGCCAGCCAGCACGGTGAATGCGGTCCCCTCCTGGGGAGAATGCGCGCGGTCGGCCCGGGTAGCCAGTCAGGTGGAGAGCGGACAGATCAGCGACTACGGGTTCCTCGCCGACGGCCGCAGCGCGGCGCTGGTGGACCGCTCGGGCTCGGTGAACTGGTGGTGCCCGGGCCGCTTCGATGCGCCATCGGTGTTCGCGCGACTGCTCGGCGAGGGCGGCGGGCACTGGTCGATCCGCCCCGAGGGGGACTTCACCGTCGAGCGCTGCTACCTCGACGACACCCTCGTGCTGCGGACCGTCTTCCGCACCAGCCAGGGGGAGGTGGCACTGACCGACGCGCTCGCCTTCGAGCCCGGCGCGCGTGGGCACGACATCGGGCTGCACTCGCCGCAGGTGCTGGTCCGCAGCGTGCAGGGCCTCTCCGGCGAGGTGCCGATGCGGGTGCACTACCGACCCCGCTTCGAATACGGGCGGACCACCGCGTACCTCGTCGAACGGGACGGCACGCTGGAGGCCATCGCCGGGGCCGCCCGGCTCACGTTGCGGGGCAGCGTGCGGCTGAGCTGCAGCGACGCCGAGGCCACCGCGACGTTCACCGCCCGCGCCGGCACGACCCACAACTTCTCCCTCGGGTACGCCCCGACCTACGACGCCCCGGCACCAGAGGTGCCGGACGCCGACCGGACCATCGCCGACACGGTCGACGGGTGGCGCTCCTGGGTCCGGCAGCACGAGTACGACGGCCTCTACGGCGAGCAGGTCCGGCGCAGCGCGCTGGTGGTGCAGGGCATGACATACCGGCCCAGCGGCGCGGTGGTGGCCGCGGCGACCACCTCGCTGCCGGAGAAACTCGGCGGCGACCGGAACTACGACTACCGCTACGTCTGGGTGCGGGACTTCAGCCACACCCTTCGGGCGCTGTGGCGGTCGGCGTGCTTCGACGAGGTGCGGCGGCAGTTCGCCTGGTTGGGTCGGGCGATGGGCATGATCAACGACCAGCCGGTGCCCATCATGTACGGGGTGCTGGGGGAGCGGGACCTCACCGAGCACCGCCTGGAGCAGCTCGGCGGTTACCGGGACAGTCCGCCGGTGATGATCGGCAACGACGCGTGGCGGCAGCGGCAGACCGACATCTTCGGCGAGGCGTTGGATGCCGCCTGGCTGATGCGCGACAAGCTGGAGCCGTTCGACCCGGAGGTCTACCACCTGCTCCGGGTGCTCGCCGACCAGGCTGTGCAGGACTGGAAGCTACCGGACGCGGGGATGTGGGAGGAGCGTGGAATCCAGCACCACCACGTGTCCTCGAAGGTGCAGTGCTGGGTCGCCCTGGATCGGGCGGTCCGCTTCGGCGACCGGCTCGGCCAGCCGCAGGACGTGGCCCGCTGGGCCGCTGCCCGCGACGAGGTGCACGCCGCCGTGTTCGAACGGGGGTGGAACGACCGGCTCGGGGCGTACACCGGGAGTTTCGATTCCGACGACATGGACGCGTCCGTGCTGGTGATGCCGTTGGTGGGGTTTCTACGGGCCGACGATCCGCGGATGCGCTCGACGATCCGTGCCGTGGAGGAGAGGCTGTCGCACGACGGCCTGCTGCGGCGCTGGGACGGTGACCCGGCGGGGTTCGTCATCTGCTCGTTCTGGTTGGTGGGTTGCCTGGCGCTGGCCGGTGAGCGGGACCGGGCGCACAAGTTGTTCGACGCCCTGGCTGGTCGGGTGAACGACCTGGGTCTGTTCGCCGAGCAGATCGACCCGCTGACCGGGGAGCAGTTGGGCAACTTCCCGCAGGCGTTCTCGCACATTGGCCTGATCAACGCTGCCGGTGTGCTCACCGACGTCGAGCGGGACCCGGCGCTGCGCGACTGCGGTATGCCTCCGGCACACTTCACCCCGACGCGCGGCTGAGCCGTACTTTCATCCAGATGTTGGCATCTTTCTATCTATTGAAGCGAAGTTCTATCGCCTTCCAGTGAAAGACGTTAATGTCCGGGACACCACGGTGCTCCTCCAGTCGGCGGGAGCGGCACCGAGATCCCCCGGACAGCTGGAGGTCTCGTGTCCCGCACTCCGCGCCGACGTCTCGTCGTCGCCACCACCCTGTTCACCCTTCTCGCCACCCTCTTCCTGGCCCCGCCGGCCACCGCCGAGCGTCCGGCAACCGCATCCCCGGCGCGGGCGGACGTGGCCCTGGCACCGCCCGCCACCGTCGGCTTCGAGAAGATCGCCCTCGACGGCGGGCTCGCCATGGGGGAACCCATCGAACTGGCCGTCGCCCCCGACGGCAAGGTCTTCTACATCAACCGGGGCACCAGCAGCGCCGGCGGCCAGGTCCGCCTCTACAACCCGGCGACGAGTTTCACCACGGTCGCGCTGACCCTGGCCCTGGACGCCCGGTTCGAGGACGGCCTGATCGGCATCACCCTGCATCCGAGCTTCGCGAGCAACCGCTGGGTCTACCTCTTCTACTCGCCCAAGGTCACCCCACTGGTCAACCGGATCAGTCGGTTCACCTTCAACCCGTCCACCCTGCTGCTCGACCCGGCCAGCGAGGACATGCTCATCGAGTGGCCCACCGAGCGGGACCTGTGCTGCCACTCGGCCGGCTCGATGAGCTGGGACGCCGCCGGCAACATGTACTTCGCCGTCGGCGACAACACCAACTCCGGCGGCGACTCCGCCGGGATGGCCCCGATCGACGAGCGGACGAACCGCAACCCGCAGTACGACGCCCAGCGCACCTCCGGCAACACCAACGACCTGCGCGGAAAGATCAATCGGATCCACCCGGAGAACGACGGCAGCTACACCGTCCCTTCCGGCAACCTCTTCGCCGCCGGCACCGCGCGAACCCGCCCGGAGATCTACGTGATGGGCGTGCGTAACCCGTACCGGATCTGGGTCGACCGCAAGGCCAACAACACGCTCTACTGGGGCGAGGTCGGCCCGGACGCCGGCGTCGACCTCGCCAACCGGGGCCCGGCGGCGTACGACGAGTTCAACCGGGCCACCGCGCCCGGCAACTACGGCTGGCCGTTCTGCGGCGGCCCGAACGTCGCCTACAACGACTGGGATTTCGGCGCTGCCGCACCGCGCGGCTGGTTCCCGTGCGGCGGCTCGACCGGCCCGGTCAACAACTCGCCCCGCAACACCGGTCTGCAGCAGCTCCCGCCCACAAAGCCGGCGCTGGTCTGGGAGCAGCACGGTGGCAGCGAGGACTGGCCGGCACTGGACAACCCGGGTGGGTGCGGTTCGCCCAACCACGTCGAGGTCTACCACTACGACCCGAACCTCGTCTCGGACGTGAAGTGGCCGGCCTACTACGACAACAAGTGGCTGATCTCCGAGTACTGCCGCAACTGGATCAAGGAGGTCCAGTTCGACAACGGCAACCCGTCCACCGGCGCGCCGACGGTGATCGAGCCGGTGCTCTCCGGCATGAAACTCGTCCACCCCATCGACTGGCAGTTCGGCCCGGACGGCTCGCTCTACCTACTTGAGTACGGCAGCGGCTACTTCTCCGGCGCCGTCGACGCCGGTCTCTACAAAATCAACTACGTCCAGGGTGGCCGCTCGCCGGTGGCCAAGGCCACCGTCAACAGGGACAACGGCCTGGCCCCGCTGGCCGTGACCTTCTCCAGCGCCGGCAGCACGGACCCGGACGGCGACCCGCTGACGTACGCCTGGGACTTCACCAACAACGGCAGCCCCGACTCGACCGCCGCGAACCCGTCCTTCACGTACTCCGCCAACGGCAGCTACAGCGCCCGGCTCACCGTCAGCGACGGCACCGGCCGCAGCGCGACCACACTGGTGCCGGTGGTCGTCGGCAACAACCGGCCGACGGTCACCCTGAACGGACTGCCCGCTGGCGGGCTCTTCGACTGGGGGCAGGACCTGACGGTGAGCGCCACCGCCAGCGACCCGCAGGACGGCACGCCAGCCTGTTCCACGGTGGTCCTCCGGGCCGCACTCGGACACCAGGAGCACGCCCACGAGGAGGGGGAAGGGACCGGCTGCGGCGCCACCTTCAACACCGGCCCGGTGCACGCCGGCCCCGACTCGGTGCTGTTCTTCGTACTCCGGGGCAGCTACGTCGATCGCGGCGCGACCGGCTCGGCCGTCCTGACCGGGGAGAAGGACATCAGCCTCTACCCGAAACAGTGGCAGGCCGAGCACTTCGTCCAGCTCAACGGGCCCAAGGTGATCGACCAGGCGGCGGCCGAGGGCGGCAAGCGACTGGGTGACATCCAGAACGGCGAGAACGTCCGGCACCACGCGGTGAGCCTCAAGGGGATCACCGGAGTCCGGGCACGGGTCTCCTCCGGCGGCCCCGGGGGCGCGCTCTCCTTCCGGTACGACTCACCCACCGGCACCGAGGTCGCCCGGATCGCGGTGCCGAACACCGGCGGCTGGGACAACTACACCGATTTCAGCGCCACGGTGACCAAGCCCGACGACGGCACCCACGACCTGTTCCTGGTCTTCACCGGCGGCAGCGGCGCGCTGCTGGACGTGGACAGCTACACCTTCACCGGGCCGGGGGTCGGCGTTGGCGGGCCGCGCTCCGGGGAGGTCAAGGCCCTCGGCAAGTGCGCGGACATCGCCTCCAGCCAGACCGCCAACGGCACCCCGGTGCAGACCTGGACCTGCAACGGCACCGCCGCGCAGCGCTGGACCCTGCCCGGCGACGGCACGGTGCGCGGCCTCACCAAGTGCCTGGACGTGAAGGCGAGCGGCACCGCCGAGGGCACGCTCGTGCAGCTCTACGACTGCAACGGCAGTGGGGCCCAGCAGTGGGCCGCCCAGCCGGACGGCAGCCTGCGCAACCCACAGTCCGGGCGCTGCCTGGACATCCCCAACTCCGACCTCACCGACGGCAGGCAACTGCGGATCTGGACCTGCAACGGCACCGGGGCGCAACGCTGGACCCTGCCGTGACCGGCCCCTGATTCGTGGGGCGGAGTCCGGCCGTCCACCCGCGTCCCCGGGTGGGCGGCCAGGGCTCGGGGGAGAATGCCGGGATGCGGCTCGTACTCACGACGGACACCCACCTACCAAAGCGGGCCCGGGATCTGCCTGGGGCGCTCTGGACGGCCATCGAGGAGGCGGACGTGGTGGTGCACGCTGGCGACTGGGTGGACGAGGCGCTCCTCGACGCG
This sequence comes from Micromonospora sp. NPDC005291, assembly GCF_040607415.1. Classification (NCBI taxonomy): domain Bacteria; kingdom Bacillati; phylum Actinomycetota; class Actinomycetes; order Micromonosporales; family Micromonosporaceae; genus Micromonospora; species Micromonospora sp. NPDC005291. Next base: position 317,650 of record NZ_JBEXGR010000005.1, read on the forward strand.
ATGACCGTACGTTCGCGCCGACTGATCGGGGTGTACGGCAACAACGACGGCCCGGCGCTGCGCGCCCGGCTGCCGGAGGTGGCTCAGGTCGAGCTCGACGGCCTGCGGGTCGCGGTGGTGCACGAGACCGGGCCACGGACCGGCCGCGAGGAGCGGTGCGCGGCCCGGTTCCCCGATGTCGACCTGCTGGTGTTCGGGCACTCGCACATCCCGTGGGACACCGAAGCGCCCGGTGGGCTGCGCCTACTCAACCCCGGCTCACCCACCGACCGCCGCTCCCAACCCCACGCCACCTACCTCACCGCCGAGATCCGCGCGGGCAGCCTGGCTCAGGTGCGCCTGCACAGTCTTCCCCGCCCCTGACCCCGCGATCTTGCACTTGCTGTCGGTGTATCGCGAGGAATGTGTGTTATGTCGCGACAGAAAGTGCAAGATCGCGCAGGGGTGGGGTGGGGTTACTGGCCTCGGCCTGTTTGGGCTTGGAGTTCGTCGATCTGCTTGGACGCCTCGGCCTTGGTGAGGTCGTCCGGGAGGTCCGCGTCGGCCTCACGGGCTAGCGTGTTCAGGTAGGACTCCTGCGCCGCCGTCGGCGGCTCGTCGCCGGTGACCCACTCGTCGGGGTCCTTGATCGCGCCGCGCGGGTCGGCGTGCTCGTTGCTGCGGTCCGTCATCGTCATCACCCTCTCTTCGAACAGGTGTGCCAGTACCCCGATACTCGGTGGTTCATGCTCGCCGACGGCCGCTGCCGCCCCGCCGCCGTCTGGTGGTGACCCGCTGTGGACCGGGCGCGTCGACTGCTCGATCATCTCGGCCTGCGGACGCCGAATGCGCCGGTACCCGCGTGGAACGAAGTGGGCCAGCCTTATCGAGGTTGGCCCGCCCGTCCGATCGGGCTGTCGTTCGGGAGCTTCAGTGTGTACGGGCGCTCGGGCCACTTGCTGAGGGCACCTATGCGCCGCCGGCACCCTCGGAGGGATCGACGGCGGGCTTGCGGAACGGCCCCCACGCGACGAAGCGCTCGTACAGCTCTCGCGGGGTCGGCCCGTCGTGCGGGTTCAGGTGGTACAGATCCTTGGTCGCCTCGTAGAACATGCCCGCCAGGTAGATCGAGAGGCCGGGCCTGTTGTCCTCGAACTCGGCCCTGAGTAGAAGCTTGGCCTCCGCGCAGGGCCACGGCTGGCCATCCACCCGGCAGAACCACATCGGACGCAGTGGGGTGTGGGGCTTCCGCGTGCGGTGATCGCGCGGGCGGCTGGGCTTCGGGCCGGCGAGGGGCGGTGGCGCCTGAGTGCTGAGGCTCATTGGGTCGTCTCCTGCCTACGGGTCACCATCTCGGCGGCCAAGGTCCAGTTGATCTCTGTTGGGGCGTTCCACGAGGGACTGAAGGGCGGTACGAACCCGCCGACCAGGGGCGGGTCATACCGCGTGACCCGCTGCGCCGGGGCGTCGTTGGTCCGCTTCGACTTGCGGGCGGTGCGGCAGAAGGGGCACGCGCACTTGCGGCCACCCGGGAAGCGCTTCGACCGATGCGGCCGGTGCCTCGGCTGGGCCAGATCGGCATCGTCGTCATCCACGGACGCACCCCTCCTTGCAGTTGCACGGAGTCCGGGCCGCGAACTCCAATCCCCCTCCACGACCCGGACCCCGAATCCTCGGGGCGCGGTGCCGAGGTACCAAGGGGGAAGCAACTCGGCACCGCGCACTTCACAGTCTGGTGAGGACGCCGCTACCCTCGGAAGGCGTTCTCGCTGGTCTCGGTGATGGTCTGGTGTTCACCGTCCGGATCTGGTGACGCTTGGTGATCTTGGCGAACCCCTGGAGGACCCTTGGAGCGCGAGCAGACGGCCGATATGATCCGTGCCCAGCTCCGCAGGCAGCGCACGCTGACTGGCATGAACCAGGATGAATTCGGCAAGCGCACGAACTACTCGGGCTCGACCGTGTCCGCCGTGGAGACTGGCACCCGCGCGTTGGACCTGCCATACGCCCGGCGTGCGGACGAAATCCTGGAGACCGGGGGCCTGTTCGAGTACCTGCTGAAGGAGGCGCAGCGCGACGGGCAGCCGAGCTGGTTCAAGCCCTGGCTCGATGCCGAGCGCGCCGCGAAGCAGCTCCGGTACTTCAACCCAACGCTCATCCCCGGCCTGCTCCAGACGGCGAATTACGCGCGAGCGGTCCTGCGCTTCGATGACACTCGCCCGGAGGATGAGGTCGAACAGCAGGTCGCCTCTCGGCTGGAGCGTCAAGAGGTCCTGCGACGCGAGCGACCTCCGCAGGTGATCGCGGTTATTGATGAGTCCGCACTGCGCCGGCTTGACGCGATCATGGTCGAGCAGCTTGCGCATCTGCTGAGGATGTCGGAGCTGCCTCACATCCACATCCATGTGATTCCAGCCGCCGCCGGCCTACACGTCGGGCTGTCCGGGCCACTGGCCTTGGCCATGCTTCCGGACGGCGCATGGGTCGGACACCTGGAGAACCAGCTTGCAGGCACTCCCGTGGATGTTGAGGGTGGAGTCGCTACGCTGATGGCGAGATGGGAGAGCGTGAGGGGCGTAGCCCTCCCGCACAACCTATCGGTAGCCCTCTTGAAGGAAGTAGAGAGCCAGCATGGACCTCAGTAGCGCTCAGTGGAAGAAATCAACCCGCAGCGGAACGAGCGGCGGCGACTGCGTTGAGGTGGCCGACAACCTGCCTGGAGTGATTGCCGTCCGCGACAGCAAGGACCCGTCCGGCCCGGTGCTGGCCTTCGAGCCGACCACCTGGCAGTCGTTCGTCGGGTTCGCCAAGCAGTCCTAACAGGACGAAAAGGCAGGTCTTTCAGCGTGATGCTGGGGGCCTGCCTCGTTGTTGGGCGCCTTCGCCTCACGGGTGGCGATCGAGCCCAGCGCGTGGCCGATGGAAGGCCCAAGCCTCAGGGCCAGGCCAAGCAGCCTGGCGTGCCTGGTGTAGAGCACGTAGAGCGCTGGCGGGTCATCGGTCGGGTCGATCAATGGGCGAGGCGCTTCATGCCCACGGACGGCGACCTACGATCACCGGATGAGCGTGGACCGGTCGGGTGTGGTGGTGGTCGGGGCGGGCATCGCCGGGGTGGCCTGCGCGGTGGAGCTGACCCGGGCCGGGGTGCCGGTGCAGGTCCGGGAGCGGGGGCACGTCTGCGGTGGCCGGATGGCCAGCAAACGCTTCGAGGGTCGGCCCGCGGACATCGGTGCCGCATACTTCACCGCCACCGACCCGGACTTCGCTGCCGTGGTCGAGCAGTGGGGCGCCGCAGGCCTGGTCCGCGAATGGACCGACACCTTCCAGGCGTACGACCGGAACGGGCACCACGACGTGCCCGGGCCGATGCGCTTCGCCGCCCCGCGTGGGCTGCGCTCGTTGGTCGAGCACCTGGCCGGCGCGGTGCCGGTGACCGTGGACCGGCTGGTGCTCAGCGTGGAGCCCGGGCCGGCCGTGGACGGCGCGCCGTGCGCGGCGGTCGCCCTGGCCATGCCGGGCCCGCAGGCCGCACTCCTGCTCGACCCGGCCCTTACCGACGCCACCCGGGTCGTGCAGGCGCAGCGCTGGTCACCGTCACTGGCCGCGGTGCTGCGCTTCCCGACCCGGCGCTGGCCGGACATCCGTGGCGCGTTCGTCAACGACCACCCGGTCCTCAACCTCGTCTGCGACGACGGCGACCGGCGCGGTGACGGTGCCCCGGTGCTGGTCGCGCACACCGTGCCGGAGTTCGCCGCCGGGCACCTGGCCCAGCCCACCGGGGCCGGCCCGGCGATCGAGCAAGCCGTCCGGGACCTGCTGGGGTTGCCCGAGCAGGCCGTCCACGTGCACGTGCATCGCTGGACGTACGCGAAGCCGACCAGCGGCGCCGGCGGCGACACCCACCACCTGGATGCCGACGGGATCGGCCTGGCCGGCGACGCGTTCGGCAAGCCCCGGGTCCAGAGCGCCTGGCGCTCGGGCCGGGACCTCGGCCGTGCCCTGGCCGCCCAACTGGCCTGACCGCGCCTGGCCTGACCGCGTCCGGCTCGCCGGGGCGGGTGGTCGCGTGCTCAGGCGTGCCCGGCCGTGGCGACGGGCCGGGCATCAGCGTCACGTTCGCTCGGGTCGGAGGTCCGCTCGCCCTCCCGGTCCAGCAACTGCATGACCGGCGTCGCCGTGATGCCGTGCACCACCACGGACACGAGCACCACCAGCCCGACGGTCGCCCAGAGCAGTTCGGCCTGCGGGAAGTCGGCCTTCGTGGTGGCGTACGCGAGGTAGTAGAACGAGCCGACGCCCCGGATGCCGAACGACGAGATGACCCAGTGCTCGGCCGGCCGGCCCGGCGCGCCGCGCAGTGACAACCAGCCCATCAGCGGCCGAATCAGGAACACCAGCGCCAACCCGACGGCAGCCGCAGGCCAGGTCAGCGGGACCAGCAGGCCACCCACGATCGCACCGCCGAGCAGCAGCAACAGCACCAGGGTGAGCAGCCGTTCGACCTGCTCGGCGAAGTCGTGCAGCACGGAGTGGAACTCGTGGGTCCGCTCGGCGGCCCGGATCGCCCGGGCGGCCACGAACACCGCCAGGAAGCCGTACCCGCCGATCACCTCCACCAGCCCGTACGCCAGGAACGTCGCGGCCAGCGCCAGGAAGCCCTCGGCGTGCCGGGCCAGCCGCAGCTTGCTGGGCGCGCGGAAGAACAGCTTGCCGAGCAGCCAGCCGATGAGCAGGCCGCCCCCCACCCCGGCGCTCACCTTCCAGAGCACGTCCACGGCGAACCACTCGGCCAACCAGTCGCGCGGGGCGAGGCTGGTCGAGGCGATGGCGATGGCGGCGTAGACGAACGGGAACGCCAGCCCGTCGTTCAGGCCAGCCTCGGAGGTCAACGCGAAGCGGACCTCGTCCTCGGAGTCCTCCACGTCCGTCGGCTCGCCGACCTGCACGTCGGCGGCGAGCACCGGGTCGGTCGGGGCCAGCGCGGCGCCCAACAGCAGTGCGGCGGCCGGCACCAGCCCCGCCCACCACCAGCCGAGCAGTGCCACTGCCGCGATGCACAGTGGCATCGCGATGGCCAGCAGTCGCCAGGTGGACGACCACCGTCTCCAACTCAACGGCCGATCGATCTTGAGCCCGGCGCCCATCAGGGCGACGATGACCCCGATCTCGGTGAGGTGCGTGGCCAACTCCGGGTGGGCCAGCGGGTCCGGTGTGGGCAGTCCGACGGGCAGCAGGAACACCAGCATGCCGAGGGCGAGGAAGGCGATCGGCATGGACAGTGGGCGCTGCTCCAACACCCGCGGCAGGATGCCCGCGAGCAGAGCGCCCAGGCCCACCAGCGCGAACGCCACATCTACCGGCTCCACGGCACCATCCCTCCGCGCACCCGCGCGGCGCGGGCAGGCGGAGACAGACCTTGCCCCACAGGGCCGCCGGCTATGCGCGTACGAGCCGGTGAACCGGAGTGAGCCTCAGCGCGGTCGGGTCAGCGGCGAGTTTGCCAGTTCGGCCAACAGCGCGCCCGGGTCGTCGTACACCGCCACCGCGCCAGCGCCGGCCAGCTCGCCGCGGCTGGTGCCGCCGCACGTCAACCCCACACACGGGATGTTCAACCTGCCGGCCGCGACGACGTCCCACACCGAGTCGCCGACGAAGACCACCCGCTCGGCGGCCAACCCGGACTGCTCCAACGCGGCCACCAGGATGTCCGGGGCCGGCTTGCTCTGCTGGGCGTCCGCCGAGGAGGTGACCGTGTCGATCACATCGTCGGCGGCCAGCGCCCGTCGCAACGCGCCGACCTCAGGTTCCGAGGCGGAGGTGGCGAGCACCACCCGTAGCCCTCGCTCCGCGCAGGCGCGCAGCAGGTCCGCAGCCCGGGGAAGCGGCGTGAGCCGCTCCCAGTACTCGGCGTACAGGGTGTCGTGCGCGTCGCGCAGCTTCGTGTCGGCGTCGCGGTCCCGCTCAGGGCCGAGCAGGTGGTCGAGCAGCTTGTCAGATCCCATCCCGATCGAGCGGTGCACCATCGCCATCGGCACCGGCTGATCGGTCTGGCGTAACGCCTCCCACCAACTCACGGTGTGCAGGTAGGTGGTGTCGACCAGGGTGCCGTCGACGTCGAAGAGGACCCCGGCGAGCCCGTCGGTACGCATGGCGTCCTCCTACCCGTTCGGGTGGTCTCAGGGGCGCTCGGCCGGCGGGGTGAGGATCTCGAACCAGACCGTGGAGCCGCGGACCGCCGGGTCGGTGCCCCAGGCGTCACTGAGTTCCTCGATCAGGCCGAGACCGCGCCCGCGACTGCTCAACGTGTCGGTGCGGGTCCGGGTCACGGTCCCCCGGGTGCCGGAGTCGGCGACCGAGACCAGCAGCCGCTCGGGACTGAGGTCGATCTCCACCCGGGCGGCGGTGCCGGCGTGCAGCAACGCGTTGGTGGTCAGCTCGCTGGTGCACAGCACGGCCGCCCCGATCACCGACTCGGGCACCTGCCACTCGGTGAGCTGGCCGGTCATCCAGTGTCGGACCCGGCTGGGCGCGGTCGGCTCCGCGGGCACCTCCATGCTCGCCGAGCGACTCGGCTTGAGCGCGTGCTCGACCGCCAGCACGGCCACGTCGTCCTCGGTGCCGCCCGGTACCGCTGCGGTGGCCACCGCGCAGAGCGCGCGGGGGTCGCCACTGGCGGCCTTGCCGACGGCGTCGCCGAGGGTGGCCAGCCCGGCACTGAGGCTGTGCCGGCGACGCTCCACCACCCCGTCGCTGAACAGCAGCAGGGTGTCACCGGGGCGGAACGCGACCGTGGTGGTGCCCGGCCGGCCGCCCAGACCCAGCGGAGGGCCGGCCGGCACGTCGACGTACTCGGCGTGGGAGCGGCCATCCGGGTCGCTACGGCGGATCAGCGGCGCGGGGTGACCGGCGCTGGCCAGGGTCAGCTCCCGCCGCTCCGCGTCGATCACCCCGAACGCCACGGTGACGAAGAGCTCGTGTGTGCCGGCCTCCGCGCCCAGGCTGGTCACCAGCCGGTCCAGCCCGGCCAGCACCGCGTCGGGCGCCGGGTCGGCCAGGGCCAGCGCGCGCAGCGCGGCGCGGACCTGCCCCATCCGCGCGGCGGCCTGCACGTCGTGCCCGGCGACGTCGCCCAACACCACGCCGAGGCCGCCGTTGGGCAGCAGGAAAGCGTCGTAGAAGTCGCCGCCGGCGGCGTTGCCGTCCACCCCCGGGTCGTAGCGTGCCGCGATCCGCAGCCGGGGCAGGTCCGGCAGGTGCTCCGGCAACATGCTGCGTTGCAACAGTTGAGCGGTGCCGTGCTGGGTCTCGAACCGGCGGGCCCGCTCCGCGGCCTGGCCGATCAGCTCGGCCGAGGCGGCCAGGAGCGCCCGCTCGGCGGGCGACCAGGTGTGCGGCACCTGGTAGCCGACCGCCAGCCCACCGCGGACCACCGACGTGCCCAGGGGCAGGGCCGCCATCGAGCGGATCTTCTGGTCGTGGCGGTCCACCGCGGTCTCGCGCAGCGGTTGCCCGTCGCTGGCGAACGTCGGGCCGCCGGAGCGTGCCGCCTGCACCACCGGAGCCGACCAGTCCGCCGGCGCGCGCCGCCAGAGCGGGGGAAGTCGCTCGTCGGCCTCGTCCAGCAACTCGCCACGGACCCGGCGCACCATGCGCCAACCGCCGCCGCCCTCGTCGACCCCGAACGAGGCCTGGTCGGGGTCGAACGTGGTGATCGCGTACCGCAGCGCCACCCGGGCCACGTCGTCGAGGGTGAGCGTGCCGGCGAGCGCCGCGGCCACCTCGCTGAGGCTCTGCAACTGCTCGGTGACGTGGGTGGTCTCGGCCGCGACCATCAACACGCCGACGATCTGCCCGGCGCTGTCGCGCACCGGCGAGTAGCCCCGGGTGAAGACCGCCTGCTCCACCGTCGCGGAGTGCCCACGGGCCAGCGGGACGGTGGATTCCTTCTCCAGGAACGGCACGCCCTGCCGGTAGGTGCGCTCGATCACCGCACCGAGACCGGGCAGCGCCCAGATGTCGGCGAACACCTCGGCGGCCGGACGGCCGAGGGCGCCCGGGTGCTTGGTGCCCAGCAACTCGGCGTAGCCGGCGTTGTAGAGCAGGACGAGGTCGTCGCCGTACGCCAGGGCCATCGGCATCGGCGAGGCGAGGATGAGCTCGACCACGGCCCGGATCGCCACGTCCCAGCCCTCGGGTGGGCCCAGCGGGGTGCCGGCCCAGTCGTGGGCGAGCACGGCAGCGGGCGCGCTCGGCCCGGTGGATGCGCCTGGGCCCGGAGTTGCTGGCGTGGGGACTCGCCCGACCGTTCCTGGCATGTCCGCAGCCTAGTCGGCCGATCGGAAAAGGCATCCGATCATGGCGGCGGGCCGTCGTCGCCCTCCTCGCCGGTGGCCGTTCGGGCAGTTCAAGGCCCCTGTCCGGCGGCTTGTCGCAAAAAATGGGGCGTGCTGCGCGGACTGCCACTCCGGTTGCCGGGTATGCGCCCGGCGCAGTCCATGCGACAGGAGGGACATCATGCTGAAAACCCTCGCGGTCCGGCAGGCCGATATCGGTGATGCCATCGCCGACACCTGGAGGTCGGTGCTGCTCTTCATCCCGAAGGCAGTGGCCTTCATCGTCATCCTCGTGGTCGGCTGGCTCATCGCCAGAGCGGTCCTCAAGATCGTGGACACGGTGCTGGAACGGGTGCGCTTCGACGAGGCGGTCGAACGCGGAGGCATCAAACGGGCACTGGAGAGAACGAAGTACGACGCCAGCGACATCCTGGCCAGACTGGCGTACTACGCAGTCCTGCTGTTCACCCTGCAGTTCGCCTTCGGCGTCTGGGGACCCAACGCGATCAGTGACCTGATCAGCGGTGTGGTGGCGTGGCTGCCACGGGCGTTCGTCGCGATCATCGTGGTGGTGGTGGCGGCCGCGATCGCCAACGCCGTCCGGGATCTGGTCACCGGGGCGCTGGGAGGGCTCTCCTACGGCAAGGTCCTGGCCGACCTGACGGCGATCTTCATCATCGCTCTCGGCGTGATCGCCGCGCTGAACCAGGTGGGTATCGCCACCACGGTGACCACCCCGGTCCTGATCGCGGTGCTCGCCACGGTGGCCGGCATCCTGATCATCGGTGTCGGTGGTGGTCTCGTGAAGCCGATGCAGAACCGCTGGGACGGCTGGCTGGATCGGGCGGCCAAGGAAGCTCGGGCGGTGCAGCAGCAGCGTCAGGCCACGGCGGCCGGGCGTAGCGACGTGGAGCGCCAGATGGCCGACCGTGGGGGCGACCGCACCCAGGCCATGCCCCAGGTGGACGAGGCCCAGCAATACCGCTCGTAGCGGCGGGAACGGCACGGCCGGTGGGAGGGTGTTCCGCGTGCGACGCGGAATGCCCTCCCCGCCCGCGTCAGGCCCGGTCGAGCGAGCGGGCCAACGCGCAGACCGCGAGCAGTCGGGTGAGCAGCCACTCCGGGTGGCTCCAGTCCACCGGCCCGCTCGGCGGCGCCCAACCGTGCTCCAGGGCGGCCACGCGGACCCCCTCGGCGTAGCCGGCGAGCGTCGCTGCGGTCAGCGGTTGACGGTCACCGTCGAGGCTGTCGCGTACGGCGGCCGCGTGCTGGTCGACGAGGGCCAGCAGCCCTGGTCGAGCGGCGGCGGCGGCGAGCCCGACGGTGCCGACGGAGACGGTGAGGGCGGCCAGGGTGGACCGCGCCGAGTCGACGGCGGTACGGGAGGCGACCCGGTTGAACGGCACACGCATGGTGACCGAGGCTAACCGACCGGTGACCGCGTCGACCTCGGCCGCTCGGCGGATGTCGGCTGTGCCACTGGGCGACCGGGGCTGACCGCGGGGGTTGATCCGGCACAGACGGGGCAGCAGGAGAACCACCCGCACATGGCGGCACACGGCACGGAGGCACGGATGGGACAGCAGACGGACGGACCGGACGAGCAGCACCGGCGGCCGGCCGGGGTGAGCGACGCGACGATCGCCGCGCTCGGCAAGCTCAGCGAGGCGCTGGAGTGCGTGGAGCGGGCCCGGGGGCATCTGTATTCGCTGCACCAGCTGATCGGGCATGCCGACCTCATGCTCGACGACGCGGTGGAGCAGTTCCGCGCCGCCGGCCATCCGCAGCTGGCCGACCGGATCGACAGGGAGTTGCTGGGCCGCAACGTCATCGCCGGCCGGTGGACATTCCAGATCGTCGAGGATTTCGACGACGGCTACCACGCGCTGTTCCGGGAGTTGGACCAGCAGGCCCGCGACGAGTTGGTGGGCGGGCGACGCCACCTCTACGAGGCGGAGATGAAGGAACGCCGCCGCAGCCGGGGCCGGCCGGGGCACGAGGCCCGACCGGGCAGCGAAGGTTAGTCGCCGGTCGCGCCTGCCGGGCGCCGCCGTGCCGCGTCGTCGGCGATGATCACCGTGGCCACCATCAGTGCGACGCACAGGCTGAACAGCCACGACTCGTCGGCGACGAGCCAGGCGGACACGGGTGCCTGCAGCGCGGCGAGCAGGAAGCCGAGCCAGGCGAACCGACGCTGACGCGATGAGAGGATTCCGGAGCCTTGATGCATTCCGAAATTCTTACGCGAACCAGCCGGCTTGCCGTCCTCCGATCGGCCGATTCTGGATGAGCTGTCCGTTTTTTCGACCATCCGGGCACGACTTCTTGCCGCCGCGAACGATCGGGTGCCTCCGGCGCTAGGGTGTCGCTGCGGCAGGATGGTGTCTCGTGTCCACCACGCCCTCGCGCCCTCGCGCCTCGCTGCTCCTGCTGGCCTACCTGGCGTTCGTCAGCCTCGGCCTGCCCGACGGTCTGCTCGGCGTCGGCTGGCCCTCGATCCGGGGCGACTTCGGCGTACCGACCGAGGCGGTCGGGTTGGTGCTCACCGCGGGCACCATCGGCTATCTCACCTCCAGCGTGCTGGCCGGGTTCACGCTGGCCCGGGTCGGTGTGGGTGCGCTGCTCGCCGGCAGCACCCTGCTGGCCAGCCTGGCGTTGACCGGTTATTCCCTGAGCCCTGCGCTGGCCGTGCTGGTGGGATGCGCGCTGCTGCTCGGGCTCGGCTCCGGTGCGGTCGACTCCGGGCTCAACGCGTACGCCGCCGGGGCCTTCGGCCCGCGCCACATGAACTGGTTGCACGCCTTCTTCGGCCTGGGCGTGGCGATCGGCCCGCTGATCATGACCGCCGCGCTGAGCGCAGGTCTCGCCTGGCGCTGGGGGTACGGCATCGTGGCCGCCGCCCAGCTCGTTCTCGCCGCCGCGTTCGCGCTCACCGTCCGGGCCTGGAAACGCAGCGTCCCGGGCGCTACCGAGACGGGCGCCGCCGCCGCGAGTGCGAGTGGCGGCACATCGCCGCAGGTTCGGGTCCCGGTCCGGGCGACGCTGCGGTTGCCGGCGGTCTGGTCGGGGACGCTCGCCTTCGTGCTGTACGTCGCCATCGAGGTGTCCGCCGGCCTGTGGGCGTTCCTGCTGCTGACCGAGGGGCGTGGCCTGAGCGCTTCGGTGGCCGGCGGCTGCGTCTCCGCGTACTGGGGCAGCCTCTTCATCGGCCGGGTGGTGCAGGGCGTGGTGGCCGAGCGGCTGGGATCCGGGCTGGTGCTGCGCGTCAGCCTGGCCGGAATGGCCGTGGGCGCGGTGCTGATCGCCATCCCCGGGCCGGCCGCGTTGGCGGTGCTCGGCCTGGTCGTGGTCGGCTTCGCCGCCGCACCGGTGTTCCCGCTGCTCACTCTCACCACCGCCGACCGGGTCGGCCCTGCGCACGCGGACCGGGCCATCGGGCTTCAGATCGGCGCCGCCGGCATCGGCGCGGCGCTCGTCCCGGCCGGGCTCGGCGTGCTGATCGGCAACACGTCTGTCGAGGTGCTGGGTTCGGCCCTGGTGGTGCTCGCGTTGGCGTTGATCGTGCTCTACGAGTTGGGTGCCCGCCGCTCGACCGGCCGGCCCGCCCCGGAGCTGGCCGAGCAGTCGGTCCCCGCCCAGCTCGCTGGGGAGTCTCAGACGTCGGGCCCGGTCCGGCCGGTGGTGGACGGACGGTAGGCGCGCTCCGGGTCGGTGGGCTCCTGGCCGCCGCCCTGGGCCTGCCCGTCACGGTCCGCCGCTGCCGGCCCGTGCCCGAATGCGGCCTCCTCGCCTGCGTCGTTGCCGGTCACGTCGTCGGCCTGCCCGTCGAGGCTGGAGCCCGACACGGCGCGCTCCAGCTCTTCCAACGGAAGTCGTTCCTCGTCCCGCCACACCCTGTTGTCGTCGGTCATGCCATCAGCCGTACCCGGGCGCGATGATCGCAAACGGTGCCGCGCGTACGGCGATGGCCGCCGGAACTCCGGCGGCCATCGCGTGTCGTTGCTCAGGATCACGGCTGCGGACGGTCCACCGAGCCGCGCCAGGCGCCGGTCTCCTGACCGCGCCGCTCGATGTAGGTCTTGAACCGCTCAAGGTCGCCCTTGGCACGCCGATCGACGATGCCGAGCTTGTCGCCGGCCTGCTCGACCACCCCGTGCGGCTCGAACTCGAGCTGCAGGGTCACCCGGGTCTTGTCCTGGTCCAGCCGGTGGAAGGTCACCACGCCGGCCTGCTGGGTGCCGCCGGTCGAGCGCCAGGCGACCCGCTCGTCGGGAAGCTGCTCGGTGATCTCGGCGTCGAACTCACGCTTCACCCCGGCGATGTCCACCGTCCAGTGGGTCATCGTGTCGGAGAGCTGCCGGACCTCCTGCACGCCCTCCATGAACTCGGGGAACTCCTCGAACTGCGTCCACTGGTCGTACGCGGTGCGTACGGGCACAGAAACGTCGACATGTTCGGTAACACCACTCATCGGGGAACCTCCTTCAGTCGCTGGTGGTCTCCCGGATCGGGGGGTGATCCGGTCACCAGCGAGTTGTCTCGTTCTTGTTGCCGAGCGCGGCCCACACCTCGGAAACCGTCTGGTAGAGGGTGCCGTCGGGCAGGCGTTCCAGCGCCGCCACGATGTCGTCCGGCGCCTCGTTCTCGCGTGCGCTGGCGATGAGCACCAGGCGGTCGCCCGGAAGGGCGCTCATCGAGATGAACCGGCCGAGCCGGCTGCGCTGCTCGACGTCTGTCGAACTCATCCCCTGCGGGGTGCCGGTACGCAGGTCACCGGCCGGGGCGGTGGTCGTCTCCGGCTGGTCCTCGCCAGCCGGTTCCGGCACTCGCGACTCGTCGACCCGAGAGCCCCCGGTCCCCGGCCCCTGTACGAGACCGCTGACCTCCTGACTCATCTGTTCGTCGATCCTCGGTCCGTGCTTGCTGTTGCCACGCTCCATGCCTTCTGCGCTACCCGGCACCCCGCCCGATAAACCGGCATCGGGCCACGCACCGGCCCTCGGCGCGGCCCGGTGCCGGACATCCGAGGCCGAACCGGGCTCAGTCGTCGGCGGGCTTGCGCGGCGGCAGCACCGGTTCCTCGGGGTCCGGGTCGCCGGCCTGCAACTGTCGCCCGCGCTGCACCTCGGCGTTGATCTGCACGCCCAGCAACAGCGCCGAGTTCGACAGGTAGAGCCAGACCAGGAACGCGATGGCCGCCCCCAGGCTGCCGTAGGTGGTGTCGTACGAGCCGAAGTTGGCCACGTAGAGGCCGAAGCCGAAGGAGCCGAGCGCCCAGGCGACCAGGGCCACCGCGCCGCCCGGGGTGAGCCAGCGGAACCGGGGCTGCCGCACGTTCGGCGCGATCCAGAACAGCAGCGACAGCAGCGCCAACATGATCATGGCGAGCACCGGCCACTTCGCCACGCTCCACATCGTGCGGGCCAGGCCCCCGGCGTTGATCAGGTCCCCGACCGCGTCGGTGACCGGGCCACTGACGATCAGGCCGAGGGCGACCAGCGCGAGCAGCACCAGCGTGATCGCGGCCAGGCCGATCTGCAGAGGCCGCAGCTTCCAGACCGGCCGGCCCTCGGTCACTCCGTAGACGGCGTTGGAGGCCCGGGTGAAGGCCCCGATAAAGCCCGACGCGGACCACAGCGCTCCCAACAGGCCGAAGCTCAGCAGCAGCTTGGGGTTGCTCTGCTCGACCACCACGGTCCGAATCACTCCGACCACGCCGCCCTCGGCCACCACCGACCCGGCACCCATCTGCTTCGCCAGGTCGACGACGGTGTCGACGGTCTGCTCGCCCTTGGAGACCAGACCGACCAGGGCCACCACCACGATGGCGGACGGAAAGAGCGCCAGGACCCCGTAGTAGGTCAACGCGGCGGCCCAGTCGGAGCAGTTGTCGGTGACGAAGTTCCGCACGCTGCGGACCACCACCCCACGCCACGTCCGCCAGCTCAGCTGCCGCATCCGGCGGGGCACCCGCGTGCCCTCCGTGCCGCCGACCGTCGTACCGGGCTCCGTGGTCGTCATGCCCGCTCCCTGTGCCCCGGCCACCGGATGACCGGTCGTCCGGTCGGGCCTGGCCCCGCCGTACCCGGATCGGGAAATCGAGAAACTCGCCCAGCGCCTGCGGGCACCGCGTACGGTTTGCCGCCCCCTCAGGGGGGAACGGTCATGGGAACCTTTCGACACGGAGGAGGACGAGATGCCCGGGCGCGAGGACATGCCCAGCACGCTGCGGCGCTCCCCGGACAAGGCGCAGCGCACCTGGGAGAAGACGCACGACTCGGCGGTCGAGACCTACGGCGAGGGGGAGCGGTCGCACCGCACCGCCTTCGCCGCGGTGAAGCACGAGTTCGAGAAGGTCGGAGACCACTGGGAGCCGAAGGGCCGCAAGGGCCCGAGCGACCAACAGGCCGCCGGCGGCGGGCCGGAACGGCGGGCACCCACCGCGGGTGGGGTGGACGCCAACGCCACCAAGGACCACCTGATGTCGGTGGCGCGCAAGCTGGACGTACCCGGTCGGTCCAGCATGACCAAGCCGGACCTGGTCAAGGCGATCGAGAAGGCCAACGACCGGGCCACCCGCAAGGCCCGCGGCGACTGACCGCCGCCGCACCGGAACACAACCGACGCGGTACGGGCGGACGCACCATCCCGGCGTCCGCCCGTACCGTTCACCAGTGCCCGCCTCCGGGGGCCTCGATGTGCACCGCCTTCGTGGCGGTGAACTCGTCCAGCAGTTCCGGGCCGTATCCGAAGCCCTGCCCGCTGGCCCGACGCGGGTGTGCGGCACCACCCGGCGCGCCCCCGAACACCGCGTTGACCTTGACGGTGCCCACCGGCAACTCCCGCCAGGCCCGTTGCGCGTGGCTCATCGACGCGGTCAACACCGTGGCGGCCAGCCCGTACGGGGAGTCCGCGGCGCAGCGCAGCGCCTCGTCGAACGAGTCGACCACCACCACCGGGGCGACCGGCCCGAACGTCTCCTCCCGCACCAGCGGCATGTCGTGCCGGCAGTCGGTGACCACGGTGGCCGGGTAGAACGACCCCGGCCCGTCCGGCAGCTCTCCGCCAGCACAGACCCGCGCGCCGTCCGCCACCGCCGCGGTCACCTGCCCGTGCACGTGGTCGCGGTGCCGCCTGTCGACCAGTGGGCCAAGCTCGGTGCCCGGGTCCCGGCCCGGCCCGACCCGCAGCGCGTCGGCGCGACGCACCAGCGCCGCCACGAAGTCGTCGGCCACCTCCCGGTGCACGTAGATCCGCTCCACCGCCACGCAGAGCTGCCCGGCGTTGGCGAAGGCGCCGAGCGCGGCCTGACCGGCCGCCCAATCCGGGTCGACGCCCGCGTCCACGATCAACGGGTCACTGCCGCCGTTCTCCAGCAGCGCCTTGGCGCCGGTGCGGGCCGTGGCGGCGGCGATCGCCCGCCCGGTCGCGGTGGAGCCGACGTGCGCGACCACGTCCACGTCCTGGCCGGCCAGCGCCGCACCGACCTCCGGCCCACCGGTGAGCAACGACAGCACCCCGGCCGGCAGCGCCTGGTCCAGCGCCCGGGCCAGCAGCCAGCCGGTCGCCGGGGTGCGTTCGCTGGGCTTGAAGAGCACCACGTTGCCGGTGACCAGGGCCGCGCCGAGCAGCCCGCACGAGACCGCCACCGGGTCGTTCCACGGGGTGATGGCGGCCACGACGCCACGCGGTTGCGGGGTCATGAAGTCCAGCGCGTCCGATGCGCCGTGCAGCGTCCGCCCGCCGCGCAGCGGGGCCAGCTCCGCGTACTGTCGCAGGGTGCCGATGCCCGCCTCGACGCCGCCGCGGGCATCCGCCAGCGGCTTGCCCATCTCCGCGGTGACGGCCGCCGCCAGCTCCTCGGTGACCGCGGCGACCGCGTCGGCGGCCCGGTGCAGCGCCGCCGCCCGCTCGGCCGGCGCGGTCGCCGCCCACTCCGAGGCCGCCTCGCGCGCCGCCTCCACCGCCTTGCCGACCTCATCGGCCGTGGCCACCGGCACCTGGCTCACCGGCGAACCGTCCGCCGGATCGTGGACGACCAGCTCGCCGCCCGCGCCGCCCGCTCCCCACACCCCGCCCACCAGCTGCGCAACCGTGTACATGCGGCGCTGGATGCCCCGGCGTCGGCGGGACAAACGCGTTTCGCCCGGTTGCACGCCGGGTAGGCGGATCGGATGACTACCACCGGCGCAGAGAGCGCGGACGCCGTCGTCGTCGGGGCCGGCCACAACGGCCTGGTGGCGGCCAACCTGCTGGCGGACGCCGGGTGGGACGTGGTGGTGCTGGAGGCGACCGCGGTGCCCGGCGGCGCGGTCCGCTCCGCCGAGGTGACCGCGCCCGGCTATCTCAGCGACCTCTACAGCTCGTTCTACCCCCTGGGGTACGCCTCACCAGTGTTGCGCGACCTCGACCTGGGCCAGCACGGGTTGTCCTGGCGGCATTCGCCGGACGTGCTGGCGCATCTGCTGCCGGACGGGCGGGCCGCGGTGATCAACCGGGACCCGCACGTCACGGCCGGCTCGCTGGAGCAGTTCGCCCCGGGCGACGGTAAGCGCTGGCTCAACGCGTACACCGACTGGCTCGACGTGTCCGAGCCGATGCTGGAGACCATCACCACGCCGTTCCCGCCGGTACGCGGCGGGCTGGGCCTGTTGCGCCAACTGCGGGTCGCCGGCGCGCTGCGACTGGCCCGGCGCCTGGTGGTGCCGGTCCGCAAGCTGGGCGACGAACTCTTCGACGGCCCCGGCGGGCCGGCCCTGCTGGCCGGCTGCGCCCTGCACACCGACCTGTCCCCGGAGGAGGCCGGCTCCGGGGTGTACGGGTGGTTGCTGGCCATGCTCGGCCAGCAGGTCGGCTGGCCGGTGCCCGACGGCGGCGCACAGCAGATCACCAACGCGCTGGTGGCCCGGCTACAGGCGCGCGGCGGTCGGATCCTCTACGGCGCCCGGGTCGACCGGGTGCTCACCGCCCGGGGACGGGCGATGGGGGTACGCACCGTGGGCGGGGCGCTGTGGCGGGCCCGCCGGGCCGTGCTGGCCGACGTCCCGGCGCCAGCGCTCTACCTCGACCTGGTCGGCGCGGCGGCGCTGCCGTCGCGGCTGGTGGAGGACCTGGCGCACTTCCGGTGGGACGGTTCGACGCTGAAGGTGGACTGGGCGCTCTCCGCGCCGGTGCCGTGGACGAACCCGCAGGTGGCCGGCTCCGGCACCGTGCATCTCGGCGCGGACCTCAACGGGCTGACCCGCTACGCCGGTGAGCTGGCCCGCGGCGAGCTGCCGCGCGACCCGTTCCTGCTGCTCGGGCAGATGTCGGTGGCCGACCCGAGCCACTCACCGCCGGGCACCGAGTCGCTCTGGTCGTACACGCACCTGCCGTTCCGACGGGACTGGCGGGCCGAGGACGTCGCCGGGCACGTGCAGCGGATGGAGGACGTGCTGGAGGCGGCGGCGCCGGGTTTCCGGCAACTGATCGTCGGCCGACACGTGGCCGGGCCAGCCGACCTGGAGAAGGGCAACCCGAGCCTGGTCGGTGGCACGCTCGGCGGCGGCACCGCCGCCGCGTACCAGCAGCTGTTCCTGCGCCCGATCCCCGGCCTGGGCCGGGCGGACACCCCGGTGGACCGGCTCTTCCTGGCCAGCGCGTCGGCGCATCCCGGTGGCGGGGTGCACGGCGCACCCGGCGCGAACGCGGCCCGCGCGGCACTGGCCCGCGACCGCGCGCTCACCGGCCGCGCCTACGCCGCCGCGATCGGCGCCGCGCACCGCGCCGTCTACCCGGACTGACCGCCCGCGCCGACCCGCCCGTCGCGACTCCGTCACGGACAGGCGGGATGCGCGGGTCAGCGGGTGATGTTGCGGTGCTTGCTGCGCAGGCGGAACGGCATCAGGGCGCTCTCCACCTTGGTGGCGGTGGTCATCTTGGACTCCCCGTCGCGCCGCTCCTCGAAGCGGATCGGCACCTCCAGGATGGTGTGCCCCAGCTTGGTGGCCAGGTAGTGCATCTCCACCTGGAAGCTGTAGCCGTTGGACTGCACCCGCTCCAGGTCGATGTCCCGCAGTGCGTCGGCCCGCCAGATCTTGAAGCCCGCGGTCAGGTCCCGGATGCGTACCCGCAGCAGGGTGTGCACGTAGAGGTTCGCCCAGCCGCTGAGGGCCCGACGGTACAGCGGCCAGTTCTCGTCCAGCTCGCCACCGGGCACGTAGCGGGAACCGATCACCACGCTGGCCTGGGTGGAGAGCAGCGCGCCCAGCATCCCCGGCAGCGCCGCCGCCGGGTGCGACAGGTCGGCATCCATCTGCGCCACGTACTCGGCGCCGCCCTCGATCGCCCGCCCCATCCCGTCCACGTACGCCCGGCCGAGGCCCTCCTTGCCGGCGCGGTGCACGACCTCGATCCGGTCCGGATGCTCGATGGCCAGCTTGTCGGCCACATCGCCAGTGCCGTCGGGGGAATTGTCGTCCGCGACGAGGATGCGCAGCCCCGGCAGCGGCAGTGCGAGCAGTCGCTCGACCAGCGCGGGTAGGTTGCCCGCCTCGTTGTAGGTGGGCACGACGACGGTCAGGCGTGCGTCCCGCCACGGCGACGGCAGCTGCACAGGCTCGATCATGTCGGACATCCTCGGTTTGCGGGCAGGGGCTCCTAGAAGGGTATCCAGTTGTCACATCCGGCTTGAAGAGGCACCCCTGCCGGGCGTTGCGGAAGGCGATCCACCGCAGCGCCCGGGCATCGATCCGCTGGTCGTCGCGCTGCCGGTCAACGCTTGCGACGACCGGTGTCGGCGCCGGTCTGCGTCACGCCGAGCCCTTCTGCCGCGTGGCGATGTCGGAGAGCCGGTTCAGCGTCTCCCGGTTACGCAGGTGCAGCACCAAATCATTGATCTTGTTGCGGACCCAGCGCAGTGGGCCGGCGGCGAAGTCCTCCCCGATACGGACCCGGGTGGCGCCCTCGCCGACCGGTTGCAGGGTGAAGGCCACGATCGCCTCGCCAGCCGGCCAGAGACCGGCCTTCAGCACGAGCCGGTGCGGCGGCTCGCAGACCAGCACCGTCGACGCGTCCTGCAAGGAGAACGGCCACGGCCCGGCCCGATGGTGCAGTTGGCTGCCCACCCGGGGCCAGGCGTCGTCCACGTCGCGCACGTGTGCCGTGCCCACGACCCAGTCGCTGTACGTCCACCCGTCGGCGAGCACGTCGAACACCTGCTGCGGGGGAGCTTCGATCACTTTCTCCACAATCGCCACTGGGCTCCCATACCCGCGCCGCGGCGGAGCTAACGGCCATCGCGTTAGCTTCTCCTTCGCGGCGGGTAAGGCCGACACGGGGCACCGCTGGCGGCGCTGGTCCACCGCGCCGACGACGACGTTTACTCCTCGGGGCGCAGGGAACCCGCCGGCTGTGCGACAGGACCAGGAGGATCCGTATCAGCGCAGGTCAGCCGGGGTGTACGCCGCTGCTGACCGCGCCGGTTCCGGGTCCGTCGGGAACCTCCGACCCGTCCTGTACGACGCCGTGTTGCTGGACCGCGACGGCACCCTGATCGAGGACGTGCCGTACAACGGCGACCCGGAGAAGGTGCGGCCGGTGCCGGGAGCTCGGGCGGGGCTGGATCGGCTCCGGGCGGCCGGGCTGCGGCTGGCGGTCGTGACGAACCAGTCGGGCCTGGCCCGGGGCTACTTCACCGGGGAGCAGATGCGGGCGGTGCACGCCCGCGTCGAGGAGCTGCTGGGCCGGTTCGACGCGTGGCTGATCTGCCCACACGACGACGCCGACAACTGCGACTGCCGCAAGCCGGCGCCCGGCCTGGTGCACGCCGCCGCCCGGGAGTTGGGCACGACCGCGTCCCGGTGTGTGATGGTGGGCGACATCGGCCGGGACGTCGCCGCCGCGCTGGCCGCGGGGGCCGCGGGGGTGCTGGTGCCCACGCCGGTGACCCGGCCGGAGGAGATCGCCGCCGCCGGATGGGTGGAAACCGATCTGCCGGCGGCGGTGGACGAGATCCTGCGCCGCCAACAGGCCGTGCAGCCCGCGACGCCGCCCGGTGACCCGGTGCGGACAGCGCTGGTCGTCCGGTCGGATTCGGTGGGGGACGTGCTGGTCACCGGGCCGGCGATCCGCGCCGTCGCGGCCGGGGCGCAGCGGGTGGTGCTGCTGTGCGGGCCGCGCGGACGTGCCGCCGCCGACCTGTTGCCCGGCATCGACGAGATCATCGAGCACCCGCTGCCGTGGATCGACCCCACGCCGGCGCGGGTCGACCCCGAGGCCATGCGAAGCCTGACCGCGCGCCTCGGCGCGGTCGGCGCGGATCAGGCGGTGGTGTTCACCTCGTTCCACCAGTCGGCACTGCCGCTGGCGCTGCTGCTGCGGATGGCGGGGATCGGTCGGATCGCGGCGATCAGCGACGACTATCCGGGCTCACTGCTGGACATCCGGCACCGGGTGCCGGCGGGCGTCCCCGAACCCGAACGTGCCCTCTCCCTCGCCGCCGCCGCCGGCCACCGGCTGCCCGACGACGACGAACCCGTGCTCCGGCTCCGACGCGACGCCGTGGCGCCACGCCCGGCCGACCTCGGCGACCCGGGGTACGTGGTGCTGCATCCCGGCTCGGCCGCGTCGAGCCGGGCCTGCCCGCCCGAGTTGGCGACCCGGATCGCCGGGGCGCTGACCGCCGCCGGGCACCGGGTGCTGGTCACCGGCGGCTCCGACGAGCGTGCGGTCACCGCCCGGGTCGCGGCGGCCGGCGGCACCGACCTGGGTGGCCGAACCGACCTGGCGGGGCTGGCCGCGATCGTGGCGGACGCCGGCGCGGTCGTCGTCGGCAACACCGGACCCGCGCACCTGGCCGCCGCCGCCGGTGTGCCGGTGGTGAGTCTCTTCGCGCCGACCGTTCCGTTCGGCCAGTGGGGGCCGTACCGGGTGCCCACCGTCCGGCTCGGCGATGCCGCCACGAACTGCCGGGACACCCGGGCAGCCAGCTGCCCCGTCCCCGGGCACCCCTGCCTCAGCGGCATCGACCCCGACGAGGTGGTCGACGCTCTCCGGACGCTCGCCGTCAGTGGTGGTGGTGGCCGATGAACATCCTGCTCTGGCACGTGCACGGCTCCTGGACCACGTCGTTCGTGCACGGCAGCCACCGCTACCTGATCCCGACCACACCCGACCGCGGCCCCTACGGCCTCGGCCGGGCCCGCACCTACCCCTGGCCGGACAGCGCCGTCGAGGTCACCCCGGAGGACCTGCCGGGCACCGACGTCGACCTGGTCATCCTGCAACGCCCCGAGGAGATCGACCGGGCCGAGGCGTGGCTGCGCCGCCGCCCCGGCCGCGACATCCCCGCCATCTACGTCGAACACAACACCCCCAAGGGCGACGTGCCCAACACGCGCCACCCGATGGCCGACCGCGACGACCTGCTCATCGCCCACGTCACCGGGTTCAACCAGATCTTCTGGGACACCGGCGACAGCCGCACCACCGTGGTCGACCACGGCATCGTCGCCCCCTCCGCGTCCTACACCGGAGAGCTGGACCGGCTCGCCGTGGTGATCAACGAGCCGGTACGACGAGGGCGGGTCACCGGCACCGACCTGCTGCCCCGCTTCGCCGAGATCGCGCCGCTGGACGTGTTCGGCATGGGCGTCGCCGGCCTGGCCGAGCACCTCGGGCTGCCCGCCGACCGGCTCACCAGCCACGACGACGTACCCCAGGAGCGGATGCACGCCGAGTTGGCCCGGCGGCGTGCCTACCTGCACCTGTGCCGGTGGACCTCGCTCGGGCTCAGCCTCATCGAGGCGATGGCGATCGGCATGCCCGTCGTCGCGCTCGCCACCACCGAGGCGGTGACGGCGGTGCCCCCGGAGGCGGGCGCCCTCGCCACCCGGACGGACACCCTGCTCGACGCCGCCCGCCGGTTCATCGCCGAACCGGCGACCGCGCGCCAGGCCGGCGCGGCGGCGCGAACGGCCGCGCGCGACAAGTACGGCCTCAACCGTTTCCTCGCTGACTGGGACCGGCTGCTGGAGGAGGAAGTATGCGGATCGCGATGATCTCGGAGCACGCCAGCCCGCTCGCCGTCCTCGGAGGGGAGGACGCCGGCGGCCAGAACACGCACGTCGCGGAGCTGTCCGCCGCGCTCGCCGCCGCCGGGCACGACGTGCGGGTCTACACCCGCCGGGACGCGCTCGACCTGCCGGTGACCGTCCGCAGCCCGGATGGGTACGACGTGGTGCACGTGCCGGCCGGCCCGGCCGAGCCGGTGGCCAAGGACGCGCTGCTGCCACACATGCGGGAGTTCAGTCGCTGGTTGATCGAGCGCTGGCGGGGCGGGGACTGGGTGCCCGAGGTGATCCACGCGCACTTCTGGATGAGTGGCCTGGCGGCGCTGACGGCCGGCCGGCAGGCCGGGGTGCCGGTGGTGCAGACGTACCACGCGCTCGGCACGGTGAAGCGCCGCTACCAGGGCGTGCAGGACACCAGCCCGGCCCGGCGGGTGTCCTATGAGCGGGAGTTGGGCCGCTCGGTGGACCGGATCATCGCGCAGTGCCGCGACGAGGTGGGCGAACTGGTCCGGATGGGTGTGCCCCGGTCCCGGATGACCGTCGTGCCCTCCGGGGTCAACCTCGCCACGTTCGCCCCGCTCGGGCCGGCCGCCGACCGCGAGCCGGGTCAGGCCCGGATCCTGACCGTGGGCCGGCTGGTCGAACGCAAGGGCTTCCAGACCGTGATCCGCGCGATGGCGCTGGTCCCGGACGCCGAGTGCGTGGTCGTCGGCGGCCCGCCCGAAGGGCTGCTGGAGACCGACCCGTACGCCCGGCGGCTGCGGGCCCTCGCTGAGTCGTGCGGGGTGGCCGACCGGGTGCACCTGGTCGGCGCGGTACCGCGGGAGGAGATGGGCCGCTGGTACCGCTCGGCGGACCTCCTGGTCGCCGCACCCTGGTACGAGCCGTTCGGGTTGACTCCGCTGGAGGCGATGGCCTGCGGGGTGCCGGTCGTCGGCACCGCTGTCGGCGGCATCCGGGACACCGTGGTCGACGGGACGACCGGTGACCTCGTGCCGGCGCGGGACCCGCATGCTCTGGCCACCGCGATCCAGGGGTTGCTCGACGACCGGATCCGGCGTTTCGCGTACGCGGCGGCGGCGCGCGAGCGGGCCCGGACGCGGTACTCGTGGGCGGCCACCGCCGAGCGGCTGGTCGAGGTCTACAGCGAGGTGGCCGCGGTGCGCCGGCCGACCCGGGTGGTGGCCTGATGCCGGCGGGGAGTCTGCTCGACACCCACCTGACGAATCTCTCCGCGGCGCTGGTGCCGTACCGGCGGTGTGAGTCGCAGCTGGCGCGCTGGGGCGCGGACCTGGCCCACCGGCTGGCCGCCGGAGGTCGCCTGCTGGTCGCCGGCAACGGCGGCAGCGCCGCCGAAGCCCAGCACCTCACCGCCGAGCTGGTCGGCAAGCTCCACCACGACCGTCAGCCGTTGTCCGCGATCGCCCTGCACGCCGAGACGAGCGCGCTCACCGCCATCGCCAACGACTACGGCTACGGCGACGTCTACGCCCGCCAGG
Organism: Micromonospora sp. NPDC005291; assembly: GCF_040607415.1. Taxonomy (NCBI): domain Bacteria; kingdom Bacillati; phylum Actinomycetota; class Actinomycetes; order Micromonosporales; family Micromonosporaceae; genus Micromonospora; species Micromonospora sp. NPDC005291. Next base: position 341,512 of record NZ_JBEXGR010000005.1, read on the forward strand.
TGCGCGCCCACGGCCGTCCCGGCGACGTCCTGCTGCTGCTCAGCACCAGCGGCGCCAGCCCCAACCTGGTCACGGCCGCGCAGGCTGCCCGCGACGCCGGCCTCACCACCTGGGCGCTCACCGGGGCCGCCCCCAACGCCCTCGCCGACGCCTGCGACGACGTGCTGGCCGTCGCGTCCCCGGACACCCAGGTCGTTCAGGAGCTGCACCTCGTGACCAGTCACCTGCTCTGCGAGTACCTCGAACAGGAACTGCCCGCCGCGCTGGCAGCAGCCGCCCGACCACCGGCCGCCCACCCGGTGCCGGCGGAGCCCGCGCCGGCCGGTCAGCTCCCGTCCGGGCCGGTGCGCACCGGGGTCGAGGTGGTGCTCGACGGTGGGCCGGGACAGCAGGTCGACGCGTGAGGATGAGGAGGCAAGCGTGAGGGGACCTGTGGTGGTGCTCGGGGACACCCTGCTCGACCGGGACGTGGAAGGGGTGGTGAACCGGCTCTGCCCGGACTCCCCGGTGCCGGTGCTCGACGAGACCGCGGCCATCGACCGACCCGGTGGTGCCGGCCTGGCAGCGGTCTTCGCCGCCGCGCAGGGCGCCGAGGTGGTGCTGGTGACCGCGCTCGCCGACGACGCCGGTGGGGCCCGACTGAGCGCGCTGCTCGCCGCCGCCGGCGTGCAGGTGTACCCACTGGCCCTGTCCGGTGCGACGCCGGAGAAGATCCGGCTGCGGGCCCGGGGCCGGGTGCTGCTGCGCCACGACCGTGGCGGCGCGTCCGGCGAGCCGGGCCAGCCTTCCGACGAGGTGCTCCGCGTGATCGGCGCGGCGTCCGCGGTGCTGGTCAGCGACTACGGCCGGGGCGTTGCCCGGCAGCCCGCGCTACGCGACGCGTTGGCCGCCACCCGCGCGCCGGTGGTGTGGGACCCGCACCCGCGCGGGCCGGCGGCGGTGCCCGGCGTCCACCTGGCCACCCCGAACGAGTCGGAGGTGCGCGACCTGGTTCCCGCACTGCCCGGTGCCTCCCGGCTGGCTACGGCGTCCCGTGGTGCCCAGGGGCTACGGCGGCGTTGGCGGGCCGGTGCGGTCGCGGTGACGCTGGGCGGTGACGGCGCGCTGCTCTGCCACGCCGGGTCGACGCCGCTGGTGGTGCCGACCCCGGGCAGCGCCGAGGGGGACACCTGCGGGGCAGGCGACCGGTTCGCGGCCGCCGCCAGCCTCGCGTTGGCCCAGGGCGCGCTGGTCTCCGAGGCGGTGCAGGCGGCGGTCGCCGAGGCGTCCGCGTACGTGGCCGGTGGGGGAGTGGCGGCGGCCCTGCCTCCGCCGGTGCCTCCCATGAACGCTGGTGTGGTCGGCCGGGGTGGCGACCGGGTGGGAGTCGTTGCGGTTGCCACGCTCCTGGGCGAGGTACGGGCCGCGGGTGGCACGGTGGTGGCGACCGGGGGTTGCTTCGACCTGCTGCACGCGGGGCATGTGGCCACGTTGGAGGCGGCCCGGCAGTTGGGTGACTGCCTGATCGTCTGTGTGAACTCCGACGCCAGTGTCGCCGGGTTGAAGGGGCCGGATCGACCGGTGATGTCCGAGGGTGACCGCGCCCGGTTGCTGGCCGCCTTGAGCTGCGTCGACGCGGTCCTCATCTTCGACGAGCCGACCCCGGACGCGGCACTGTCCTGGGTACGACCGGACATCTGGGTCAAGGGCGGCGACTACGCCACCGGCGGTGGGGACGCCGCCGCCACACTGCCGGAGGCGGAGGTCCTGCGTCGGTGGGGCGGGAACACGGTGGTGGTGCCCTACCTGGACGGTCGTTCCACCACCGACATGATCGTCCGCTCCATCGGGGGGCGGACCCGATGACCGCCACGCGGCCCAGCGCCGGGCCCACCGTCCTGGTCACCGGCGGCGCCAGCGGGCTCGGCGCCGCGGTGGTCGCCGCGGTGGCCGCTTCCGGCGGTCGGCCGCTCGTGCTGGACCGGCAGCCGCCGGTCGACGGGGTGTCCTGGACCGAGTGCGATCTGGCCGATACCCGAGCCGCCGAGGTCGCCACCCAGCACATCGCCGAGCAGGCCGGTGGCCTGGACGCGGTGGTCACCGCCGCCGGGACGGATGTGCCGGGTCGACTCGCCGATCTGCCGGGGGAGACCTGGGACCGGATCGTCGCCGTCGATCTGCTGGCCACCGCAGCGGTGATCCGGGCCGCGCTGCCGTTTCTGCTGACGTCTCGGGGCCGCATCGTCACGGTCGCCTCCACCCTGGGCGTCAAGGCGGTCAGCGACGCCACCGCGTACTGCGCGGCGAAGTTCGGCGTGGTCGGCTTCACCCGCGCCCTCGCCGCCGAGCTGGCCGGTCAGGTCGGCGTCACCCTGCTCATCCCGGGCGGGATGCGTACCTCGTTCTTCGACGAGCGCGACCCGCAGTACAAGCCGGGGGCGGACGCGATCCTCAACGATCCCGTCGACACCGCTGCCGCGATCATGTTCGCGCTCAACCAGCCGCCCGGCTGTGCGGTTCGCGAGCTGGTGGTCTGCGCCGAGCAGGAGACCTCGTACCCGTGATCCTCGTCCTGCGCGCCCTCGGCGTCGGTGATCTGGTCACCGCGGTGCCCGCGCTGCGGGCGCTGCGGGCCGCGTACCCCGGTCGGGAGCTGGCGCTCGCCGCGCCCGCCTGGCTGGCCCCGCTGGTCGACCTGGTCGGCGGTGTCGACCGGCTGGTGGACACCGCCGGGCTGGATGGACCCATCCGGGTCGGGTCGGCTCCGCAGGTCGCGGTCAACCTGCATGGGCGCGGCCCGCAGTCGCACCGGTTGCTCGCGGCCACCCGGCCCGGCCGCCTGCTCGCCTTCGTCGCACCGGACGCCGGCCATACCGACGGGCCGCGGTGGGCCACCGACGAGCACGAGGTGGACCGGTGGTGCCGCCTGCTGTCCTGGTACGACATTCCAGCCGACCGCGCCGACCTGGGCCTGCGCCGGCCCGGATCGGCCGGGTTGCCCACCGGAGTCACCGTGCTGCATCCCGGCAGCAAGATCCCCGCCAAGCGGTGGCCCGCCGAGCGGTTCGCCGCGCTGGCCCGGGCACTCACCGACCAGGGGCATCGGGTGTTGCTCACCGGCTCGGCCGACGAACGGGCGCTGGCGGCCCGGGTGGCCGAGGCTGCCGGCCTGGCATCCGACTCCGTTCTGGCTGGCCGGACCGGCCTCGGCGCGCTCGCCGCGCTGGTGGCCGACGCCCGGCTGGTGGTCAGCGGGGACACCGGGGTCGCTCACCTGGCCACCGGGTACGGCACCGCGTCGGTCGTCCTCTTCGGGCCGGTGCCACCGGCTCACTGGGGGCCGCCACCGGATCGGCCCCGGCACCGGGTGCTCTGGGCCGGCGAGGGGGACTGGCCCAGGTGGGACGGGGTAGGAAGCCACCCGACGATGGCCGCTCTGCGCCTCGACGAGGTGCTGGCCGCCGTGGCTGAGGTGGAAAGGGTGGTGCGGGTCTCCGGTGCGGTTGCGGCGTAGCGACCCGGGTCGACCGGGGTACGGACGGCGCCGGCGCGGACGGGGCTGGCTCTTCGTCGACCCGACCGGCGGTGCGGTCCGGGATCCGGATGCCCTGGCCCGGCTGCGGGAGCTGGTCATCCCTCCGGCCTGGCAGAACGTCTGGATCTCACCACACCCGAACGGGCACATCCAGGCGATCGGGATCGACGCGGCCGGGCGCAAGCAGTACGTCTACCACCCGCTGTGGCGGGAGAAGCAGGACGAGGCGAAGTTCGACCACATGCTGGAAGTGGCCCGACGGCTGCCGGCGCTGCGGGAGCGGGTGGGGCGTGACCTGGACGGCCGAGGGCTGGGCCGGGACCGGGTGCTGGCCACGGTGGCCCGACTGTTGGACATGGGGATGTTCCGGGTCGGCAGTGACCAGTACGCCGCCGGGGACGACCCGACGTACGGGGTCTCCACCCTGCGCCCCGAGCATGCCCGTTCCCGGGGCGGCTGCGTGGTCTTCGAGTTTCCCGCGAAGGGTGGCATCGAGCAGGTCCGCCGGATCGAGGACCCGGAGCTGTGCCAGGTGCTGGTCAATCTGCGCCGTCGCCGGAGGCAGGCGGACCGGCTGTTCGGCTACTGGGACGGCCGGGAGTGGCGCGACGTGCGCAGCGACGAGGTCAACGGCTACCTGCGCGACGCCAGTGGCGGGGAGATGACCGCCAAGGACTTCCGCACCTGGCACGCCACCGTGCTCGCCGCCACCGAGCTGGCCACCGCCGGCCCGGCCCGATCGGTGACCGCCCGTCGCAAGGCGGTGGTCGCCGTGATGCGCGAGGTGGCCGAACTGCTGGGCAACACTCCGACGGTGGCTCGCGCGTCCTACGTGGACCCGCGGGTCGTCGACCTCTACCACGACGGGGTGGTGGCGCCGGTGGACCCGGGGGCACCACGCGAGGAGGCCGAGCGAATCGTGCTGGAGCTGCTGGAGAAGGCCTGACCGGCCCCGCCGACGGTCCTGGGGGGAGAGTGACGGGGCCGGGGCCTCAGGTGTGACCGGGGGCCACCGGGCGGCCGCCCGCCGCGCCTGGCGGCGGGCGCTCGCCACGGCCCCCGTTGGCGGCCTCCCGCAGACCCGGCGGTGCGGGCGGCGGTCGGCCACGTTGGCTGTCAGTCTGCCCGCACCGAGTTGACCGTGAACGCCGCGCGGTTGACGATCCGCGCCGGATCCGAGTTGCTCTCCCGATACGCCTGCGGGCTGATCCCGTAGGCCATCCGGAACACCCGGCTGAAGTGGGCCTTGTCGGGAAACCCCCAGCGGGCGGCAATGGCCTGCACGGGTTGGTTGCGGAGGGCCGGGTCGGTCAGGTCCCGCCGGCACCGGGCCAGCCGCATGTCTCGGATGTACGACGCCACGGTCGAGTCCTCGGCTTCGAACAACCGGTGCAGCGACCGCACCGAGATGTGGTGGGCATCGGCGACGGACTGTGGGCTGAGCGTCGCGTCGCCCAGGTGTCGGTGGACGTACGCGTGGACCTGGGTGAGCAGCGCCCGGCGGCGGACCTCGGTGGGCACCGCGTCCTCGGCGACGAGGTGCCGTCCGAGCATGGTGGTGGCGAGGTCCAGCCCCACCGCGCCGAGGCGGCTGGTGTCGGCGGCGTGGTACTGCTCGGGGTGCCCGGTGACCTGCAGCAGGAACTGCGCCAACAGCGCGCCGATCCCCTCGCTGCCGGACATGCGGCCGCCGTAGAGCGCGGCCATCCGTTGCGGCGGCAGCGGCAGTGCGGCGTGCGGAATCATGGTGATGATCGAGCTGGCCCGGCCCTGCTCCGGCTCGGTCGCGTGGTGGCCGACGTCGTGCGGGCGGGATGCGTCGTAGAAGGTGAACTCGCCGGCACGGATCTCGCTGTGTCGGCCGTCCTGGCTGGACGTGCCGACGCCGTCGGTGGTGAGGGCGAGCATGTACAGCTCCGGGTCGGACTGGCGGATCAGCTTGGCCGTCCGGGTGGCCTCCAGCGACGGGTAGTGGTAGTTGATCAGCTGGATCGGGCCGAGGTCGAGGAAGTCGGCCCGGGCGGTGAAGTCGCCGGCGTGCGCGGACCAGATCCGCATCGGCGCTGACGTACGCGCGACCAGGTCCAGCCACATCCCGAATCGTTCACTCGGCGGCAGGACGGTGGTGTCGACGGTGTCCCGGTGCAGCATCCTGCGCTCCTCAGGCGGCTCGCCGTTGGATCAGAGCCTCGATGCCGTCGAGGATCCGGTCCAGGCCGAAGGTGAACTCGTCGTCGGGGTCGTCGTCCTGGCTGAGCACTCCGGAGGTCAGCACCCGGTGCAGCGCCGGGAAGCGATCCGGGTCGATCAACCGGGCCACCATCCGACCGTACGCCGGCATCATCTCACTCGGTGCGACGCCGGCCGCCCGGCTGCCCTCGGCGATCTGTGCCGTGAGGGTGGCCTCGTTGCGGATGTAGCCCGTGATCAACAGCAGCACCGACATCTTCTCGCTCTCGGCGAGCGTGGTGCCGTCGAGGCAGCGCAGCCCGTCCTCCATCCAGCCGAGCTGCTGCGGGGTGATGGGCGGGCCGGTGATCGGCACGTGCAGCAACCAGGATCGTTGCCGCAGCACCTCGTGCTCGGCCCAGGCCCACCGGATCAGGCCGGCGCGCCACTCGTGGTCCGGCGGGGGCGGGCCGGGTGACGGGCCGTACCCGGCGTCGACCATGAGCATCAGCAGCTCGTCCTTGGAGCCGACGTATCGGTAGAGGGCCATGGTGGCGGCGCCCAACTCCTTGGCCACCCGGCTCATCGAGACGGCGGCCAGCCCGTCGGCGTCGGCCACCCGGACGGCGGCGTCCACGATGGCGGGCACGCTCATCCCCGGCCGGGGGCCCTTGGGTGGCCGTTCCCGCAGCCCCCAGGCGCTCTCGATGGCCGGCGGGATCACTGGCCCGCTGTCGTCTGTCTTCGCCGCCACATTTCCTCCTTGCTTCGTCATCCTAGTTCTGCGTATGGTCTACGCATAACAGCGTACGACATACGCAGAAGGGAACTCATCATGACGACGACGAGCACACCGGCACCGCGCGCGGGCCGGCGGGAGTGGATCGGATTCACGGTGCTGATGCTGCCGCTGCTCCTGGTCTCGATGGACGTGTCGGTGCTCTACTTCGCCGTCCCGTTCATCAGCGAGGAACTGCGCCCCACCGGAGCCCAGCAGCTCTGGATCTTCGACATCTACGGCTTCGTGCTGGCCGGGCTGCTCATCACCATGGGCGCTCTGGGCGACCGGATCGGCCGACGCCGGCTCCTGCTGATCGGCGCCACCGCGTTCGGGGCGGCATCGCTGCTGGCCGCGTACGCCGACAGCGCCGCGACGCTGATCGCCGCGCGCGCCGCGCTCGGCGTCGGTGGGGCCACCCTGATGCCGTCCACGCTCGCCCTGGTGCGCAACATGTTCCACGATGCCAAGCAGCGCGGCACCGCGATCGGCATCTGGACCGCCACGCTCACCGGCGGCATCGCGATCGGCCCGGTGCTCAGTGGCATCCTGCTGGAGCACTTCTGGTGGGGCTCGATCTTCCTGATCAACATCCCGGCGATGCTGATGCTGCTCCTGCTCGCCCCGATCCTGGTGCCCGAGTTCCGCAACCCGGCGACCGGGCGGTTCGACCTCATCAGCGCAGCACTGTCGCTCGGCGCGCTGCTGCCGGTGATCTACGGCATCAAGGAGATGGCCCGCGACGGCCTCAGCCCGGTGCGGGTGCTCGCCATCGTCGCCGGCCTGCTGGTGGGGGCGCTGTTCCTGCACCGCCAGCGGACCCGGGCGTACCCGATGATCGACCTGGCGTTGTTCCGCCGTCGCGGCTTCGCCGGGTCGCTCGCGGTCAGCCTGCTGGCGATGTTCGCCCTGGTCGGCTTCGCCATCTTCACCACCCAGCACCTCCAGTTGGTGCTCGGCCTGAGCCCGCTGCGGGCCGCACTGTGGAGCCTGGTGCCGTCGCTCGCGGTGGGCGGAATCGCGCCGGCCGCCGCCGCGCTCGCCCAGCGCGTCGAGCGGGCGTACCTGATCGGCGCGGGCTTCGGGATCGCCGTGCTCGGCTTCGCGGTCCTGACCCGGGTCACACCGGAGACGCCGCTGTGGCTGCTGCTCGCCGGCGCCAGCGTCTACGCCGGTGGCCTGGTGATGGTGATGTCACTCGTCACCGAGTTGGTCCTCGGCGCGGCGCCGCCCGAGCAGGCCGGTGTCGCCTCGGCGCTGACCGAATCCAGCAGCGAGCTGGGCGGCGCGCTGGGAATGGCCATCCTCGGCAGCGTGGGCGCGGCGATCTACCGCCGCGAGATCGTCGACGGTCTGCCGGCTGGGTTGCCCGCGGATGCCAGTGGCGAGGCGCGAGAGACACTGGGGGGTGCGCTCGCGGTGGCGCAGGGGCTCCCGGCGGATCTGGCCGACGCAGTACTGCACGCCGCACGGGTCGCCTTCACCGACGGGCTGCACCTCGCCGCGATCGCCGCCATGGTGGCGATGCTGCTGGGCGCGGTGACCGCGCTGGTCGCGCTCCGCGGCGTCCGGCCGGCCGACCCCGCGGCGCTGGCCGCCGAGCCGACCGGTCCGGCCGGTACGTCGTTGTCGTCGGTCAGTCGGTGAGCACGTGCGCGAGCCGGTCGCGGAAGCGCCGCTCGGAGTCGCTGACCGACTCGCCGCCGAGGCCGAGCAGCCCGCCGCTGGAAGCGGCGCCCACCACCTGCTCGGCGATCTTCACCAGCCAGTGCTTGTACGCGCCGGCCGCGCCCTCGTCGACCCGTGCGGCCAGCAGCGTGGCGGCCTCGGCGGCCCGCAGCAGCACGTCGTCGATCATCGCCCGCGGGTCGGCGGGCGCGATGACCGGCAACTCCTCGCCGGTGTCCGGATCGCCGACCCGGGTCACGATCTCGCTGGCCACGGCGACGACCAGCGGGCTGGCTGACTCCCGGCCAGCGGCGATGGTCTCCAACCCGGCCGCGTTCTCCGCCATGGTCCGGCGGGTGCCGTCGGACTCGGCGGCGCTCGCCGCGGTCAGCACCGACTGCGGCAGGCCGACCAGCAGCCCCCACTCCTCGTCGGAGAAACCGAAACCGGTGTACGCCGGCTGCTCGATCACGGCAACGCCCCTTCCACCCTGCTCTGTTTGGTCAATCGGTTGGCCCGGTGCCCGGGACAGGCTAGTCCAGGGTCAGCAGGCCCTGTTCGGACACCACGCGCACCGACAACGTCTTGTACCCGACCTCATCGAAGAGAACCGTCATCTTGTCGTCCTCGTACCCGAGCACCATGCCGTGCCCCCACTCCGGGTGGCGCACCTGACTGTGCACCGGGAACGGCCCGACCGCCCCCTGATCGGCGACGCTGGTGCCGGCGTGACAGTTGTCGCAGTGCCCGCAGATCTGGGTCATCTGCTCGCCGAAGTAGGCCAGCAGGGTCTGCCCCCGGCAGGCGTTGGTCTCGGCGAAGGCCCGCATCATGTCGGTGCGGGACCGGGTCACCGTCTGCTGGCGTTCCGCCTCGGCCAGTGCCGCCGCGGCGGCGTCCACCGGGTCGGGGGAGTAGCGCGGTGCGCTGATGCGCTGCCGGGCGCGCGGCTCGGCCGCCCCGACCTGCTCCAGCAGGGAGAGGTACTGGCCCAGCTTGCGTGGCCCGAGGCCGGTGGTCTCACGCAGCTCGGTCTTGGTGGCCGGCTTGCGGCGCAGGAGCGCGGCCAGGTCGCGCAGCTCCTCGGAGTTGGGCAGGCCGCCGCTGAAGAACCGTTGCAGGCCCACGTCCTCGGCCTGCCAGAGCAGCAGCACCCGGGCCGGTTGCCCGTCGCGCCCGGCCCGGCCGATCTCCTGGAAGTAGCTGTCCGGCGAGTCGGGCAGCGCCATGTGCACCACCCAGGCGATGTTGGGCTTGTCGATGCCCATGCCGAACGCGGAGGTGGCCACCATGATCGGCACCTGGTCGGCGAGGAACGCCTCGTGCAGCTCGGTGCGCGCGCCGGCGGCCATTCCGCCGTGGTAGAACTGCGCCGGAAAGTCGGCGTCGGTCAACCGGGCAGCCAGCTCCTCGGCGGCGCGGCGGGTCGGCACGTAGATGATGCCCGGCCGCTTTTCGTCGCGCAGCAGCGTCACCAGGCGCCGCCACCGGTAGTCCTCGGTGGGGCAGTGCGCCACCTCGAGGAACAGGTTGGACCGGTCCAGCCCGGAGACCACCACCTCCGGCTCGCGCAGCCGCAGTCGGGCGATGATGTCGTCGCGTACGGGCGGGGAGGCGGTGGCGGTCAACGCGACCACCGGCGGTCGGCCGATGCCCTCGATGAGGTGCCCGAGCGCCAGGTAGTCGGGGCGGAAGTCGTGCCCCCAGGCCGAGATGCAGTGCGCCTCGTCGATCGCCACCAGGGCGGGCTTCAGCGCGGCGACCTCGGCCATCCGGGCGGGGTTGCTCAGCTGCTCCGGGGTGATGAACAGGAACTCCGCTCGACCCTCGCGGATCTCGGCGATCGCCTCGGCCTGTTGGGCGGCCGACTCGTTCGAGCTGATCCGCACCGCCCGCAGCTCCGGGCGCTGGCGCTCGTTGAGGGCCGCGATCTGGTCCTGCTGGAGAGCCAACAGCGGGGAGATCACCACGGTGGGGCCGGGGATCAGGCTGGCCGGGATCTGGTAGATGGCCGACTTGCCGGCGCCCGTGGGCAGCACGACTAGGGCGTCACGTCGCTTCATCACCGCGCGCATGGCGGCCAGTTGGTTGGGCCGCAGTGCGGTCCAGCCGAAGAGGCTCCGGGCCGCGCGGCGCAACGTCATCGAATGCGTGGACAGTTTCATCGAAGGCCGGAGGTACCCGAGCCCATGACCGCCGAAACACGTTCGGACGATCATGGGCTCGTCGGTACGGGGCTCAGCGCAGGCGGGGCAGGACCTCGCGCTGGTAGAGATCGAAAAGGCCCTGGTAGTGCGGGCCGGTGTTGGCCACGTAGACCTCGTCGAAGCCGGCCTTGGTGTACTGGTCGATCATCTCCAGGTGCGCGTCGGCGCTGTTGCCGCAGACGAACGCGTCCTTCAACATCTCCGGCTTGACCAGTTGGGCGGCCTGCTCGAAGTGGCGTGGTGAGGGGAGCACCTGCGACAGCTCACCCGGCACCCCCGCGTTGGGCCAGCGCTCGTACGCGATCCGCATGCCCTCGTCCTCGCTGTCCGCGTACGCCGCCTTGAAGCCGGCCTGGCACGGCTTGTCGCCGCCGCCGTTCTCGCGGAAGCGCCGGACCATCTCGCCGTCGGGCATGGTGCTCACGTAGCCGTCGCCGATCCGGGCGGCCAGGTCGATGGACTTCGGGCCGAAGCCGGAGACGTAGATCGGCGGGGGAGTGTCGGGCAGCGTGTAGATCCGGGCGTGCTCGACGGTGTAGTGCTTGCCGTGGTGGTTGACGAAGTCGCCACCCCACAGCGCGCGCAGCACCTCGACGGCCTCCTCCAGCATCTCCAGCCGGACGTCGGTCTGCGGCCAGGCGTCGCCGAAGATGTGCTCGTTGAGCGCCTCGCCGGTGCCGACGCCGAGCACGAACCGCCCGCCGTGCAGCACCGCGCTGGTCGCCGCCGCCTGGGCGATCACGGCCGGGTGGATCCGCAGGGTCGGGCAGGTCACCGCGGTGGTCACCGGCAGCGAACAGACCTGGCTGAGCGCGCCGATCATCGACCAGACGAATGGGCTCTGGCCCTGTGCGTCGACCCAGGGGTGGTAGTGGTCGGAGATCCACAGCGCCTCGAAGCCGGCCTGTTCGGCACCGCGCGCCTGCTCCAGCAGCTCGGCTGGCGTGAACTCCTCACTGGACAGAAAGTAACCGATCTTCATTGCTTCCCCTTCGGCACGCGGACCTGCTGATGGGAGAGCCGTACCCCGGTCGTCGTCGGCCACACCCGGCTCGCCGGGCACTGACCGGCGGGTAGCGCTCAGCGCCGACCGAACATCGCCCGGATCGCGGCGAGCAGCAGCAGGGCGCCGACCACCAGGCCGAGCAGGCGTACGCCGGGGATGTCGGCCGGGCTCGTCGCGTCGGCCAGCAGGGCGGGGTTCATCCCCGCACTCTCCCGGGGACCGGGCCGTCGGGCAACTGTAAGGTTTATTGACTATTGAAAGGCCCGGTGTGACCATGGCAGGACCGCCTGCCGGTGGCGGTGCGCCGAGGGCGCGCGAGAGATGGGGTACGGGGGCCGCATGAGCGAGCGCAACCAGCGGGTCGACGGGGGCGCGTCGACGCCGGTGATCGACGCCGACCGCCACGAGGGGGCGGCGTGAGCGCGCCCACCGGGCATCTTCCGGCGCTCGCGTCCGCCGTCCTGCAACCCGGGTTCGTCGGGACCACCCCGCCACCGTGGGTGTGCCGCTGGCTCGGCGAGGGCCTCGGCTCAGTGGTGCTCTTCGCCCGCAACGTCGTCGACTCCGCACAGGTGGCGGCGCTCACCGCGACGCTGCGCGCCGAGCGGCCGGACGTCATCGTGGCGATCGACGAGGAGGCCGGCGACGTCACCCGGCTCGAGTCGGTCCACGGCAGCACCCGACCCGGCAACTTCGCCCTCGGCGCGGTCGACGACCCGGAGCTGACCGAGGCGGTCGCCCGCGACCTCGGCGTCGAGCTGGCCGCGGCGGGGGTCACCCTCAACTACGCCCCGGACGCCGACGTCAACTCCAACCCGGAGAACCCGGTGATCGGTGTCCGCTCGTTCGGTGCCGACCCGGCGCTGGTGGCGCGGCACACCGCCGCCTGGGTCCGCGGGCTCCAGGCCGGCGGCGTGGCCGCCTGCGCGAAGCACTTCCCCGGGCACGGCGACACCCGCGTCGACTCGCACCACGACCTGCCCCGGATCACCGCCGACCGAGACCGGCTGGACGCCTGCGAGCTGGCCCCGTTCCGGGCCGCCGTGGCCGCCGGGGTGCAGGCGGTGATGACCGGCCACCTGCTGGTGCCCGCGCTCGACCCGCACCTGCCCGCCACGTTGAGTCAGCGCATCCTGGGCGGGCTGCTCCGCGACGAGATGGGCTTCTCCGGCGTGGTGGTGACCGACGCGGTGGAGATGCGCGCGGTCGCCGACCGGTACGGCTTCGCCGGGGCGACGGTCCGCGCCCTCGCCGCCGGGGCCGACGCGATCTGTATCGGCGGCGAACGGGCCGACGAGCAGGCGGCCCGCGAGCTGCGCGACGCCATCGTGGCGGCGGTCGTCTCCGGTGAGCTGCCCGAGGAACGCCTCGCCGAGGCGGCCAAGCGGGTCGGTCAACTCGCCGCCTGGACGGTGGCCGCCCGCACCGCCGGGTTGGCCGGAGGGCGCGGTGCCGCCGACGTCGGCCTGGTCGCCGCCCGCCGGGCCGTCCGGGTCACCGCCGCCCGGACCGCGACGGTCGCGCTGCCCCTGACCCGCGCGGCGCACGTGGTCGAGTTCGAGCCGCTCCGCAACATCGCCATCGGTGCGGAAACCCCGTGGGGCATCGGCGCGCCGCTGGGTGAGCTGCTGCCCGGCACGAGCACGGTCCGCTACGCGGAACCCGACGTGCCGGCCGACCCGGGCGCCGGGGCGGGCACCCGCCCACTGGTCCTGGTGGTCCGCGACCTGCACCGGCACGACTGGATGCGCTCCGCCGTGCAACGCGCGTTGGTCGCCCGGCCGGACGCGGTCGTGGTCGAGCTGGGCGTGCCCGAGTTGGTCACCGGGGCGGTGCACCTGGCCACCCACGGCGCTACCCGGGCCAGTGGGTGGGCCGCCGCCGAGGTGCTGACCGGCGCTCGCTGAGACGGTCTGCCGGCGCGGCCGCGCCGACCTGATCGATCGGTCCTACGGAAGGTCGGCGATCAGGTCGGCGTACTCGGGGTGCTTGTCGATGAACGCGGCCATGAAGGAGCACTGCGGCACCACCTTCGTGCCACGGGCACGGACCTCGTCCAGAGTGCCCCGCATCAGCGTGCCGCCCACGCCCTTGCCCTGGAAGCCCCGGTCCACCTCGGTGTGGGTGAAGACCAGGACCTCCCCGCGCGGCACGTACGCGGTGAAGCCGGCCAGCGCGTCGTCGACCAGGATCTCGAAGCGGTGCTTCGCCGGGTTGTCCTCGACCAAGGTGCTCATCCGGCCATTCTCCCCGTGGCGTCGGTCAGTGCGTCCAGTTCGGTGAGCAACCGGTCGACCTCGTCGGCCGTGTTGTAGTGGTAGATGCTGGCCCGCACCGCGCCGCCGCTGTCACGCAGACCCATCATCTGGAAGTACTCGTAGGCGTAGTAGTCGCCGACGGAGAGGCAGAACCCGGCAGCGCCCAACGCCTCCTGGGTGGCCGCTGGTGACATCCCGGCGACCCGGAACGAGACCGTCGGGCAGCGTCGGGCCGGCGAGCCGTAGACGGTGATCGCCGGACGCTCCACCAACCCGGCGAGCAGCCGGTCCAGCAGTGCCTCCTCATGTGCCTGGGCGGCGGCCAGCCCGGCCCGCAGCCGCGCCCGCCGGTCCCCCGCCGCGTCCGGGTCCAGCCCGGCCAGGTGATCCACCGCGGCGGTCACGCCTGCCAGCAGCGGGAAGCTCGGGGTGCCGTACTCGAACCGGTCCGGCACCGCGTCGGAGGACGGCACCAGCTTCGCCGGGCGCAGCGCCGCCCACCGGGCCGGGTCGGCCACCATCGCCGCCAGGTGCGGCCCGGACCACTTGTACGCGCTGGTGACCAGCACGTCAGCGCCGAGCGAGGTCAGGTCGGTCGGCCCGTGCGGGACCGAGTGCACCCCGTCGACGTAGACCAGCGCACCGACCGCGTGCGCGATTTTGGCGATCGCCGGCACGTCCGGCATGGTGCCGATGGCGTTGCTGCCGGCCGTCACGGCGACCAGTCGGGTCCGCTCACCGACCAGGTCGGCGTACTGCCCGGCGGGCAGCTCGCCGGTGTGCCGGTCGACCTCGGCCCAACGCACGGTCGCGCCGGCCGCCTCGGCGGCCTGCACCCACGGGCGCACGTTCGCGTCGTGGTCGAGCCGGGAGACCACCACCTCGTCGCCCGGTCGCCAGCTCGCGCCGAGCGTGCGGGCCAGGGTGTACGTCAGCGCGGTGGCACTCGGACCGAGCACCACCCCGGCCGGGTCGGCGCCGAGCAGGTCGGCCACCGCCGAGCGGGCCTCTGCGACCAGCTCCAACGACCGGCGACCCGGTACGAAGGCCGCGCTGCGGTTGCCGACCGCCGTACGCATGGCGTCGGTGACCGCGTCGATCACGCCGGCTGCGGTCTGGGTGCCCCCGGCCCCGTCGAAGTGGACGAAGCCCTCGGTCAGGGCGGGGTAGGCGGCCCGGGTGCGGGCGATGTCGAACGGCATGTCCCGGACCATAGCCCGTGCTCCTCGCGCCCTGGTGGGCCGCCGGGTGATCACCGTTCGCCGCGGGCCTCGCTGGCGTCTCGTACCCTTGGCGGGGTGACGAAACGACCCGCCACCATGTCATTGCCCCCCATTCGCCGCACCGCCAGCCTTTTCGTTGGTCTGGCGCTCGGCCTCGCCGTGCTCGCCGGTTGCAGTTCCCAGGGCGCCTCCACAGACTGTGGTCTGGACGCCTGCACAGTCACCTTCGAGCGGGGTGTCGACGCGCGGACCACCATCCTGGGCGTCGAGGCCAAGCTGGTCGGCGCGGAGGGTGACCAGGTGACCGTCGAGGTCGCCGGCGAGCAGCTCACCCTCACCACCGGGCAACAGGCCGCCGAGGCCGGGGGCTTCGCGGTCACCCTGGACAGCGTCACCGACCAGCAGGTCAAGATTCGCGTATCGCGTAACCCGGGCAGCTGACCTGGGCGGGCGGCGGTGGCCGACGTTTGAGAATCTTCGCAATCGGAGATTGTGGCGCCATGTCACTTACCCGTAGCGCAGAAGCCACCGCCTCCCGTACGGCGGACAGCCGGTGGCTGGAACTCCTCGCCCGGGCCGGCTTCATCGGCTACGGCATCGTCCACCTCCTCTTCGCCTGGCTGGCGTTGCAGATCGCGTTCGGCACGTCGTCCGACGACGGCGACCAGTCCGGCGCGCTGCGTACCCTTTCCGAACAGCCCCTGGGTAAGTTCCTGGTCATCGCCATCGCGGTCGGCCTGCTCGCGATGGCGATCTGGCAGGCGCTGGAGGCGGCTGTCGGGCACCGCGCCGAGCGGGGCAAAGAGCGGATCATCGAACGGGTCGCCTCGGCCGGCCGCACCGTCGTCTACCTCTACTTCGCCTGGACGGCCTTGAAGGTCTTCCGGGACGTCGGGTCGAACAGCGCCGACCAGCAGGAGGCGCTGACCGGGAAGCTGATGACCTCCAGCGGCGGTCGCTGGCTGGTCGGCCTGGCCGGGCTGGTGCTCGCCGCGATCGGTGTCGGCCTGGTCATCTACGGCATCCTCAAGAAGTTCGAGAAGCACCTGAAGACCGGTGAGATGAGCCCGAAGACCCGCCAGTTGGCCCGCCGCCTCGGTATGGCCGGCTACGTCGCCAAGGGCGTCGCGTACGGCATCTCCGGTCTGCTGGTCATCGTGGCGGCGGTGAACTACGACCCGGAGAAGGCCCGTGGTCTGGACGCCGCGCTGCACACCCTGCGCGAGCAGTCGTACGGCACGTTCCTGCTGACCCTGGTCGCCCTGGGCATTGCCGCCTTCGGCCTGTACTGCTTCCTCCAGTCCCGGTACCGCAAGGTCTGAGCTGGTCGATTCCGAGGACGTCGGGCACTCTTGGGCTTTTGCCCGAAGTGCCCGACACTTCGTCGAAGGGAAGCACCGAAGCCGTGCAGAGTTATCTCGAAACGGCCGTCGCCGCGCTCGTCGCGGCGGCGGTCGCCCTGTTCCTGGTCGAGGTCGTCCACCGGCTGACCCGGCGGTTCGGCCGCCGGGCGCAGCTGTTGACCGAGCTGACCGACCACGCGCACCGCCCGTTCCAGGTCGCCGGCACGGTCCTGGCCGTGCAGTTCGCCGTCCGCTTCAGCACCGGGTACGCGGTCGGCGAGAGCTGGCGGCAGCTGCTGCTGCACCTGCTCGTCCTCAGTGTCATCGCCAGCACCGCCTGGCTGGTGGCCTGTCTGCTGGTCGTCGTGGAGGACACCGCACTGGCCCGGTTCCGGGTCGACGTGCCCGACAACCGTCACGCCCGGCGGGTACGGACCCAGGTGGTGATGCTGCGCCGGCTGACCATCGCGATGATCGTCATCCTGACCATCGGCGTGATGCTGATGACGTTCCCGAGCGTGCGCGGCATCGGCGCCGGTGTGCTGACCTCGGCCGGTGTGGTCGGTGTGGTGGCCGCCCTGGCAGCGCAGAGCCTGCTCGGCAACGTCTTCGCCGGCCTCCAGCTCGCCTTCAGCGATGCCGTCCGGCTCGACGACGTGGTTGTCGTCGAGGGGGAGTGGGGTCGGATCGAGGAACTGACCCTCAGCTACGTCGTCGTGCAGATCTGGGACGACCGGCGGTTGATCCTGCCCACCTCGTACTTCACCAGCAAGCCGTTCCAGAACTGGACCCGGACCGAGGCGGCGGTGCTCGGCACCGCCGAGATCGACGTGGACTGGGCGGTGCCGGTGCAGACCATGCGTGAGGAACTGCGCCGCCTGGTCGAGGGCACCGAGCTGTGGGACGGCCGGGTCTGCGTCCTGCAGGTCACCGACGCCACCGGCGGGATGGTGCGGATGCGCGCGCTGGTCAGCGCCGCCGACGCGGGCAGCCTGTGGGACCTGCGCTGCCTCGTCCGTGAGCACCTGGTGGCCTGGATCCGGGACAACCGACCGACCGCGATGCCCCGGATGCGCACCGAGTTGGGTGACTCCGGCAGCAACCTGCCCTGGCAGTGGGTGCAGCCGAGGCGGCCGGCTCGCCGCGCGGCCGACACCGAGGCGCCTGACGACGCACGCGTCTTCGGCGGCAGCGATGACGGCGACGCCCGCAGCGAAGCCTTCGTAGGCCCCGAAGAAGCCCGCCCGTAAACCCCACCCCCTATTCGCGTGATCATGAAGCGGGCGGCGGCCGGAACGGTGTCTCGCGCCGTCAACTTCATGATCGACGAGGGCCTGCGATGGGGGTTGGGGTTTGGTGGGAGGTTTGGTCGGGCTTGGGTGGGGGATCTGCTGCCGGACGTCTCTGGCGCGATCGAGTGGGCCAGCGCCGGATCTACGGCGCGGCGACCGGACAACGGGGACGGTGAGCTGCTCGGCGCGCTTTAGGATTGACGGGCGGCGACTCCGGGCATACAGCGCGGTGATGAGGAAAGGAGGACAGCATGGCTGACGTGGCGAACGCCCGCACACCCCGCAATGGGAGCGAGCCCTCCACCGCCGAGTTGGTGCAACGGGCCACCGAACAGGTCTCCCGCCTCGTGCGGGACGAACTGGCGCTGGCCCGGGCGGAGTTGACCCAGAAGGGCAAGCACGCAGGCATCGGGATCGGCCTGTTCGGCGGCGGCGGCGCACTGGCGTTCTTCGGCCTGGGCGCGCTGGTCGCCACGGCGATCCTGCTGCTCGACCTGGTGTTGCCCGCCTGGGCCGCCGCGCTGATCGTGGCGGTGGCCTGCTTCCTGGTGGCCGGCGTCCTCGCCCTGGTGGGCAAGAAGCAGGTCAGCCGGGCGGTTCCGCCGGTGCCGGCGGCCACGGTCCGCAGCCTCCGGGCCGACATGGACACCGTCACCGCCGCGGTGAAGGACAGGGGGCGGCAATGACGGGCAACGGGACCGGCGACACCGAGGCGCTCCGCGAGGAGATCCGTCGCACCCGCGTCGAGTTGGGCGAGACGATGGAGGCGTTGGCCGCCAAGGCCGACGTCAAGGCGCGCCTCAAGGAATCCGCTGGGCAGGCGAAGGAGCGGATGCGTGAGCAGGCGGCGCAGACCGTCGCCCGGGTCCGTGAGCAGGCCGTGCGTGGCGCCGGGATGGCGCGCGCGCAGGCGTACGAAAAGGGCGAGTTGGTGCGTGCGCAGGCGCACGACAAGGGCGAGTTGGTGCGCCACAACCCGGTGCCATGGGCGGCCATCGCCGCCGGTGCGGTGGCCACCGTGGTGGTGCTGATGATCGTGCGGGGGAGGCGTAGGTGAGCAAGAGCATCGGCAAGGTCGCGTACCGGCCGGTCGGCGTGTTGTTGGGTATCGCCGCAGGCACGGTGGCTGGCGCGATCTTCCGGCAGGTCTGGAAGGTCACCGCGGGCGACGGTGAGGCGCCCAACGCGATTGACGAGGATCGCGGCTGGGGCGAGATCCTGGCCGCCGCGGCGTTGCAGGGGGCCATCTTCGCGGTCGTCCGGGCTGCCGTGGACCGTGGTGGCGCGGTCGGCGTCCGCCGGATGACCGGCAGTTGGCCGGACTGACCACAGCGACTCCAGCCCCCTTTCCGCATCGATGGGAAGGGGGCTTTCGCATGGCATCGGACGCCGCCCAGCGGATCTCAGGCATCCGTCAGGTCACATGTCGGAGAAATTCGTTCCAGAGGTCGTGACAGACTTTTTGCGTACGTGATTTGCTGTTCCACGCTGTTGCGAGATGGCGTGGGTTGAGAGAAGTCTCCTTCGTGGGGCCGCCTCAGGCACCGCTGCTCGAAAACGGCCAATCGGCCGCACGGCGTGCACGGCCACGAGTTTTAGAAGGAGATTCGCATGGCGCAGGGAACCGTGAAGTGGTTCAACGCTGACAAGGGCTTCGGCTTCATCACCGTCGATGGCGGGGGTGCTGACGTGTTCGTCCACTTCTCGGCCATCCAGTCCAGCGGCTACCGTTCGCTGGAGGAGAACCAGCGGGTGGAGTTCGAGATCGCTCAGGGTCAGAAGGGCCCGCAGGCTGAGCAGGTCCGTCCCATCTGAGCACTATGGCCGGCCCCCGCCGGTCAGTGGGACGATCCGGCCAGGGGTCGTTGTGTAGCCCCGTATCCCTCCCGGGATGCGGGGCTCTCCACGTGTCGGCCCCGGTTCGGCTCCGCAGTCGAGCGCCGGCTCAGAGTCGGCGGCGCGAGCGCAGGCCGAGCCAGATCATCACCAGCCCGGCCAGTGCGACGAGTGGGCCGACCACCGCCCAGATCTTCTCGTCGGTCATCACGCTGCCGCTGACGTAGCCGAGGCCCTGCACCGTCCACACCGCACCGATCACGACGGCCAGCAGGCCGAGGGTGAGCGGAAGCCAGCCCCTCATCGCGTCCCCTCTCCGCCGCCCGGAGCGGCACGCCGCCCTCCAGCATTACCGGTCGCGCGACGCGACGCGAGCACCCCGGGTGCGCGGGTCACCACCGGTCGTGCACCTGCGGGCGGATCAGTTCGTCGTAGATCTCGCGTACGCCGGCCAACTGGCCGTCGGTGAGCGGCGACAGGTCCGCAGCGGCGGCGTTGCGCCGCGCCTGGTCGGCGTCGCGGGCACCGGGGATGACGACGGTGACGCCCGCCTGGTCCAGCACCCAGCGCAGTGCGAACTGTGCCATCGTGCGGTCGGCGTCGACCAGCGGCGCCAGCCGACGTACGGCGGCCAGGCCCCGCTCGAAGTCGACCCCGGAGAACGTCTCCCCGACGTCGAAGGCCGCACCGTGCCGGTTGAAGTTGCGGTGGTCGTCGGCGGGAAACTCGGTGTGCTCGTCGTACCGGCCGGAGAGCAGGCCGCTGGCCAGCGGCACCCGGGCGATGATGCCGACCCCGGCTGCCGCGGCGGCCGGCAGGACACGCTCCAGCGGCTTGTGGCGGACCGCGTTGAGGATGATCTGGACGCTCGCCACCCCCGGTCGGGCGATCGCGGTGAGGGCCTGGTCGCAGGTCTCGACGCTGACGCCGTACCCGGCGATGGCCTTCTCGGCGACGAGGGTGTCCAGGCCGTCGAAGACCTCGTCGGAGGAGAAGACGGCGGTGGGCGGGCAGTGCAGCTGGACCAGGTCCAGCGTGTCCATTCCCAGGTTGGCCCGGGACCGGTCGGTCCACTGCCGGAAGTTGGCCAGGGTGTACGCCTCCGGCCGCTGCTCGACACGGCGGCCCATCTTGGTGGCGACGGTCAGCCCGGCGTCGGGTCGGGAGCGCAGGAAGCGGCCGATCAGCTGCTCGCTGCGGCCGTCGCCGTACACGTCGGCGGTGTCGAGGAAGGTGACCCCGGCGTCCACGGCGGCGGCGAGCACGGCCATCGCGTCGTCCTCGCTGACGGTGCCCCAGTCCGCGCCGAGCTGCCAGGCGCCGAGGCCGACGATCCCGACGGTCCGGCCGAGCCGGTTGAAGCTGCGCTGTTCCATGCCCTGAGCCTAGTGATCGGCTTGCCGGGGTGCCACGCGAACCGTACCTTGAAACATAACGGGCGTACGGTTTGGAGGCGACGATGTGGGATCCGACGACCTATCTGCGCTACGGCGACGAACGATCCCGGCCGTTCCACGACCTGGTCGCGCGGATTCCGGCCGAGCGGCCCCGGACGGTGATCGACCTCGGCTGCGGCCCCGGCCAGCTCACCGCCACCCTCACCGAGCGCTGGCCGACGAGCCGGGTGCTCGGCCTGGACTCCTCGCCCGAGATGATCGACCGGGCCGCCGCCCTCGGCGCTCCCGTCGACTTCGCCGTCGCCGACCTGCGCGACTGGCGTCCGGCCGGCGACGAGGACGTGGTGGTCACCAACGCGGCGCTGCAGTGGGTGCCCGGCCACCAGGAGCTGCTGCGCCGCTGGGCCGCCGAGCTGCCCGCCGGAGCGTGGCTCGCCATGCAGGTCCCCGGCAACTTCGACGCCCCGTCGCACCGGGCGCTGCGCCAGGTCGCCGACCTGCCGACCTGGCGGGCCGAGGTCGCCCCGCTGCTGCGTGCCGACCCGGTCGACGACCCGGCCGACTACGCGGCGCTCCTGACCTCCGCAGGCTGCGCGGTGGACGCCTGGGAGACTACCTACGTGCACCTGCTGCCCGCCCGGCCCGCCGCCGACCACCCGGTGCTGGCCTGGATGGAGGGCACCGCGCTGCGCCCGGTCCGGGCCGCGCTGGACGCCGCCGGCTGGTCCGCCTTCCGGGCCGAGCTGGGGGTACGGCTCACCGCCGATTACCCGGTCCGGCAGGGTCAGGTGTACTTCCCGTTCCGCCGCGTCTTCGTCGTCGCCCACACCAGCGACCATGTCCAGGAGAACCCGTGACCGACCTGCCCACCTTCATCGCCGGCCTGCCCAAGGCAGAGCTGCACGTGCACCACGTCGGCTCCGCCTCGCCCCGGATCGTTGCCGAGTTGGCCGCCCGCCACGAGGGACGCACTCCCGTGCCGGCCGACCCCGAGGCGCTTGCCAACTACTTCGAGTTCCACGACTTCGCGCACTTCATCGAGGTCTACCTGAGCGTCGTGGACCTCATCCGCGACCCCGAGGACGTCTGGATCCTCACCCACGAGGTGGCCCGGGAGCTGGCCCGCCAGCAGGTCCGGTACGCGGAGCTGACCATCACCCCGTACTCGCACGTGCGTCGGGGCATCCCCGCGCCGGCGTTCTGCGAGGCGATCGAGGACGCCCGCAAGCGTGCCATGGCCGACTTCGGCATCGAGCTGCGCTGGTGCTTCGACATCCCCGGCGAGGCAGGGCTGCCCGCAGCCGAGGAGACCCTGCGTATCGCGTTGGAGGAGCGCCCGGACGGGCTGATCAGCTTCGGTCTTGGTGGCCCGGAGATCGGCGTACCCCGGCCGCAGTTCCGGCCCTACTTCGATCAGGCCCGCGCCGCCGGGCTGCACTCGGTGCCGCACGCCGGGGAGACCACGGGCCCGCAGACCATCTGGGACGCGCTGAACGAGCTGGGCGCCGAGCGGATCGGGCACGGCATCTCCGCCGCACAGGACCCGGAGCTGCTCGCGTACCTGGCTGAGCGGCAGATCGGGATGGAGATCTGCCCGACGTCCAACGTGCGGACCCGGGCGGTGGCCACCCTCGACGAGCACCCGCTGCCCCAACTGGTCGAGGCCGGGCTGCTGGTCACCATCAATTCCGACGACCCGCCGATGTTCGGCACGACCCTCAACGACGAATACGCGGTGGCGGCCCGGCTGCTCGGGATGGGCCCCGAGGGTCTGGCCGGGCTCGCCCGCAACGCGGTGACCGCGTCCTTCCTCGACGCCGCCGGCAAGCAGCGGATCACCGCCGAGATCGACGCGTACCTCGCCACCGCCGCCGGCTGAGCGGGTCGGCCGCAGAACGCGACTGAGCGGGTCGGCCGCAGAACGCGGGTTGAGCGGATCGGCCGTCGAAACGGGGCTGAGCCGGTCGGGGGAGCAGGGCGCGCGGCGGGAGCGTGGGTGTGGGGGGACCTGATACTCCCGCCGCGCGCGCGGCTCCACCGGCCGTGGGTGCGCGGTGCGCTCGGCCGGTGGAACTGGTGGGTTCGTGCTGTGATCCTGTCAGCCCACAGCCGGTCCATCACGGTCGTTAAGCCCGATCTAAGGAAGACTTGCGCCGGCGCACAGCCCCGGCCGGCCCGGTCAGTCGTCGGTGGGGCGCTGGCGGGGCCAGCGACGTGCGCTGGCCTTCGTGTCCCGGGCGTCGCGTGCCATCCTGCCGACCAGACCGAAGCGGCTGACCTGTCGGGGCGTCGCCTCCGGGTCGGCGAGCAGCATCACCACGCTGGCACCGCCCAGCCGGGCGCGATCGATGCTCACCGAGCCATTGGCCTGCAACGCCACCCGCTTGGCAATGTCCAGGCCGAGCCCGGTCGAGCCCTGGTCACTGGTTCCCCGGCGCAGCGCCCGGTCCGGGTTGGCGATGCCGGGGCCGGCGTCGTCGATCCGGATCGCCACGTAACCGTCCCGCCGGGACACGGCCACCTCGAACGCGGTGCCCTGCGGGGTGTACCGGAAGACGTTGCCGATCACCGCGTCCAACGCGGCGGCCAACTCGGCCCGCGGCACCGGCGCGGGGATGCGCAACTGAGCGCCGTTCACCCGGTGCGGCCGATTCTGGTCGCCGGCCAGCGCCGCCCAGAACACCATCCGGTCCCGGACCACCTCGCTGACGTCGCACATCGCCGGCCCGGCCTCGTGCGCCACCGCCTTGCGGGTGGTCTTGATCAGCACGTCGATCTCACCCTCCAGGGTGACGATCGCCTGCCGGATACGCCGGATGCCGCGGAGCCGGTCCAGCTCCGCCGGGCTGAACGAACCCACGCTGGTGTCGTCGGACTCCAACGCCTCCGCGTCCAGCCGCAACACCGTCAACGGGGTACGCAGACGATGTGACAGGTCGGCTACCAGCTCACGCTCATCGGTGCGGGCCGCGTCCAGCCGGTCGGCCATCCGGTTGAAGGCGTACCCGGCCTCGGCGAGCTCGCGGGGACCCGTCGGCTCGATGCGTACGCCCACGTCGCCGTCGCCGATCGAGAGCGCGGCCTTGACCAGACCACGGGTCGAGTCCACCGCGCGGGCGGCGACCCGGTCGACCACCAGCACCGCCGCGCCGGCCATCGCCGCGCCGACCGCGAACAGCAGCAGCCAGGTGCCGCCGGCACCCTCGCCCAGGGCCGAATCCGGGAGGAACACCTCGACCACGGCCGTCCGGTCGCCGAGGACGACCGGGTCGAGCCGGACCACCCCGCCGTCGACGTCGACGACCAACGACCGCCGGTCGGCGCGGGCCCGGTCCAGGTCGCTGCCGCTGGCCCGACCAGCGGACTCGTCCAGACCCAGCCCGTGCACCACCGGCCGGGTCGGGGCGCCCTCGGCGCTGGCCACCACGGCACGCTCGACGACCGCCGGGTCGGTGCTCACCGCCAGCGCGCCGGTCACCAGCGCGCTGCGCCGGGCCGCGTCGGCGATCGCCTCGTCCCGGCTCTGCTCGCGCAGGCTCAGCCCGAGAGGGATCAGGAACGCGAGCGCGACGAGACTGCACATGCCGGCCGTGAGCAGGGCCAGCGCCGTCCTCAGTCCGGTGCCACCAGCCGGAAACCGACCCCCCGCACGGTGCGCAGGTAGCGCGGCTTCGCCGCGGACTCGCCCATCTTTCTGCGGAGCCAGTACAGGTGAACGTCGATGGTCTGATCCTCGCCGACCGATGGCTGCCGCCATACCTCCTCCAAGAGTTCCCGGCGGGACACTACCCGCCCGGGTCGTGCGGCGAGATACGCCAGCAGGTCGAATTCCTTGCGGGTCAGCGCCAGCGGCTCCCCGTCGAGCTGGGCGCTGCGCTCGCCCACGTCCACCCGCAGCCCGCCGACACTGTGCACCGCGGGCTGCACCGTCCGGCTGGCCCGGCCAGCCCGGCGCAGCACGGTGGTGATCCGCGCGTCCAGGTGCGCCCCGGTGAACGGCTTGACCATGTAATCGTCGGCGCCAGCACGCAGCAGCTTGACCACCGACTGCTCGTCATCGCGCGCGGTGGCGATGATGATCGGGACGTCGGTGATGCCGCGCAGCATCCGCAGTGCGTCCGAGCCGTCCAGGTCGGGCAGGCCGAGGTCCAACACCACCAGATCGGGTGTCTCCGCGGCGACCCGACGCAGGGCGTCCAACGCCGTACCCACGGCGTGCACGGCGTGCCCCCGATCAGTGAGGGACCGCAGCATCGCGCCGCGTACGACGTGATCGTCTTCGACCAGGAGCACGGAGGCCACGACAAGACCGTACTTGGCCTGGCAAGTTGATCGCGTTGCGACGTGCCTGGCGAGCGGGCAAGCTGGTACGACGATGTCTTTCATCCTGTTCGCCGATGCCCGCCTGGCGCTCGCCCGGGACAGCCTCGCCGGTCTCTCCACCGGCGACGCGCTCGGCGCGCAGTACTTCCTGCCGTGGACAGCGCCCCCGGATCTCGCCAGGGGCGCACTGCCGCCAGCGCCCCCGGATCTCGCGACGGGCGCACTGCCGCCGGCGCCCTGGGAGTGGACCGACGACACCGAGATGGCCTGCTCGGTCCTCGCCGAGCTGGCCGACTCCGGAGGCATCGACCGGGACCGGCTGGCCCTGGCCTTCGCCGAGCGGTGCGCCCCGCGCCGGGGCTACGGAGCCGGCGCGATGCTGATCCTGCGGCTGATCCGCACCGGCACACCGTGGCCGGTGGCCGCCGCGTCCGCCTTTGACGGTCAGGGCTCCTGCGGCAACGGCGCCGCGATGCGCGTCGGCCCGCTGGGCGCGTACTTCGCGGACTCGACGGCCCGTGCCGCGGCGCAGGCCCGGGCCTCGGCCGAGGTGACCCACGCGCACCCGGAGGGGATCGCCGGCGCTGTCGCGGTGGCTGTTGCCGCCGCGCTGGCCGCCCGGGCCCGCCTCGACGGGCACCGACCGGCGCCGGAGCGGCTGCTCGGCGGGATCGCCGCCGCGCTCGACCCCGGCACCGAGGTATACCGACGCGTCAGCCGGGCGGCCGGGCTGCTCGGCCGGCCACTGCCCGGGGTGGTGGCGGCGGTCGGCAACGGCTCCCGGGTGACCGCCCAGGACACCGTCGGGTTCACCCTCTGGGTGGCCGCCACCCACCTCGACGACTATCCGGCGGCGATCCAGGCCTGTGTGCAGGCCGGTGGGGACGTGGACACCACCTCCGCCATCGTCGGCGCGGTGGTGGCCGCGTACACCGGCGTCGGCACGCCCGGCGGGGTGCCCGAACCGTGGCTGGCCGCCCGCGAGCCGCTACCCACCTGGGCGCCCTGACGATGATCGACACCAGATCGGCGATCTAGCGGTGTCCCGGGCGGGGAATGCCGCGATGTCGGCGATGTGGAGTTGATGATGGGTGCGCTGGTGCCGCTCAGCCGGTGCGCACCGCGTTTCCGACGGACGCCGGCTCCGCATCGGCTGGTGCCGGGGCCTCGTCCGCACCGCCGGTCACCTCGGCGAGCGCCGCGTCCTCGGCCGGGTCGCGTCGGCGCCACCGGCTGACCAACCAGCCGATCGCCGCGCCGCCGCCCAGCCCGGCCAGCAGACCGGCGGCCAGCATCCCGTCGGCGCTGCCCGACTCCTCGCCGGCGCCGCCCGCACCATTCGCCGGCTCCGCGGCGACGCCGGCGTCGGGGTTGGTCCCCGCGTCGGCCGCCGCGGTGCCGTGTCCGCCGTGCCCGGCGGGGCCGGCCGCGCCCGCCGCCGCAGGCAGCAGGGTCAGCACCGGGGCCCGGTGCGCGCCGGTGGCGTCCGCCCAACGGACCACCGTGTCGTCGGCGTACGTCTGGACGACCTCGAAGGCGATCCGCTCCACCTGGGGCATCGGCCCCATGGACAGCGCCAGCCGGGCCGGCCCAGGTTCGCTCTCGCCGACCCGGACCCAGGTCACCGCGGTGGTCACCGTGCTCACCCCGGTGGAGTGGATGCCGGCCACCGGCTTGTCCAGGGTGCGCGAGCTGATCCGGGGAGCCCAGCCGTTCACCGACATCGGGTAGACCTCCGCCACCGGCGCGTCGGCCGGCAACCGGACCTCGATCTGGCGGGTCTTCGTGCCGGCCCGCTCCTCCGGCACGGTGAACTCCAGGCGTACCGCGTCGCCCTGCCGGGCCTCGGTCGGCGTGGTCGTCACGTCCGCCGCCTGCGCCGTGCCGGGCCATCCGAGCAGCAGCCCGGCGGCGGTCAGCGCGGTCACCGCCGCGATCCGCCGCCGGCGCCCACCGCCGTGCGTGCTCGCCATCTCGTGCCCCCATCGTGTCGACGCGACCGGCACCGGTTCCGGCCACACCTCCTAGTTCGGCTGCGAGCACCAAAAGGTTCAACGCCGACTGTCAGGAAGTGCCCTTCCGCTGCCGCGGGCGTTAGGAAGGTGCCCTTCCTTGGCCTGGGTGGGTGGACCGATAGCATCGGCAGGTGCCGAGGATCGGCACCGTTTCGTACCGCTTGGAGGAGTCACCGTGTCCGCACCCCGTACCCCCGCCGTGGCCGACCCCGTCGTCGTCGCCGCCGGGACCACGGCGGCCGACGCGGTGGCCGCGGCCGGACTGCCCGCGAACGGCCCCAAGGCGATCGTGGTGGTCCGCGACCCGGAGGGTCAGCTGCGTGACCTGGACTGGGCGCCGGCCGAGGAGACCGTCGTCGAGCCGGTCACCCTGGACTCGCCCGATGGGCTCAACGTGTTGCGCCACTCCACCGCGCACGTGCTCGCCCAGGCCGTGCAGGACATCTTCCCCGAGGCCAAGCTGGGCATCGGCCCGCCGATCGAGAACGGCTTCTACTACGACTTCGACGTCGACAAGCCGTTCCAGCCCGACGACCTCAGCAAGCTCGAAAAGCGCATGCAGGAGATCATCAAGTCCGGGCAGCGGTTCCGCCGCCGCCGCTTCGGCAGCCTGGACGAGGCGCGCTCCGAGCTGGCCGACGAGCCGTTCAAGCTGGAGTTGATCGAGGTCAAGGGCGAGGGCCTGGACACCGACGAGGTGATGGAGGTCGGCGGCGGCGAGCTGACGATCTACGACAACCTCGACGCCAAGGAGGGCAAGGTCTGCTGGTCGGACCTGTGCCGGGGCCCGCACCTGCCCACCACCCGGCTGATCGGCGCGTTCAAGCTGATGCGCTCGGCCGCCGCGTACTGGCGAGGCTCGGAGAAGAACCCGCAACTACAGCGGGTGTACGGCACCGCGTGGCCGACCCGCGACGAGCTCAAGGCGTACCTGAAGCTGTTGGAGGAGGCCGCCCGGCGCGACCACCGCAAGCTCGGCGCGGACCTGGACCTGTTCAGCTTCCCCGACGAGATCGGCTCCGGCCTGGCGGTCTTCCACCCCAAGGGCGGCATCATCCGCCGGGAGATGGAGAACTACTCCCGCCAGCGGCACGAGGAGGCGGGGTACGAGTTCGTCAACACCCCGCACATCAGCAAGGCGCAGCTGTTCCAGACGTCCGGTCACCTGCCGTACTACGCGGACACCATGTTTCCGCCCATGCAGTTGGAGGGTGCGGACTACTACCTCAAGGCCATGAACTGCCCGATGCACAACCTGATCTTCAGGTCGCGCGGGCGGTCGTACCGGGAGCTGCCGCTGCGGATGTTCGAGTTCGGCACGGTCTACCGGTACGAGAAGTCCGGCGTGGTGCACGGCCTGACCCGGGTTCGTGGCCTGACCCAGGACGACTCGCACATCTACTGCACCCGGGAGCAGATGGCCGGAGAGCTGTCCACGCTGCTGAGCTTCGTGCTGGACCTGCTGCGCGACTACGGTCTGGACGACTTCTACCTGGAGCTGTCGACCCGGGACGACTCGCCCAAGTTCATCGGCGCCGACGAGGACTGGGCGGAGGCGACCGAGGCGCTGCGGACCGCCGCCGCGACCTCCGGCCTGGACCTGGTGCCCGACCCGGGCGGCGCGGCGTTCTACGGGCCGAAGATCTCCGTGCAGGCGCGGGACGCGATCGGCCGGACGTGGCAGATGTCCACCATCCAGGTCGACTTCAATCAGCCGGAGCGGTTCGGGCTGGAGTACCAGGCCTCCGACGGCAGCCGGCAGCGGCCCGTGATGATCCACCGGGCGCTGTTCGGCTCGATCGAGCGGTTCTTCGGGGTGCTCACCGAGCACTACGCGGGCGCGTTCCCGGCGTGGCTGGCGCCGGTGCAGGTGGTGGGCATCCCGATCCGCGAGGACCACACCGACTACCTGCACGGTTTCGTCGCGGCGCTGCGCGCCGAGGGGATCCGGGCCCAGGTGGACGCGGGTGACGACCGGATGCAGAAGAAGATCCGTACGGCTCAGCAGCAGAAGATCCCGTTCATGGTGATCGCCGGTGACGATGACGTGGCGGCCGGCACGGTGTCCTTCCGCTACCGCGACGGTTCCCAGCGCAACGGGGTCCCGATCGCCGAGGCGGTGACCCACGTCCTCGACGTGGTGTCCTCCCGCACCAACATCGGCCCGTCCGCCGCCGCCGAGTAAGCGGGCACGGCCGCGACGCGCGTCGCGGCGGGGGCCGCGCGTCGCGACGCGGGCCGCTTGTCGCGACGCGGCCGCTACGAAGATCGCGCTCGATCCAGGAAGTAGTGGCCTCCCTGTGCTGGGGAGGCCACTACTTCCATGTTCGAGCGCGATCTCTGCCGACGCCGCGACGGGTCGCCGCGGCCCGCTCGTAGCGTGCCGTGGTCGGACGGGTCGCCGCGGCCGGTCGGGTCGGGCGTCAGACGCCGCAGTTCGGCGCTGACCAGCCGCCGACCGCCGCCACGTGGGTGTGGTCGTTGTGGTCCGGGTAGCCGGGGCCGAGGATCTGCCCGAAGCCGTGGTAGCGGGCCTGCTGGGCGAGCCGGCAGAACGACGGGGACCCGACCAGGTCCACGCCGTCGCCGTACAGGTGCCGGCTGTTCGACGCTCCGCCGACCGCGCTGTTGCAGGCGTAGCTGCGGAAGCTGCTGCTGATCGCGATGTTCACGTCACCGAGGGCGTGCCGCATGGCCTGGAGCTTCCACATCGACACGAGGGCGTTGAACCGGGCGGTGCTCGCCGCGACCGCGCCGCCGGACCAGGTGCTGTTGCACTTGTTCAGCTCGGCGTAGCTGAAGTTGACGGGCGTGCAGTCGTCGTCCTGGAGGGCGTAGAGCCGGTTGAAGGTCTGTGGGCCGGCGACGCCGTCCGCGGACAGCCCGTACGCCTGCTGGAAGCGGATCACCGCAGACCGGGTGGCCGGGCCGTACGCGCCGTCGATGGTCAGCACGGCGGCGTAGCCGGGGTAGCCGGCGACCCGGATCTGGAGTTGCCGGACGTCCTCGCCGGACATCCCCTGGGACAGGGCGCGACCCCAGGTGTAGCAGCCGTCCGCCTGTGCCGCTCCGGCGGTGAGGGTGACGCCGGTCACTGTGGTGGCGGCGGTCAGCGCGAGCGCCGCGAGGATTCTGCCGAGCCGTCGGATCATGCAACTCTCCATCAATCAATGGAAGTACGTGGATGCATGGAATTTTCAGGTTCCGGCATTGATCAGTCAAGAACTTGCAGCAAAGAGTTTTCCCCGGCGGTCGGTGTCGCGGCCCGCCTGCGCGGCTCCGTAGGATCGGCTCGTGACAGGGGCGGAACGGCACACGGACATCGGCGGCATGGCGGACGGCCTGGAGCGACTCTGGACGCCGCACCGGATGACCTACATCTCCGGCGAGGACCGCCCGGCCGAGGGCTACGAGAAGCCGACCGGTTGCCCCTTCTGCCTGGCACCCAAGCTGCCACCGGAGGAGAGCCTGGTGGTGGCCCGTGGCGAGCACGTCTTCGTGGTGCTCAACCTCTACCCGTACAACCCGGGGCACCTGCTGGTCTGCCCGTACCGACACGTCGCCGACTACACCGACCTGGACGTGCCGGAGACCACGGAGCTGGCGTCGTACACCCAGACCGCGATGCGGGTGATCCGCAACGTGAGCAACGCGCACGGCTTCAACCTGGGCATGAACCAGGGCGGGGTGGCCGGTGCCGGCATCGCGGCGCACCTGCACCAGCACGTGGTGCCGCGCTGGGGCGGCGACGCGAACTTCATGCCGGTGATCGGCCGTACCAAGGTCCTGCCGCAGTTGTTGCACGACACCCGCGACCTGCTGGCCCGCGCCTGGCCGTCCTGACCGCCGCGCGTCCGCGCCGGTCCGGCTAGTCGGCGCGCAGCAGCGGGGTCAGCTCCGGCCAGCTCTCCACCCGGTGTACGCGGGGCAGCAGTGCGGCGTGCGCGGCGACCTGCGCCGGGCGGGGCCGGAACAGGAAGCGGTGCGGCACCGAGTCGAGGTAGCCGAGCACCTCCAGCTTGTCGTCCACGAAGTGGGTCAGCCCGAGCCGCCGGGCGATCGGCGCCTTGGCCGGTCGGGTGCGGCAGAAGTGCACCCGCTCGACGGGGATGCCGGTGCGGGTCGGGAAGGCGTGGTGGGCCAGCCACTCCCGGGTGCGCCGCTCGGTGCCCTCTCCGCACTTGGACACCAGGTGCACCTCGTCGAACGCCGGGCCGAGCGCGGCGAGCCCGTCGAACGCACCATCAACCATGGGTGTACGGAGGTAGTGCGCGCCGAAGAAGGACGTGTCGGCGTCCCCGTCGGCCGGCTCGATGATCACGCCGCCGATGTCCACGCCCAGTCTCCGCATGCGGCCGATCATGCCGCACCGGCCGGTCGGCACGCATCCACGATTCGCTCCCGGGGATCTGCTTCATCCCGACCCGGCGGAGGTGGCACGATCGGCCGATGGCAGTCACGACACGGACGTTGGGGCGCAGCGGCATCACGGTCAGCGCCCTCGGCATGGGGTGCTGGGCGATCGGAGGGCCCTGGGCTGAGGGCACCCAGCCGCTGGGCTGGGGCGCGGTCGACGACGACGAGTCGTTGCGGGCGGTACGCCGGGCGCTCGACCTGGGCATCACCCTCTTCGACACCGCCGACACGTACGGCGCCGGGCACGGTGAGCGGGTGCTCGGGCGGGCGCTCGCCGGCCGCCGGGACGACGCCGTGATCGCCACCAAGTGGGGTTACACCTTCGACGAGGCGAGCCGACAGGCCACTGGGGAGGATGCATCGCCCCCATACCTGCGGCGGGCCGTGACCGCCTCGCTGCGCCGGCTGGGCACCGACCGGATCGACCTCTACCAGCTGCACCTGGCCGACCTGCCGGTGCCGCGGGCGGAGGCCCTGATCGGCACCTGCGAGGACCTGGTGGCCGAGGGACTGATCCGGGCGTACGGGTGGAGCACCGACCGCACCGACCGGGCCACCGCGTTCGGGCAGGGCGCCGCCAGTGCCACCGCCGTGCAGCACACCCTGTCGGTCCTGCGGGACGCCCCCGAGCTGCTCGCCGTCTGCGAGAAGTACGACCTGGCAAGCGTCAACCGGGGCCCGCTGGGGATGGGGCTGCTCACCGGCAAGTACTCGGCCGCGTCGACACTGCCCCGCGACGACGTACGCGGGTTGGCCCCGGGCTGGTTGGAGTGGTTCCGTGGAGGCCGGCCGGCACCGGAGTGGCTGCGCCGGGTCGGCGCGGTCCGCGCCGCGCTCACCGCCGACGGGCGTACCCTCGCCCAGGGCGCGCTGGGCTGGATCTGGGCGCGCAGCGGTCGCACCATCCCGATACCGGGCTGCCGCACGGTCGCCCAGGTCGAGGAGAACGCCGCCGCGCTGTACCAGGGTCCACTGCCGGCGGACCAGTTCGCCGAGGTGGAGCGCCAGCTGGCGGCCCTACGTACCGCCGCCCTGCGCGACGCCGACCGCCCTCACTGGCCGCGCCCCACCCACCCCACAACCCACCCCTAACCAGCCCTCTCCCGCCAACCGCACCCCGCCCTTCCGCGCCCCGCAGCGCAGCCCGCGCTTCCCGTAGACCGTGCCCGTGCCGTGCCGTGCCGTGCCCGTGCCCGTGCCCGCGCCCGTGCCCGCGCCGATCAAGGAGTTGTGGTGCCCCGCAAATCGGGCCAACCCCGTGTATCGCCCACCACGAGTCCATGATCGACCGGGGTGGCGGCCCGAGCCCCGCGATCTTGCGCTTTCTGCCGGGATTGAAGCCGTAATCAAGGCATCTCGGCGACGGAAAGCGCAAGATCGCGGGGCTCGGGGCAGAAGGTGCAAGATCGCGGGGAGCGGGGAGCGGGGAGCGGGGAGCGGGGAGCGGGGAGCGGGGAGCGCGGGCTGCGGGGCGCGGGGTTAGGGGGTTTGTTCTTTGCGGGCCTGGTCGGCCAGGTGGGTGGGCATGGGGTCGTGGCGGACGAAGTGGCGGCGGAAGGTGCCGGTGCCAGCCGTCATCGAACGCAGCTCGACGGCGTAGCGGAGCAACTCGGCGGCCGGCACCTCGGCGCGGACGAGGGTGCGGCCCTCGGCGTCCGGGTCCGGTTCGGTGCCGAGTACTCGACCGCGTC
This sequence comes from Micromonospora sp. NPDC005291, assembly GCF_040607415.1. Classification (NCBI taxonomy): domain Bacteria; kingdom Bacillati; phylum Actinomycetota; class Actinomycetes; order Micromonosporales; family Micromonosporaceae; genus Micromonospora; species Micromonospora sp. NPDC005291. Next base: position 374,648 of record NZ_JBEXGR010000005.1, read on the forward strand.
GGCCGGAGAGGTCGCCCATCACCGTGCCCACGGAGCCGTCCGGAACCCGGATGGTGACCTCGTCGATCGGCTCCAGGAGCGCCGGCTGACCACGGTCGGCGGCGTCGCGCAGGGCCAGCGCGCCGGCGGTCTGGAAGGCCGCGTCGGAGGAGTCGACGCTGTGCGACTTTCCGTCGACCAGGGTCACCCGCAGGTCCACCACCGGATGGCCGGCGACCAGGCCGCGCTCAAGCTGCGCGCGGACGCCCTTCTCCACCGACGGGATGTAGTTGTGCGGAACCGCGCCGCCGACGACCCGGTCGACGAATTCGAAGCCGCTGCCGCGGGGCAGGGGCTCGACCTCGACGTCGCAGACCGCGTACTGGCCGTGCCCGCCGGACTGCTTGACGTGCCGGCCGTGCCCCTTCGCGGGCACGGTCAGCGTCTCGCGCAGCGACACCTTGACCGGCTCGGTGTCCAGCTCGACGCCGCCGGCGCGCAGCCGGTCGAGCACCACGTCCGCGTGTGCCTCGCCCATGCACCAGAGCACCAGCTGGTGGGTCTCCGGGTTGCGCTCCAGCCGCAGTGTGGGGTCACCGGCGACCAGCCGGGCGAGGTTGCGGGCCAGGGCGTCCTCGTCGGCGCGGCTGCGGGCGACGATCGCCACCGGCAGCAGCGGCTCCGGCATCTCCCAGGGGGCGATCAGCAGCGGGTCGTCCTTGGCGGAGATGGTGTCGCCGGTCTCGGCGCTGCCCGACTTGGTGATCGCGCAGATGTCGCCGGCCACGCAGAGTGACGTCTCACGCAGGGTGGCGCCCAGCGGTGTGTAGATGTGCCCGACCCGCTCGTCGGCGTCGTGGTCGGGGTGCCCGCGCTCGACCATGCCGTGCCCGGAGACGTGCACGGTCTGGTCGGGGCGCAGCGTGCCGGAGAAGACCCGGACCAGCGAGACCCGACCGACGTGGCGGTCGACGGTGGTCTTGACGACCTCGGCGACGAGCGGCCCGGCCGGGTCGCAGGTCAACGGCGGACGAGGCGAGCCGTCCAGGCCGGTCACCGCCGGCAACTCGTGCTCCAGCGGCGACGGGAACGCGGCGGTCAGCACCTCCAGCAGGACGTCCAGCCCGACGCCGGTGTGGGCGCAGACCGGCACCACCGGGTAGAAGTGGCCTCGGGCGACGGCTTTCTCCAGGTCGTCGATGAGCACCTCGGTGCTGATCTCCTCGCCGTCGAGGTAGCGGTCCATGAGGGTCTCGTCCTCGCTCTCGGCGATGATCCCCTCGATCAGCTCGTTGCGGGACTCGTCGATGGCCGGCTGGTGCTCCGGGTCCGGGTCGCGTACGTCGGCGGGCAGCCCGGCGGTGTAGTCGAAGACCCGGCGGGTGATCAGCCCGAGCAGGCCGTCGGTGGACACACCGTCGTCGCCGAGCATCGGCAGGTAGAGGGGCATCACGTTGTCGCCGAAGAGACGCTGGCAGAGCGCCACCGTCTCGTCGATGTCGGCGCGGGGCTGGTCCAGTCGAGCCACCGCGACCGCGCGGGGCATGTCGACCGCCGCGCACTCCTCCCACAGCGCGACGGTGGCCGCGTCCATGCCGCCCGCCGCGGACACGACGAAGAGCGCGGCGTCGGCGGCTCGCAGCCCGGCGCGCAGTTCACCGACGAAGTCGCCGTACCCGGGGGTGTCCAGCAGGTTGACCTTGATGCCGTTGTGCAGCAGCGGTGCGCAGGACAGGCTGACCGAGCGCTGTTGACGGACGGCCGCAGGGTCGTGGTCACCGACCGTGGTGCCGTCGACCACGGTGCCGGCCCGGCCGATCGTGCCGGTCGCCGCGAGCAGGGCCTCGATCAGGGTCGTCTTGCCCGCTCCGGAGTGCCCGACGAGCACCACGTTGCGAACCCGCTCGGGCTCGGTCATTACCGGCGTGCCGCCGGTGGAACCCTTGTCCTGACTTTTCTGCGCCATGGGGCGCACCTCCCTCAGCCGGTGGTGGGTGGCGACCGCCGCGCGACGGGAAGCGGCCCGGGGCGAGTGCGCGGCGATATCCTCCGGTGGTCTGCTGCACAGCGGGAACGGGACGGGCGGACGGGTGAGCTGGCTCACCTCCCGGCTCGATCTCACACCCGTTGTCGGGTAGGCACAAGCTTCCCCCGGCGGGTCGGCGGGACCGTCCGTATCGCCGGAGCTGGGCGGACCGTTATCGTGGGGACCGCCATGGCAAAGATCTTCCAAGTATCGGCCCGCGCGGGGATGACCCGCGTCGTCGAGCCGATTGCCCGCGCCCTTCTGCGCGCGGGCGTCACCCCCAATGCCGTCACCGTTGCGGGCACCGTTGGTGTGCTCGTCGGCGCGCTCGGCTTCGGTGCCCGCGGCCACCTGGTCGCGGGCGCGTTGATCGTCACCCTGTTCGCGCTCACCGACCTGCTCGACGGGACGATGGCCCGGATGAGCGGCGGCTCCACCAGGTTCGGCGCGTTCCTCGACTCAAGCATGGACCGGGTAGCCGACAGCGCCGTCTTCGGTGCTGTCGCGTACTGGCTGGCCACGCAGGGCAACCACTCCGGGGTGGCTGCCGCGTTGGTCTGCCTGGCCGCAGGCGGGCTGGTCTCCTACGTCAAGGCCCGCGCCGAGGGGCTCGGCATGACCTGCAACGTGGGCATCGCGGAGCGCACCGAGCGGCTGCTGATCGTCGGGGTCGGCGGGATCCTCACCGGCCTGAACGTGAAGCCGGCGCTGGAGATCGCGCTGTGGCTGCTCGCCGCGGTGTCGATCTTCACGGTGGGGCAGCGGATGACACACGTCTACCGCCAGGCCCAGCAGCGCCAGCCGGACGGCCAGGCGTGAGGGGCGCATCGGTGACCCGGGGCCGGACGACCGGCGGCCGGGCCGCGTGAACCTCACCGAGCTTGGCTACGTCGCCGGCTGGCGGGTGGTCCGCGCGCTACCCCGGCCGCTGGTGGCGGCGGCGTTCCAGGTGGGCGCGGACCGCGCCCACCGCCGCCCAGGTGGGGGTACGGCCCGACTGCGCGCGAACCTGCGCCGGGTGGTCGGCCCGGAGCTGCCCGAGGCCGAGCTGGACGCGCTCGTCAAGCGCGGGCTCCGCTCGTACGCCCGGTACTGGATGGAGGCGTTCCGGCTGCCCGCGTTGAGCCGGGCGCAGATCCTGTCCGGCTTCCGCCTCGAAGGCGCGGAGCTGCTCGCCGCCGACGTTGCCGCCGGCCGGGGCGCGGTGGTGGCGCTGCCGCACGCCGGCAACTGGGACGCCGCGGGCGCCTGGGTGGCGGCCACCGGTTGGCCGATCACCACGGTCATGGAGCGGCTCAAACCGGAGGGCGTGTACAAGCGTTTCTTGGCGTTCCGAGAGATCCTCGGGATGGAGATCCTGCCGACCCACGGTGGGCCGCGCCCGGCGTTCGACGTGCTGCTGGATCGTGTACGCGCCGGTGCGGTGGTGCCGCTGCTGGCCGACCGGGACCTCTCCGCCCGAGGGGTGGAGGTGGACTTCTTCGGCGGGAAGACCCGGATGCCGGCCGGGCCGGCGCTGCTCGCGCTGCACACCGGTGCGCCGCTCTACGTGGCCTCGCTGTGGTTCGAGTCGGACGTGGCGTGCGCGTCGCTCGCCGGCCCGCTGCCGGTGCCGGGGCCTGAGGTGGGACCCCTGGACCAGCGGGTCCGGTCGCTGACCCAGCTGATCGCCGACCGTCTGGCGGCGGGTATCGCCCGGCATCCGGAAGACTGGCACATGTTGCAGCGGATGTGGCTGGACCAGCGGGGGGCGGGGGACGGCACCGCGCTGCCCGCGCCGGCCTCCGGTCAGGCCTGAGGGGGTGGGCACGGTAAGCGCGAGGAGTGCAGCGCAGCGGAGCCCCGCAGTCGCGCTCGAGTGTGGTGCGGTAAGCGCGAGGAGTGCAGCGCAGCGGAGCCCCGCAGTCGCGCTCGAGTGTGGTGCGGTAAGCGCGAGGAGTGCAGCGCAGCGGAGCCCCGCGGTCGCGCACAGGGGCAGCGCAGCGTGGTGTCCCGCAGTCGTGGACGGGGGGCGCTGACGCATGCGGATCGGCATCGTGTGCCCGTACTCCTTCGATGTCCCCGGCGGGGTGCAGAACCACGTCATGGACCTGGCCGAGGCGCTGATCCCGCTCGGCCACGAGGTCAGCGTGCTCGCCCCGGCCGACGAGGATTCGCCGTTGCCGGAGTACGTGGTGTCCGCCGGCCGTGCCGTGCCGTTGCCGTACAACGGCTCGGTGGCCCGCATCGCGTTCGGCCCGGTCTCGACCGCGCGGGTCCGACGTTGGATCACCAACGGCGACTTCGACGTGCTGCATGTGCACGAGCCGCTCACGCTGAGCCTGTCGCTGCTGGCCGTGCTCTCCGCCCGCGGCCCGGTGGTGGCCACGTTCCACACCGCGATGACCCGTTCGCGGGTGCTCGCGGCCGCGCAGGGCGTGCTTCAGATCGTGCTGGAGCGGATCACCGCCCGGATCGCGGTCAGCGCGCTGGCCCGCAAGGTGCAGGTCGAGCACATGGACGGCGGTGCGGTGGAGGTCCCCAACGGGGTGGCGGTGGCCAAGTTCGCCGACGCCGAGCCGTTGCCGGGCTGGCCGGGGGAGTGCGCCCCGGGCACCGGCGGCACGTTGGGTTTCCTGGGTCGGTTCACCGAGGCGCGTAAGGGTTTCCCGGTGCTGCGCGACGCGTTCGTGGCGTTGGCCGCCACCCGGCCCGGGCTGCGGTTGCTGGTCGCCGGCCCGGGTGACCCCGACGACCTGTATGACCAGTTCCCGGCCGAGCTGCACGAGCGGGTCACGTTCCTCGGCCTGGTCACCGAACAGGACAAGGCGCGGATGCTGCGTAGTGTGCACCTCTATGTGGCACCGAACACCGGCGGTGAGTCGTTCGGCATGATCCTAACCGAGGCGTTGGCCGCGGGGACGACCGTGGTCGCCAGCGATCTGGACGCGTTTCGGCGGGTGCTCGACGGTGGGCGCGCCGGTCGGCTCTTCCCGACCGGCGACCCGGTGGGGCTGCGTGACGCGGTGACCGAGTTGCTGGACGATCCGACCGGGCGGGCCACTCTGAGCGCCTGTGGTGATCAGGTGGTGGCGAATTTCGACTGGCCGGTGGTTGCTCGCCGCGTTCTGGAGGTATACGCAGCGGCGATCGAGGCAACCGACGGGCGGGTCATCGACCAGGAATGGGCGGGGCTGGGCTGAGCCGGTGTGACGGATGATGCGGCAGTGACCGGGTGACCGGCGCGGCCGCGCCCAATCGGAGGCGGAACGGAGCAGCACGACGATGCGGCACATGTGGTGGGTGGTGGCCGCGAGCGTGGTCGTGGGGCTCGTCGCGGCGTACCTCATCTGGACCGCCGGCCGCGTCGAGCGGCTGCAGGGCCGCGCGGAGCTGGCGGCCCGGGCCCTTGACGCCCACCTGTTGCGCCGTGCCGCGGCAGCCGCCGTGCTGGCCGAGCGGCGCTTCGGCGTCGAGCTGTATGCGGCAGCCCGGATCGCCCTGGACGCCAGCCCGGACGAGCGGGAGGCGGCGGAGAACGACCTGACCCGGCAGTTGCGTGTCGTCCAGTTGGATCCGGGCGATCCGGACTGCGGGGCGGTCATCGCCGCCAGTCGCCGGCTCGCGCTGTCCCGGCAGGTGCACACGGATCTGGTCCGGGACGCCCGCTCGGCGCGTAGCCGCCCGTTGGTGCGGTTGTTGCGGATGGGACGGGGCCAAGAGTGGCCGCGCTACTTCGACATCGACGACCCGACCCTCACCGTCCCGGCGGACGTCCCCGCCGCCTGACCCGGAAGATCACGGGCGAGTCGGTGATCGGGGCCACAGTGCAGGCCACCGGGGGTCTGATTGGCTGTCGGTGCGGCGTTGACCCGCGCGTAGCATTTTCGCTGCCACCCCCAGAGCACGTTGAAGGAGCGATGACCCGTGCCTGAAAACACCGCCTCGAACACCGGTACCGCCCCCGTCGTCGGCACCGCCCGCGTGAAGCGCGGTATGGCCGAGATGCTCAAGGGCGGCGTGATCATGGACGTGGTCAACGCCGAGCAGGCCAAGATCGCAGAGGATGCCGGCGCCGTCGCGGTGATGGCCCTGGAGCGGGTGCCCGCCGACATCCGCGCGCAGGGTGGGGTGTCCCGGATGAGCGACCCCGACATGATCGACGGGATCATCGAGGCGGTCTCCATCCCGGTGATGGCCAAGGCCCGCATCGGCCACTTCGTGGAGGCGCGGATCCTCCAGTCGCTCGGCGTGGACTACGTCGACGAGTCCGAGGTGCTGACCCCGGCCGACTACGCGAACCACATCGACAAGTGGGCCTTCACGGTGCCCTTCGTCTGTGGTGCGACCAACCTGGGCGAGGCGCTGCGTCGGATCACCGAGGGTGCGGCCATGATCCGCTCCAAGGGCGAAGCCGGCACCGGTGACGTCTCCAACGCGACCACGCACATGCGGAAGATCCGCCAGGAGATCGGTCGGTTGTCTTCGCTGCCGACCGACGAGCTGTATGTCGCGGCCAAGGAGCTGCAGGCCCCGTACGAGCTGGTCAAGGAGGTCGCCGAGAGCGGCAAGCTGCCGGTGGTGCTGTTCACCGCCGGCGGGATCGCCACGCCGGCCGACGCCGCGATGATGATGCAGCTCGGCGCCGAGGGCGTCTTCGTCGGCTCCGGCATCTTCAAGGCTGGCAACCCGGCCCAGCGGGCCGCCGCGATCGTCAAGGCCACCACCTTCCACGACGACCCGGACGTGCTGGCCAAGGTCTCCCGCGGTCTCGGCGAGGCCATGGTCGGCATCAACGTCGAGGAGATCCCGCAGCCGCACCGCCTGGCCGAGCGGGGCTGGTGAGTCGGGACGGGCGGAGCCCCTCCTGACAAGGCGACGGCAACGAGAGGAACGGTGGGGGACGTGGCCGTACCCGTGATTGGTGTGCTCGCGCTTCAGGGGGACGTGCGCGAGCATGTGGCGGCACTGGCCGCGGCGGGCGCGGATGCCCGCCCGGTCCGCCGTCCGGCGGAGCTGGACTTGGTCGACGGCCTGGTCATCCCCGGGGGCGAGTCCACCACCATCAGCAAGCTCACCGACATCTTCGAGATGCGGGAGCCGATCGACAAGCGGATCGCCACCGGTATGCCGGTCTACGGTTCCTGCGCCGGCATGATCATGCTGGCGACCGAGGTGCTCGACGGTCGACCCGACCAGCGGGGCTTCTCCGGCATCGACATGACCGTGCGACGCAACGCGTTCGGCCGGCAGGTGGACTCGTTCGAGGCGCCGGTGGAAATCGCCGGGGTGCCGGGTGACCCGTTCCACGCGGTCTTCATCCGCGCCCCCTGGGTCGAACGGGTCGGTGTCGGCGTCCAGGTCATCGGGACGGTGACCGATGGCCCGGCCGCCGACCGGATCGTGGCGGTCCGGCAGGGTAATCTGCTGGCCACCTCGTTCCACCCCGAGTTGACCGGTGACCTGCGCGTGCACGCGTACTTCGTGGACCTGGTTCGCACCACCTCCTGATGGCGTGATCCGTTGGCTGGACGGCGCGGGAAACCATGGACGTGAAGCCGCCGCGCGCGGTGCATGACAGCGACCCCGGGGACGTCGGTAGGATTGCGGAGATTCGGCAGGGCCATCTGCCCGCCACGGCTTCCACCAGAGCTGACCGGCACCTCCGCGTGCGCCGGCGGGAGCGGGGCGTGAGCGGTGCGGTCGATGCAGACGGCGGGTAGCAACGGAGGTAGCAGATGTCCGGCCACTCAAAATGGGCGACCACCAAGCACAAGAAGGCCGTCATCGACGCCAAGCGCGGCAAGATGTTCGCCAAGCTGGTCAAGAACGTCGAGGTGGCCGCGCGGACCGGCGGTGGCGACCCCTCCGGTAACCCGACGCTCTACGACGCCATCCAGAAGGCGAAGAAGAGCTCGGTGCCGAACGACAACATCGACCGGGCGGTCAAGCGCGGCTCCGGCCTGGAGGCCGGTGGCGCCGACTGGCAGACCATCATGTACGAGGGGTACGGCCCGAACGGTGTGGCCATGCTGATCGAGTGCCTCACCGACAACCGCAACCGTGCGGCGACCGAGGTGCGCACCGCGCTCACCCGCAACGGCGGCTCACTCGCCGATGCCGGCTCGGTGTCGTACATGTTCACCCGCAAGGGCGTGGTGATCGTGCCCAAGGCCGACGCCAGCGAGGACGACGTGATGATGGCCGTCCTCGACGCCGGCGCCGAGGAGGTCAACGACCTCGGTGAGGCGTACGAGGTGGTCTCCGAGCCGACCGACCTGATCGCGGTCCGCACCGCGCTGCAGGACGCCGGCATCGAGTACGACTCGGCCGAGTCCTCCTTGATCCCCAGCATGAACATCCCACTGGACGAAGAGGGCGCGCGCAAGATCTTCAAGCTGATCGATGTCCTGGAAGACTGTGACGACGTGCAGAACGTCTACGCCAACTTCGACATCAGCGACGACGTGATGGCCGCGGTCGACGCCTGACAAGACCCGACCCGCGGCGGGATTTTCGTTGGTCGAGGAGGTGCCGGGGCGTGGCGGTGCAGCGGTTCGCGGCGGGCGACGTGGTCGTCCGACGCGAGGTTCTGCGTGGCGAGGTGTGGTTCGGCTGCCCGACGATCTGCGTCGAGGACTCGGCCGACCTGCTCGCCCTGTACATCCCACCCGGGGCCGAGTTCGGCTTCCCGGAGACCGGCGTCTTTCCGTGCGGGCGACACCCGTGGTAGGCCGCCGGGCACCGCGCCTGGCAGGGGCACGGCAAGCTGATGCTGCACCGTCCCGGTGAGGCGCACTCGATCGACGTGTTCTGGACAGGGCCGGGACGCGACTTCGCCGGCTGGTACTTCAACCTGCAGGACCCGTTGCGGCGTACGCCGATCGGGGTGGACACCCTGGACCACGAGCTGGACCTGTGGTGGGGCGCGGACGCCGACCGGTACGTCTGGAAGGACGTGGAGATCTTCGCCCAGCGCCTCGTCGAGGGGCGCTACCCGGGGATGGGGGACGCCATCCAGGCCGAGGGTGACCGGATCGCCGCGCTGCTCGACGCGGGCGAGCGCTGGTGGGACCCGGCGTGGGCGCAGTGGCAGCCCGACCCGGCCTGGTCGGCGTCCCCGCTGTCCGCCGGTTGGAACGAGGTGCCGCGCGCCCGCTGAGCCCGCCCCGCGGGTCCGTGCGAGAGCAGGTGCCACGGTCGGTCAACGGCCGTGGGCGTCGGCGTCCGACCAGGACACCGACGCCCGGGCGGGCGAACTCTCGGCTCAGCCGATCGTCTCCCGCTCCCGCCAGGCGGCGCGCAGCGAGGTCCGGCCGTTGGTGCGCAGGAGCGACCCCTCGTACACCCGGGCCCCAGCGACCACGAACGCACCGGCGGCGACCAGCAGGATGGCCAGCGAGACGATCGGCTCCCAGGGGGCCGCGTCACCGGTGAACAGCCGCAGCGGCATGGCCGTGGGCGAGGAGAACGGCAGGTAGGACAGCACCCGCATCGCGATGGCGTTGTCGTTCAGGAAGATCACCGCGAAGAACGGCAGCATGACGGCGAACTGCACCGGCGTCGACACCCCGGCGATGTCCTCCTGCCGGTTGACCAGCGCTCCGGCCGCTGCCCACATCGCGGCGAGCAGCACGAAACCGAGCAGGAAGAACGGTACGAACCAGCCGATCGCCGGGGCGAGCAGGCTGAGCAGGCCGCCACTGTCGCTGAGCTGCATGCCGATCACCGTCACCACCGCGATCAGCGCGATCTGTGCGAACGCCAGGATGCCGCCGGCCACCACCTTGCCGGCCAACAGTGCTCGGACCGGCACGGCGGCGACCAGGATCTCCACGATGCGGGTCTGCTTCTCCTCGGTGACGCTCTGGGCGATCTGCAGGCCGAAGGTCTGCGAGGTGATGAAGAAGACGAACGCGAAGACGAACGGCACCAGGAACGCCACCACCGGGTCGACCGCGTCCGGGTCGAGCAGCTGCACCGGCGGCGCGCTGCTCAGCGCCATGACCACGTCGTTCGGGGTCTCGTCCATCGCGAGCACCTTCGGGCCGGAGACCACCGCGGCGTCCACGTCACCGTCGCGGACGGCCTGTTCGGCGGCCCGGTCGTCGGCCACCACGCGGACGTCGAGACCAGCGTCCCGCAGCGGGCCGGCGGCCTCCTGGGTGACGGCGACGCTCTCCGGCCCGCCGGAGAGCAGCGGCGGCAGGATCGTGCCCGCCGCGGCGATCAGCAGGAAGAAGAGCGTGCCGAACAGAAAGGTACGGTCGCGGAGCTTGACCCGGATCTCGCGTTCGGCGACCAGCCGGGTGGCCTGGGTGACGTTCACTGGGTGACCTCTCGGAAGATCTCGGTGAGCGACGGGCTGACCGGGCGGAAGGCGCGGACCGGGCCGCGGGCGAGGGCCGCCTGCAGGACGGGCTGTTCGTCGGCGCCGGTGGGCAGGTCGAAGACCACTCGTGCGCCGTCCAGCTCGACCAGGGTCACCCCGGGGTGGTCGCGCACCCAGCCGGCGTCGTTCGCCACCACCAACTCGTAACGGGGCACGGTGTACGAGTCGCGCAGCTGCTGCCTGCTGCCGGCGGCTCGGATCACACCGTCGCCGATGATCACGAGGTCGTCGCAGAGCCGTTCCACGACGTCGAGCTGGTGGCTGGAGAAGAGCACCGGCGCTCCCGCCGAGGCCCGTTCCCGTAGCACGGTGACGACGGTGTCGACGGCCAGCGGGTCGAGGCCGGAGAACGGCTCGTCGAGTACCAGCACCTCGGGGTCGTGCACCAGCGCCGCCGCGATCTGGGCGCGCTGCTGGTTGCCCAGCGACAGCGTCTCCAGCAGGTCGTCGCCGCGCTCGCCGAGCCCGACCCGTTCCAGCAGCGTGTCGGTGGCACGCCGTGCTGCGGGGGCGTCCAGGCCGTGCAACCGGCCCAGGTAGGTCACCTGCTCCCGGGTGGTCATCTTGGGGTAGAGGCCCCGTTCCTCCGGCATGTAACCGAAGCGCTGGCGGTCCTGCCGGGTCAGGGTCGTGCCGCCCCAGCTCACCTTGCCGGCGTCGGGGGCGAGCACCCCCAGGATGATCCGCATGGTGGTGGTCTTGCCGGCGCCGTTGGCGCCCACGAAGCCGGTCATCCGGCCGGCGGCCACCTCGAAGGACACGTTCTTGAGCACCTGCCGGTCGCCGAAGCTACGGTCGACGCCGTCGATGCGAAGCGTTCTGGTCACGCATCCACGCTAGATCGAGTACGGCCGTCAGCCGTCCGCCCGGCGGTTGAGCGGCTGGGTCCACCTTGCGGCGGACGTCGGTCACCCGCCGGGTCGGACCACCCCGTTCTCGTACGCGAACACCACCGCCTGCACCCGGTCGCGCAGGCCGAGTTTGGCCAGTACCCGGCTCACGTGCGTCTTCACCGTGGCCTCACCCAGGTGGATGGTCACGGCGATCTCCGCGTTGCTCGATCCGGCGGCGAGCAGCATCAGCACCTCCCGTTCACGCGGGGTCAGCTCGGCCAACGCGGCGTCGGCGTCCGGCCCACGGTGCGCGGTGCCCGCCGGGTCGCCGGGGCGGGCGAAGGTGGAGATCACCCGGCGGGTGATCTCCGGGGCGAGCAGACCGTCGCCCCTGGCCAGCACCCGGATCGCCTCGATCAGTTCCTCCGGCGTGCCGTTCTTGAGCAGGAAGCCGCTGGCCCCGGCCCGCAGCGCGGCGAACAGGTAGTCGTCGCGGTCGAAGGTCGTGAGGATCAGCACCGCGGGCGAACCGGGCCCGCCGGCGGTGATCTGCCGGGTGGCCTCCAGGCCGTCCATCCCGGGCATCTCCACATCCATGAGTACGACGTCGGGGCGGGTGGCTCGGGTCATGGTGACGGCGCGTTCGCCGTCGGCGGCCTCACCGACCACCTCGATGTCGTCCTCCACCTCGAGGATGACCCGGAAGCCGGTGCGGACGAGGTGCTGGTCGTCGGCGAGCAGCACCCGGACCGGCTGGCCGGCGTCCGGTGCCTCGTGGGCAGGTGCGGCGCTCACGCCGAACGCTCCGCGCCGGCTGCCAGCTGGTGCCCCTCGCTCGTTCTCCGTTGCGCGCCGACCGGCGGGTCCGTCGACACCGCCAGTGGGAAGCGCGCGCGTACCCGCCAACCGCCGCCGGCACGCGGCCCGGCCTCCAGGTCGCCGTCGTGCGCGGTGACCCGTTCGCGCATTCCGATCAGGCCCAGCCCGACGGCGTTGGTCCGGCCGCCGGCCCGTCCGTCGTCGGTCACGTCGACCTCCACCTCCCGGGCCAGGTAACGGACCCGCACGTCCAGCAGGTCCGCTCCGGCGTGCTTCAGGGTGTTGGTCACCGCTTCCTGCGTCACCCGGTAGGCCGCCTGGGAGACCGATTCGGGCAGCGCGACCGGGTCGCCGTACACCCCGAGGGTGGTCGTCAGACCGGCGGCCCGGGCCCGCTCGACCAGTTCGCTGATGCGTTCCACGCCGCCGGCCACCGGCGGCTCGGCGTCGGCGCCGGCGGAGGTCCGCAGCACGCCGAGCATCCGACGCAGCTCGTCGACGGCGGTGCGGGCGCTCTGCTCGATGGCGGTGAGTGCCGTGCGGGCCTTGTTCGGGTCGCGGTCGAACACCCGGCGGCAGGCGGACGCCTGCACTCCCATCACCGACACGTGGTGGGCGACCACGTCGTGCAACTCCCGGGCGATCCGGACCCGCTCGCCGAGCACCGCCCGTTCTCGGGACTCGGCCTGCGACCGGCGCAGGTCCTCGGCCTGGGTACGCAGCTCGTGCTCGCGCCGCGCGGCCACCCAGGCTGTCTCGCCGAAGAAGTACGCGAACCCGAAGACCAGCACATTGACCAGTACGCCGGTGACCATCGCGGCGAGCACCGGTGGCACCGGCCCGACCGCGTCGGCGAAGGCATCGCGCGGGATGTGGTCGATGGTCACCGCGTAGTAGATCCCCAGCCAGGCGAACATCGTGGCGATCACGCCGATCCGGAGCCGACGGGCCAGCTGACGGTTCTGCCCCCAGGCGCCGACGGTGTAGAGGGCGCCGAACAGGGCCCAGGAGGAGAACTGGGTCTCCGGGGCCGATCGTGCCTGCGCGGCGATGAACGCCACCGCGATGATCAGCAGGGTCGCGGCCGGCCAACGGCGCCGCCAGATCAGCGGCAGGGTCACCGCGACGGTCCAGAACAGCTGTTCCGGCCCGGACGGCGGTGGACCCAGCAGGAACGCCCCGGTGCTGCGGGCCAGGGTGAGGCTCACCAGCGCCAGCCCGGTCATCCCCAGCCCGATCCAGAGGTCGTTCCGGCGCTGATCCGTCGTCGGACCCGGACGGCGCCATTCCTCTCGCTGTGCCACGGTCATCCAGGAACGATGCCACGCCGGCAGCCACGGCCGCTCGCCGGGCGGTGCGGCGGTGACCTGGCCCGGTGGACGGGCGGCGGAACCCGCTGAGCTACCGCCCCGTACCGGCGGCGATCCTATCCCGGCAGCTCAACTCCGAGCTACCGATCCTCGTTCCGGTC